>JAZOAX010000077.1:0-42129 GCA_045595685.1 Acutalibacteraceae bacterium
TAATCGACTATCATTGCCATGTCAGTCCTAAGGAAATTTACGAAAACAAGAAGTTCGAAAACATCACTGAACTGTGGCTTGCGGGCGACCATACAAATGGAGACTTATGCGTTCAAACGGTGTGAGTGAAGACTACATCACAGGCAACAGACCGGCAAAAGAAAAGTTTCTTAAATTTGCCGAACTTCTTCCCAGGGCAATCGGTAACCCGATGTATCATTGGTGTCATTTTGAACTGAAAAGATATTTCGGTTATGAAGGTGTGCTCAGTGCTGAAACAGCCGAAGAAGTGTGGGCTCTCACCGAGGAAAAACTCAAGAGTGATGATATGAGTGTCAGAGGAATCATTGAAAAAAGCAATGTTGCCTTTATCGGAACAACCGACGACCCCATTGATTCTCTTGAATACCATCAGAAAATTAAAGAAGAAGGCAAACTCAGAACAGTTGTGGCTCCTTCATTCCGTCCCGACAAAGCCTTTAATCTGAATATGGACGGCTATGCAGATTACATCGGCACACTCAGTGAAGTGTCAGGTGTTAAAATCACATCTGTGAGTTCACTTAAAAAGGCCCTCAGAAACAGAATGGAACACTTTGACCGTTGCGGCTGTAAAGCAAGTGACCACGGTATGAACTTTCTTGTTTTTGAAAAAAAGGACGAAGCTGAACTCGACAAAGTTCTTGCGGCGGCACTTTCCGGTGAAAAGGTAAGCGACAAGGAACTCTTCGCCGTTCAGACAGAAATGCTTCTCTTCTGCGCTGAGGCATATTATGAACTCGGCTGGGCAATGCAGATTCATTATAACTGTATGAGAAATCCCAACACAAAAATGTTCCGTGAACTCGGTCCCGATACGGGTTTTGATGTTATCGGTCCCAACAACGGCTCGGTTGCCCTTAGTAAACTTCTTGACAGTATGTATCTCAGCGGCAAAATGCCAAGAATAATTCTCTATAGCCTTGACAGTTCCGATAACAGTTTTATAGACACTCTTATCGGTGCTTTTCAGCAGGCAGGTTATCCCGGCACAATCCAGCACGGCTCTGCATGGTGGTTTAACGATACCAAGCACGGCATGCGCGAACAGATGACAAGTCTTGCTTCTCTGGGACTTCTCGGCAATTTTGTGGGTATGCTCACAGACTCAAGAAGTTTCCTGAGTTACACAAGACACGAATACTTCCGCCGTATTCTTTGCGGAATGTTCGGTGAATGGGTAGAAAAGGGAGAATATCCCGATGATATAAAAACATTAGGAAAAATCGTTGAGGATATTTCCTACGGCAATGCAAAAAGATTTTTTGGTTTGGAGGAAACTATATGAAAATGTCATTCAGATGGTACGGCTATGATGATCCCGTTTCCTTGCGATACATCAGCCAGATACCCAATATGCACTCAATCGTATCTGCAGTATACGATGTAAAACCCGGTCAGGTATGGCCTGAAGAATCCATTGAAAAAATGGTTAAGGAATGTGAAAAGAACGGACTCGTTTTTGATGTTGTTGAATCTATTCCCGTTTCAGAAGATATCAAACTCGGCTCAGAAAACAGAGATGAGCTTATTGATGTTTACTGCGAAAATATCCGCCGCTGCGCAAAATACGGCATTAAGTGTGTAACTTATAACTTTATGCCCGTTTTTGACTGGACAAGAACACAACTTGATAAGGAAGCCCCTGACGGCTCAACAAGTCTTGTTATGTACTGGGATCAGATGAAGGGTCTTGATCCTCTTGTGGATGACATCGACCTTCCCGGCTGGGACGCAAGTTATACCAAAGATGAAATCAAAGAACTTTTCAGAAAATACGCAGTTATCGGTGAAGACGGTCTTTGGGAAAATCTTGAATATTTCCTCAAGAAAGTTATTCCCGTTGCAGAGGAATGCGGCGTAAGAATGGCAATTCACCCCGACGATCCTCCGTATCCCATCTTCGGTCTTCCCAGAATTATTACCAACGAAGAAAATCTTGACCGTTTCCTCAAAATTGTGGACAGTCCCGCAAACTCACTTTGCCTTTGCACAGGCTCACTCGGTTGCGCCGCGACCAACGATGTTGTGAAAATGGTAAGAAAATACAGCGCTATGGACAGAATTGCCTTTATGCATATCCGTAATATTCTTATTATGGATGACGGCTCCTTTGAAGAAAGCGGACACCTTTCAAAGTGCGGAAGCATTGATATGTATGAGGTTGTAAAGGCACTCGTTGAAACCGGATTTGACGGCTATGTCCGTCCCGACCACGGCAGAATGATCTGGGGCGAAACGGGAAGACCCGGTTACGGCCTTTATGACAGAGCCCTTGGCGCAACATATATCAACGGTCTCTTTGAGGCTTGCGAAAAAGCAAACAGATAAGACGGGAGGAAATTAAAATGCTTAAGAATGTACTCGGCACAGATCTTACCGGTAAAGTTGCAGTTGTAACAGGTGCAGGCGGTGTGCTTTGCTCAGGCTTTGCAAAAACACTTGCAAGGGCCGGTGCAAAGGTTGCCCTTCTTGACCTTAACGAAGAATCAGCACAGACTTTTGCTGATGAAATTACTGCTGAAGGCGGCACAGCAAAGGCGTATAAATGCAATGTTCTTGATAAAGATATCTGCAGTGAAATTGCCATTCAGGTTGAAAAAGACCTTGGCAAATGCGATATTCTCATAAATGGCGCAGGCGGCAACAACCCCAGAGCCACAACAGATAAAGAATACTACTTTGCAGGGGATATTGATGAAGATTGCAAAAACTTTTTCAACCTTGATGCAGACGGAGTGGGTTTTGTGTTTAACCTCAACTTCCTCGGCACACTTATTCCTACTCAGGCTTTTGCAAAGCAGATGCTCGGCAGAGAGGGCTGCAACATCATCAACATTTCTTCAATGAATGCTTTTACTCCTCTCACAAAAATCCCTGCATATTCAGGTGCAAAGGCCGCAATTTCAAACTTTACACAGTGGCTTGCAGTTCACTTCTCAAAGGAAGGCATCCGTGTTAACGCAATTGCACCCGGTTTCTTCTCAACAAAGCAGAATGCGGCACTTTTGTGGAACCCTGACGGTTCACCCACACCCAGAACAGACAAAATTCTTGCCGCAACACCTATGGGTCGCTTCGGTGAAGCAAAGGAACTTGACGGTGCACTGCTGTTCCTTGTAAATAACGATGCTGCAGGCTTCATTACCGGTGTAGTTCTTCCCGTTGACGGCGGATTCTCATCATACAGCGGAGTATAAGCAATGCTTCGCATTGCAGTGATATATCCGCTTTGCGGATGTGATATTCGCCGTTCCGGCGAGTGATATTGCTTCGCAGTGATATATTTGCTTTGCAAATGCTGTGGGTCGCTCCGCTCCGGGATTATAATGTGCCGCAGGCACAAATATAAACAGCATCTCTTGAAATCAGAGGTGCACGAAGGGCGGAGAGGTTAATGCACCGAAGGTGCATCCCTGACTACTGACTACTAACTACTGACTACTCTTCATATAACATATAATCAAAAGGAGATGTAAATTCAATATGGATATGTTCAAAACAATTTACGATTTAGGTATTATTCCCGTTGTTGCAATTGACGATGCCGATAAGGCTGTGCCTCTTGCAAAGGCTCTTCGCGAAGGCGGACTTCCCGCTGCAGAAATCACATTCAGAACTGCTGCCGCTGAAGAAGCAATCAGAAGAATCACAACTGAATGCCCTGATGTGCTTGTTGGTGCAGGCACAGTTCTCACAAAAGAACAGTGTGACAGAGCGATCGCAGCCGGTGCAAAGTTTGTTGTAACTCCCGGTTTTAACCCCGAAATGATTGCATATATCAAATCAACAGGTATTCCCATGATGCCCGGTGCAGCAACTCCCGGTGAAATGGAACAGGCAATGAGTATGGGACTTACCAATATCAAGTTTTTCCCTGCTGAAGCCAACGGCGGTGTAAACAAACTCAAGGCCCTTGCAGGTCCTTATCAGGCTGCAAAATGGATGCCTACAGGCGGTGTAAATACAAAGAATCTCAACGATTATCTTTCTTTTGACCGTATCCTCTGCTGCGGCGGTACATGGATTGCAACAAGTGCTGATATTGCTGAAGGTAAATGGGACGATATCACAAGAAAGTGTAAAGAAGCCATTAAAACAATGCTCGGATTCAAACTCAACTCTGTTGTTGTTTACGGTGACAAGGAAGAATCAAAGGCAGATGCAAAACTTCTTTGCAACCTTTTCGGTTTCGAATATTCAGAAACAGAAAACGGCGTATCTGCAGGTGCTGTATCATTTATGCACGATGATTGCGGTGCAAAGGGTTGCATAGTTATTTCAACACTTAACGGCAACCGTGCAAAAGCATACCTTGAAAGACTCGGTGCAGAAATTGACCCTGATATCTGGTACGATAAAAAGGGTAACGTTACCTGCTTCGGTCTTAAAAATACAGTTGCAGGCTTTGAAATCTGTGTAGAGACTAAGTAACTACTGATTAATCCGCTGCCACGAATCTCATCACCATATTTTCCGTCGCTTTTGTCCGAAAATTCTCGTTAATACACAAAGTATTGCCTGCGGTTTTCAAACAATTCGACGAAAAATCTGTTTGATGATATTCGAAACCTCGTTTTAATCAGCAGTAACAGAAATAGAATTATTTTAGAAAGAGGATTATATTATGAGTAAAAGAATTGTATGTTTTGGTGAAATTATGCTTCGTCTTGCTCCGGAAGGATACTACCGTTTCTTCCAGAACGATAAAATGCAGGCAACCTTCGGCGGCGGTGAAGCAAATGTTGCAGTGTCACTTGCCAACTACGGTATGGACGCATCTTATGTAACAAAACTTCCTTCACACGCAATCGGTCAGGCAGCAATCAATTCGCTTCGTGCTCTGGGTGTTGACACAAAAGACATTGTAAGAGGCGGCGAAAGAGTTGGTATATATTACCTTGAAAAAGGTGCTTCACAGCGCGGTTCTGTTTGTATCTATGACAGAGCATACTCAGCCATTCAGATGGCAAAAAGAGAAGATTTTGACTGGGATAAAATTCTTGACGGTGCAGATTGGTTCCATTTCACAGGTATCACTCCGGCAATCGGCGGCGAACTTGTAGATATTTGCCTTGACGCTTGTAAAAAAGCAAAAGAAAAGGGCGTTAAAATTTCCTGCGACCTTAACTACAGAGGTAAACTCTGGACAAGAGAAGAAGCAAGAAAGGCTATGACAGAACTCTGCAAGTATGTTGATGTTTGCATCTCAAATGAAGAAGATGCAAAGGATGTATTCGGCATTGAGGCTGAAAACACCGATATTTACGGCGGTAAACTCGACAAGGAAGGCTACAAGTCAGTTGCAAAACAGCTTAAGGATACCTTCGGTTTTGAAAAGGATGCAATTACTCTGCGTTCCTCAATTTCTGCTTCTGACAACGACTGGGCAGGTATGCTCTATGACGGTGAAAACTATTGCTTCTCAAAGGAATACCACCTTCATATCGTTGACCGTGTAGGCGGCGGTGACTCCTTCGGCGGCGGACTTATCTATGCACTTCTTTCAGGCAAGGATACACAGTCAGCAATTGAATTTGCAGTTGCTGCATCTGCTCTCAAGCACTCAATTGAGGGCGACTACAACCGTGTAGGCGTTTCTGAAGTTGAAAAGCTTGCAGGCGGTGACGGTTCAGGCAGAGTTCAGAGATAAACTCGGACACTGTTAATTAAATAATTTAAGTAAGACAAGAATAATTACCACGGAGGGCAGGTGTTTTCCGTGGTAAAACAGATTGTTCCAAAGGAGATAATCAGAATGAAAACAAATAATCAGTCAGCTTCCGGACAGATAAGACCTTTTGGCTGGCAGGATAAACTCGGATATGCAATGGGTGATATGGGCTGCGGATTTTCTTTTCAGCTTGTATCGACCTTTATGCAACTTTTCTATTTGCAGTATATCGGTCTTTCAGCAGGGGATTACGCAGTAATTATTCTTATTTCAAAGGCTTTTGATGCCGTTAACGATATTGTTATCGGTAACCTTGTTGACACAAAGCGCATCGGCAAAAAGAGTAAATATATGCCGTGGATTCTTCTTGGCGGTATCACTCTTGTAATTTTCAATGTTATGATTTTTGCTCCCGTGAAGGAGTTTTCATACGCAGGAAAATATGCATGGTGCCTTGTTTCTTACTGTCTGTGGTCAATAGCGTATACTACGGTAAATGTTCCTTATGGCTCACTTCACTCAGTTATCACTGATGATCCTCAGCAGAGAGTTTCTCTTTCAACATTCCGCTCAGTAGGTGCGGCTCTTCCTGCTATTGTTATTATGATTGCACTTCCCGGCATTGTTTACAGCAAGCAGACTGCTGCTGACGGCTCTGAAACACAGATTCTCAAAGGAGAAACACTTCTTCCTGTTTCAATTGCACTTTCAGTTTTTGCTTTCTTTGTTCTTTACGGCACAACAAAACTTGTCAAGGAACGCGTAAGCCGTGAATCCACTGAAACTCCCACAGGATTCAAGGCTATGATGTCTTCAGTGAAATCATTTTTCACAAACCGTGCAATGGTTGGTGCAACAATAGCAACTGTGGCATCTGTTGCTCTTTTCAACTCCACAATGTCACTTAACAATATGGTCTTCCAGTATTTCTTCAAAGATGCGGGCAAGGTCGGTATTGCAATGATAGGCAGTTATGCACCTATGGTTGTGTTTATTCTGCTTGTGGGCAAACTTACCGCCAGATTCGGCAAGAAAAACCTTATTGTTTCAACAATGCTTATCGGCACACTGTCAGGTATTGTTTCACTGTTTGTACCGATAAGTGCAGATATGACAGGTATGATTGTTTATATCATCTGTCTTATGGGGCTTAACCTGGGTAATGCAGTGTTCCAGATTTCCGTATGGGCAATTGTTGCCGACTGTATTGAAGTCAGTTACAGAAAAACGGGAAAGAGCGAGGAAGGCTCACTGTATGCACTTTATTCTTTCTTCCGTAAGCTTTCTCAGGGTATCGGACAGGCTGTTGTTTCCTGGGGCCTTGTTGCAATCGGCTTCAACGAGGGTGAAAATGCAGTTCAGGCTGCAGACTTCGGCGACAAGGTGAAATCCCTTTATTTCATAGTTCTTGCAGCAGGCTCACTTATCGCTTTCCTTGCTATGAAGTTTATCTATAACATCGGCAAAAAAGAAGAAATTGAATTTGCAAACAAAGCAGAATGATTTTTATTTATAACACAGACGGTGTACGCCGTCTGTGTGCTTTTTATTGACAAGGTAATGTATTGCTTGTATAATTAAACTATAATATTTAGTTAGGGGTGAAATATGATGAAAAAGTTTAAAAGTATAGTATCCGTTGTAATGGTGATTGCTTTGATTTTCTGTGTTGCAGAAATTTTTGCATTACAAAATGAAATCGAAAATCTGCAGAATAACAGTTCATATCAGTATGAACGCATTAACGATTCAATCAACAGCATTTATGATAATGTTGACGAAATGCTTGAAAAAGAAACTCAGTTGATTTACGGTGTCAGATGGGACTACGGTGAAATCAAAAAGGAAAGCAACACCGTTGAGCTTACCGTTAATGCAACGGCAAAAAAATATACCGAAGGAAAAACAACTTTTGAGGTTTTTTGTAATGGTAAAGGACACCCTATGAGCAACACAAAGGGTAATCTGAAAAGTGTTTTTGAAATTCCTATGTTTTCTGAAGTAAATCTTGAAAAAATTGTTTTTACAACCGACGGAACAGTTGAAACACAGGAACTTTCACTTGGCAATATTACGCCGAAAGAGCCTTTGCTCGCTTCGGTCAGTGCAGAACTGTCATCATGGCAACATTCAAGTGAGCCGAAAGAAGATGAGAGTACACTCAATTTCAACGGTATTCTGGGGGTAAATATAACAGATAGCAGAAGTTCTGCCGATATCTCCAAGGCATATCTTGTTTCTTTCATCAGTGCAAAAGAAACAGCGAGAATACCTCTTGAAAATTTTGAAAGAATTAAGGATGATAAAAACATAGAAATGTCAGACGGATATGAGCACTACCGCCTTGATAATTTAAACTTCTCCGTTCCGAAGGGGAAAAATATGCAAGTGTATTTTGAAGTTGAGGACAGTTTAGGATACATACACAGAATTTATATTCTTCGTGTGAAAGCAAACGAAAACGGTTATATTGAATGTGATAACCCTCATTTTGACAAAACTGAGATTTACAGCGCAGACGGAAAATATCTTGGATATATTTATGGTTAAGAGGGGCGATTGCCCCTCTTTTTTAATAATATTTTTTAACTTGACTAAGGGAGTAAGAAGGACTATAATTGCATTACAGAAAATTTCGAAAGGATGAAAATTATGAAAAAACTTATTTCAGTTCTTCTCGCTCTTGCAATGATGTGCATACTGTTTGTGCCCGCGTTTGCAGCAGGAGAAGAAAAAACAAAGTTCGTTGTTCTCGGCGACTCTATCGCACAGGGTTACGGACTCAGAAACATTAAAGAAGAATCCTATGGTGCTCTTATCAGTGCGGCTGAGGGTTATGATTATGTAAACCACGCAATCGGCGGTCACACTACTTATGACCTGAACAACCGTCTCGAAGAATCTGAAGTTGCCGAAGATGTTGCAAATGCAGATATCATTGCAGTTTCAATCGGCGGTAATAACTTCCTTCTCGGAGGTATGGTTGAAATGATTGCTGATGTACTTCTTAAGAATGATTACAGCAGGATGGATGCTATCGGCGTTGACTTCAAGGAGAATTTCCTTGTTGCACTTGAAAAAATCAAATCCCTCAACCCCGATGCAACACTTATGGTACAGACTCTTTATAACCCCAGATACGATTTTCTCAGAGATGCTTATCAGTATGCCGTTGATCTGCTCAACACAACCATTACCGATATTCTTTCTGAACAGCCCGGTGCTTATGTTATAGTCGATGTGTATGCTGCTTTTGAAGGTCACAGTGAATATATCCAGAAAGATGTTATTCACCCCAATGCAGCAGGTCATTATATTATTGCTCAGGAATATGTAAAAACACTGTATGAACTTGGTCTCGGCACTGCAGAAGAACTCACTGTTGAAATGCCTGAAACAGAAGCAGCCGGCAGTAATTTCTTAACCGAATTTCTGAAAAAAATCAGCGATTTCATTAATGAAATAATTGAAAGAATTTTATCATTTTTCAAATAAATTCCACACATATAACACTTCGGAAAGTTTCAGTCTTTCCGAAGTGTTTTTTTGCTTTGAAAAGTCAGTTATATCAATAAATGCAAGGACATATATCAAAACATATATAGCACTGTTATACTGCACAAAGCCGCGGTTGTAAAATAGTGAAAAATTCCTCAAAAAACCAATAGAATATAATTGATATTTCTCTCGAAAAATGTTATAATAACCCGAATACACTGTGTTGTTGTTTTACGGTCGTAAAAGTTGGAGAAAAAGAGAAACACAAAGGGACGTGCCTCAACATAGTGCGGTTGAAAAAATCGCAGAAAACAAAAAGAAAGGATCATAGATGTATGAAGTACAGTTATTATCCGGGTTGTACCTTAAGAACCAAAGCAAAAAAACTTGATGCCTATGCAAGAGCATCGGCAAAGGCTCTCGGCTTTGAACTGGAAGAAATTGAAAACTGGCAATGCTGCGGCGGTGTTTATCCGCTTTCAAGCGATGAAATTGCAACAAAACTTTCTTCTGTCAGAGCACTTAACGAAGCAAAAGTCAAGGGTCAGGAACTTGTTACTCTCTGTTCTGCCTGTCACCATGTCATCAAGCGTGTGAACGATGATATGAAGAATGTTGAAGATATCAGAACAAGAGCAAACAACTATATGAAACTTGATGAGCCTTATTTTGGCGAAACAGAGGTTCTTCACTTCCTTGAAGTTCTCCGTGACAGAATAGGTTTTGACGAACTTAAAAAGAAGGTGGTCAACCCTCTCACAGGAAGAAAAATCGGCGCATATTACGGTTGTCTTCTCCTCCGTCCCTCTGAAATTCTTGCCTTCGATAATCCGGAAAACCCGAAAATTATGGAAGATCTTATCACTGCTCTCGGTGCCGAGGCCGTTGTTTATCCCTACCGTAACGAATGTTGCGGCGGATATATCTCTCTTAAAGATAATGAACTTTCAAAGAAAATGTGCAACACCGTAACAGACAGTGCCGTTTCTTTTGAAGCTGAAGCACTTATTACCGCTTGTCCTCTTTGTCAGTACAACCTTGCAAAGAACAGCGAAAAGGATATCCCGGTTATTTATTTCACAGAGCTTCACGCTGAGGCTCTCGGAGTTAAAGAGGAGGTAGATGCAAGTGGAAACTTCTAAGAAAAAGCAGTCAGAAGCCGTAAAAGAAATCAGCGCCACAAATCCTCTTAAATGTATGAAGAGCGGCAAATGCTCAGCATCATGCCCCTCATACGAAAAAATGGATATCAAACCCCATCAGTTTGTGTCCTATGTAATTAACGAAGATGTTGAATCCCTTGCAAAATGCGAATCACTCTGGGTATGCCTTTCCTGCTTTGCCTGCGTTGAAAGATGTCCCAGAGATGTGAAGCCCGGCAAAATTGTTGATGCTGCAAGACAGATTGTTATAAGAGAAAAGGGCGGCAGCCATCTTCTTCCCGATGAAATTCCCGCTCTTATTGATGAGGATATGCCTCAGCAGTTGTTAGTCAGCGCATTCAGAAAGTTCAGGAGGTGAGCACATGCAGTCAATAGGCGTATTTGTCTGCCATTGCGGTAGTAATATTGCGGCAACGGTTGACGTTAAAAAAGTTACAGAACTTGCAAGGCTGGAGCCCGGCGTTGTTCATGCTGAAGAATACCAGTATATGTGCTCCGAAGCAGGTCAGGAAAAGATTGCTCAGGCAATCAAGGAAAAAGGTCTTACCGGTATTGTTGTTTGCTCCTGCTCTCCGAGAATGCACGAGGCAACATTCAGAAAATGTGCCGAAAAAGCAGGTCTTAATCCCTATATGGTTGAAATTGCCAACCTTCGTGAACAGTGCTCATGGATTCATAAGGATATTGAAGAAGCAACCGAAAAAGCTGTTATCCTCACAAGAGCAGCCATTGCAAAGGTTAACCTCAATACCTCCCTCACTGCAGGTGAAAGCGGTGTTATAAAAAGAGCCCTCGTTATCGGCGGCGGTATTGCAGGTATACAGACTGCCCTTGACATTGCCGATGCAGGCTATGAAGTAGATATCGTTGAAAAGACTCCTTCAATCGGCGGCAAGATGGCTCAACTTGATAAAACCTTCCCCACGCTTGACTGTTCCGCCTGTATCCTTACACCGAAAATGGTTGATGCAGCCGCACACGAAAAGATTAACCTTTATACCTACAGTGAGGTTGAAAAGGTATCAGGTTTCGTGGGTGATTTCACAGTAGATATCAGAAAAAAAGCAAGATATGTCAATATGGATAAATGCACAGGCTGTGGCGTGTGTATGGAAAAATGTCCCAGCAAGAAGGCACTAAGTGAATTCAACAGCGGTCTTAATAACCGCCCCGCAATTTACACTCCCTTTGCTCAGGCAATCCCCAATGTACCCGTCATTGACCCCACACAGTGCATTAAACTTAAAACGGGAAAATGCGGTGTGTGTGAAAAGTTCTGTCAGGCAGGTGCAATTGACTATAAGCAGCAGGATGAGGTTATCACACAGAAGTACGGTGCAATTGTTGTTGCAACCGGCTTTGAAGTAATTAAACTTGATAACCTTGAAGAATATGGATACTCACAGAGTAAAGATGTTATCACATCTCTTGAACTTGAAAGAATTATGAATGCGGCAGGCCCCACAAAGGGTCACCTTGAACGACTTTCCGACGGTAAGGCTCCCAAGGAAATCGTATTCATACAGTGCGTAGGTTCCCGTTGTGATGAAAGCAAGGGTAAGCCCTACTGCTCAAAAATCTGCTGTATGTACACAGCAAAACACGCAATGCTCATCAGAGATAAATATCCCGATGTTAATGTTACGGTGTTCTACATTGATGTGCGTACACCGGGTAAGAATTTTGACGAATTTTACAGAAGGGCCGTTGAAGAATACGGTGTAAACTATGTCAAGGGTCAGGTAGGTAAGGTTGCTCCTCAGGCCGATGGCTCACTTCTTGTTCACGGTGTTGACCTTATTGACGGAAAACAACTCAAAATCAACGCAGATATGGTTGTTCTTGCCGCTGCCATTGAGCCCAGCCCCTCAGTGAGAAACATTGCAACAATGCTCACTGCAAGTATAGACACAAACAACTTCCTCACAGAAGCCCACCCGAAACTCCGCCCCGTTGAATCACCCACGGCAGGTGTGTTCCTTTCAGGTGTGTGTCAGGGTCCCAAGGATATTCCCGAAACCGTATCTCAGGCAGGTGCTGCCGCAATCAAGGTTGTGGGTCTTCTTGCCAAAGATAAACTTCTTACCAATCCCTGCACGGCAAAAGCAGACGAACTTCTTTGTAACGGCTGTTCAGCCTGTGCCAATGTTTGTCCCTACGGCGCAATTTCCTATGAGGATAAACTTATCAATGACCACGGTATCAGAAAAACTCACAGAGTTGCCGTTGTCAACAGTGCTCTTTGTCAGGGTTGCGGTGCCTGTACCGTTGCCTGTCCCTCAGGTGTTATGGACCTTCAGGGCTTTTCTAACAGACAGACTATTGCGGAGGTGGATGCTATATGTCGATAAACAACGAAGAATTCAGACCCAAAATTGTGGCATTCTGCTGCAACTGGTGTTCTTATGCAGGTGCTGACCTTGCAGGCAGCAGCCGACTGGCTTATCCCGCCGATGTAAAAATTATCCGTGTTCCCTGTTCATGCAGAGTTAACCCTATGTTTATTCTCCGTGCCTTTGAAAAGGGTGCAGACGGTGTTATCATCTGCGGTTGTCACCCCGGTGACTGTCATTACAGCACAGGTAACTACTATGCAAGAAGAAGAATGACTCTTCTTTTCTCAATGCTCGATTACGTGGGAATTGAAAGAGGCAGAACCCGTGTTGAGTGGGTGAGTGCCGCCGAAGGTGTCAAATTCTCACAGACAATGAATGAATTTGTTGAAACTGTTCGTTCACTGGGCAAAAACGTAAGATTGGGGGATTTGAGATGCAAGAACTGATTTCCCGTTTAACGGAACTTCTCGAAAGCGGAAAAGTACAGCGTGTTCTCGGCTGGAAAAAAGGTGACTTTTCCTTTAATCCCGAACCCGCTTACTTCAACAGCGCAGAAGAACTTAAAGATTTCGTTTATGACGGATTCTGCGGTGCTAACCTTTCAAAATATATGATCAAGGGCTCAAACCTTGAAGGTGTAACTGCCATTCTTCTCAAGCCCTGCGACACATATTCTTTCAACCAGCTTCTCAAAGAACACAGAGTTCTCAGAGAAAAAGCATATATCATCGGTGTAGGCTGTAAGGGCAAACTCAGTGTTGAAGCAATCAAAGAAAAGGGCATCAAAGGTATCACAGATATCAAAGGTGCGGAAATTGACGGTGATTGCACAGAACTTACGGTTGAAACCCTTTACGGTGACAAAACCGTATCCTATAACGACTCAATGCTTGAAAGATGCCATGTTTGTAAAGGCAAAGAGCATATGATTTACGATGAACTTATGCTTGACTCAGCAGATACACTCGATGCTGACCGTTTTACAGATGTTGACATTATCGAAAATCTCACACCGGAAGATAAGTTCACTTATTTCCAAAGAGAACTTTCCAAATGTATCAGATGTAACGCCTGCAGAAATGTATGTCCCGCCTGCTCCTGCAGAAAGTGTGTGTTTGATTCAACAAAGTTTGACAGTGAACAGAAAGCAAATGTTGATCCCTTCAACGAAAGTATGTTCCACATTATCCGTGCCTTCCACGTTGCAGGCAGATGTACCGACTGCGGTGAATGCACAAGAGTATGTCCTCAGGGAATTCCTCTTCACCTGTTCAACAGAAAGTTCATCAAGGATATAAACGAGTATTACGGTGAGTTCCAGGCAGGTGCCGATGCTGAAAGCAAAGGACCTCTTACTGATTACACTCTCGATGATATGGAAGCAGACGAAAGGAGATAAGAGAAGATGAAAAAGATTAAAAGAGAAAATCTCAAAGACCTTTTCGACCTTATTTCCCGGTCACAAAGATTATATATCCCTCAGAAAAAAGCAGGTCAGACAAACTACGGAATTTATACTTCCGAAAGCAAAGTTGACCTTGATACACTTAAAACAGTAAAGAGTGCCAAGGAAGCATTCTTCCCTCAGAGCGAAACTCTTTACACCGTTACAAAAGAAGACAGAAAAATCAAAATCACACAGGAAGAACTCACAAGTGAAAGTTTTGTCCTTTTCGGTGTCAGAGGCTGTGACCTCAAGGGTGCCGAGGTGCTTGACAGAGTTTTTCTTTCACACCCCGTTGATTCCTTCTATGCTGCAAGGCGTGAGCACTGCATAACAGTTGCGCTTGCCTGCTCTGAGCCTGAAGAAAGTTGTTTCTGCACAGTTTTCGGCGTAACTCCCGAAGAGCCCAAGGGTGATGTTACAACCTGGTTCAAGGGTGAATACCTTTACTGGAAAGCAAACACCGGAAAAGGTGAAAGCCTCACAGATCTTTGCAAAGAACTTCTTACCGATGCCGATGAAGTTCAGGTGGAAGAAGAAAAAGAAAACATCAGAAAAATCCTTTCACGCCTTCCTTACAGTGACCTTTCCCTTGAAGGCTGGCACGGAGATGCAACTGATGAAAAATTCCATTCGGAACTGTGGAAAGACCTTTATAAACCTTGTCTTGCCTGCGGTACTTGCACTTTTGTGTGTCCCACATGTCAGTGTTATGACCTTAAGGACTATGACACAGGCAAAGGTGTTCACAGATACCGCTGCTGGGACTCTTGTATGTATTCAGACTTCACAATGATGGCCCACGGTAACAACAGAACAAGTCAGATGCAGCGTTTCCGTCAGAGATTTATGCACAAACTTGTATATTTCCCTGCAAACAACGACGGAATGTATTCTTGCGTAGGTTGCGGCAGATGTGTTGATAAATGCCCTGCATCAACCAACATTGTCAAGGTTATCAAGGCTTTCAGTAAGGAGGACAGTTCAAAATGAGCGAATGTACCTGCCATCAGAATTATAAATTAGACACCCTTGTACCTATGGTGGGTGTTATCACCGATATACGCAAAGAAACCCCCGATGTTAAAACTTTCAGAGTGGAAGCACCTGAAGGCGGCAAACTCTTTGAGCATATGCCCGGTCAGTGTGCAATGCTTTGCGTAGCCGGTGTAGGTGAAGCAATGTTCTCAATAACATCTTCACCCACAAACAAACTCTATCAGGAATTTTCAATTAAAAAATGCGGTGTTCTTACGGATTATCTCCATGAACTTAAAGTTGGCGATGAAATTATGGTAAGAGGCCCCTACGGAAACAACTTCCCTGTTGATACCGAACTCAAAGGCAAAAACCTTCTTTTTGTTGCCGGCGGTATCGGTCTTGCACCCCTTCGCAGTGTTATCAACTATGTGCTTGATAACCGTGACGATTACGGCACCGTTGATATTCTCTACGGCTCACGTTCAGCTGATGACCTTGTTCAGCTCAAGGAAATTCAGGAAGTGTGGATGAATGCAAAAAACACAAATGTATATCTCACTATTGACAGACCTCAGGACGGTTGGGACGGTCACGTAGGCTTTGTTCCTTCTTACCTTAAGGAACTCAATATGAAAACCGACAAAACCGTACTCGTCTGCGGTCCTCCGATTATGATCAAGTTCGTTCTCGGAGCACTCACGGAAATGGGCTTTACAAAAACTCAGGCATACACAACCCTTGAACTTCGTATGAAGTGCGGTGTTGGTAAATGCGGCAGATGCAACATCGGCTCAAAGTATGTTTGCAAAGACGGTCCCGTTTTCCGTTGCGACGAAGTTGACGAACTTCCCGATGAATATTAATCGAAGACACTAACAGAAAGGACTGACAGAAAATGAGTAACATGGTTAATGTTTATTTTTACGGCAAAAAGTATGTTGTGCCCGGCGAAATGACAATTATGACCGCTATGGAATATGCCGGCTACACACTTTCAAGAGGTTGCGGATGCCGTCACGGTTTCTGCGGCGCTTGTGCCACAATTTACAGAATTAAGGGTGACAACACACTCAAAACCTGCCTTGCTTGTCAGAAGCAGGTAGAAGACGGAATGTATGTCGCTTCAATTCCCTTCTTCCCTAACGATAAAAGAACCTATTCAATTGAGGATATCAAACCCACACAGCAGATTATGATGGAACTTTATCCTGAAATCTACAGTTGTATCGGCTGTAATGCCTGCACAAAGGCCTGCACTCAGGACCTCAATGTAATGCAGTATATTGCATACGCACAGAGAGGCGAACTTGAAAAGTGTGCAGAAGAATCCTTCGACTGCGTAGCCTGCGGCTGCTGCAGTGTAAGATGTCCCGCAGAAATCTCTCATCCTATGGTAGGTCTTCTTGCAAGACGCCTTGTGGGTAAATACATTGCTCCCGAAACAGAGCATCTTAAAGTGAGAGTAGAAGAAATCCGTAAGGGTGCATACGACGATATGATTGAAAAGATTATGCAAAAGCCCATTACGGAAATGAAAGAACTCTATAACACAAGAGAAATTGAGAAATAAGGAGGGTATCAGATGTTTACTTCAGAAATGCGCGAATCAATCAAAAAGGTTGAAGCAACAAGAGCAGAAAGAATGAAAACAGAGCCGAGAAGAATGACGGCAGAAGAAAAGGAAACCCTTCTCAGAGACTACCATCCTGACTACAGAGCAGACGGCTTCATGGAAATCAAGGTAGGTCCCAACAAAGGTGAAAAAGCTCCAAAGGAACTTACAGAACTTCTTCACTCCAACTCAATTCTTCTCACAGAAAATGTTGATCTTTCAAAAGTAGATTACGATTGCGATGTGCTTGTTATCGGTGGCGGCGGAGCAGGTTCTTCTGCTGCAATTGAAGCCGACGAAGCAGGTGCAAAGGTTGTTATGGTCACAAAACTGCGTATCGGTGACGCCAACACAATGATGGCTGAAGGCGGTATCCAGGCTGCAGACAAAGAAAACGATTCACCGGTTCAGCATTACCTTGATGCTTTCGGCGGCGGACACTTTGCTGCAAGACCCGAACTTCTCAGAAGACTTGTTATGGAAGCCCCCGATGCTATCAAATGGCTCAACGACCTTGGTGTTATGTTCGACAAGGAAGAAGACGGCAGAATGGTTACAACCCACGGCGGCGGTACTTCAAGAAAAAGAATGCACGCCTGTAAGGACTATTCAGGCGCAGAAATTATGAGAAACCTCCGTGATGAAGTTCTCAACAGAAATATTCCCGTTATTGAATTCACTTCAGCCGTTGAACTTATTAAGGACGATAAAGGTCAGGTTGCAGGTGCTGTACTTCTTAATATGGAAACCGGTGACTACCTTGTTGCAAAGGCAAAAACAGTTGTTATTGCAACGGGCGGTGCAGGCAGACTTCACTATCAGAACTTCCCCACATCAAACCACTACGGCGCAACAGCCGACGGACTTGTTCTCGGCTACAGACTCGGTGCACCTCTTCTTTATCAGGATACAATTCAGTACCACCCCACAGGTGTTGCATATCCTTCACAGATTTTCGGTGCTCTCGTAACCGAAAAGGTGCGTTCACTCGGTGCAATGCTTGTTAATAAAGACGGTGAAGCATACGCTCATCCCCTTGAAACAAGAGACGTTTCCGCTTCTGCAATTATCCGTGAATGTGCTAACGGTAAAGGTGTTGACACTCCTCTTGGCAGCGGTGTGTGGCTTGACACTCCGATGATTGAAATTCTCGGCGGTGAAGGCACAATTGAAAAGAGAATCCCTGCAATGATGCGTATGTATCTCAACTACGGCATTGATATGAGAAAAGAACCCATTCTTGTTTATCCCACACTTCACTATCAGAACGGCGGTCTTGAAATCGGCGGAGACGGCTTTACAAAGGCAATCCCCAACCTTCTTGTTGCCGGTGAAGCAGTAGGCGGTATCCACGGCAGAAACAGACTTATGGGTAACTCACTTCTTGATATTATCGTATTCGGCAGAAATGCAGGTAAAGCTGCAGCCGCAAAGAGTAAGAGTGTTGAACTCGGTGAAATGAGTCTTGATCATGTAAAGGCTTATGCTGAAGAACTCAAAGCAGCTGGCATTGATACAGGTAAGACATCACCTCTGCTTCTTCCCAAATATGCAAGACACGAAAGATAAGGAGATAAAACCTATGCGTGAAATCAGTACACAGACTATTACAGATGTAATTGAAAAACTTTGCATTGACGCTAACTGTCACCTTCCCGGAGACGTTAAGTGTGCAATCAAAAATTGCCGTGCTTGTGAAGACGGCGCAATTGCAAAGGGCATTCTTGATGATATAATCGTAAACTACGAAATTGCCGACAGTGAAAATGTTCCTATCTGTCAGGATACAGGTATGGCATGTGTTTTCCTTGAAATCGGTCAGGATGTGCACATTGTGGGCGGCGACCTTACTGAAGCAGTTAACGAAGGCGTAAGAAGAGGCTACACAAACGGCTATCTTCGTAAAAGTGTTGTTAAGGACCCCGTAAGAAGAGGCAACACAGGTGATAACACCCCCGCAATGCTTTACACAGAAATTGTTCCCGGGGACAAGCTCAAGATTACCGTTGGCCCCAAGGGCTTCGGCAGTGAAAATATGAGCCAGATCCGTATGTTCAAGCCTTCTGCAGGTCTTCAGGGCATTAAGGATTTCATTATTGAAGCAGTTGAAACTGCAGGCCCCAATCCCTGTCCTCCTATCGTTGTAGGTGTTGGTATCGGCGGCACATTTGATAAGGCTGCTCTTCTTGCAAAGAAGGCTCTTATGAGACCTATCGACTCAGAAAACCCCGACCCCTTCTATGCAGACCTTGAAAAAGAAATGCTTGAAAAAATCATCGAACTCGGCATCGGTCCTCAGGGCTTCGGAGGTAAGACAACTGCAATCGGTCTTAACATTGAAACCCTTCCCACACACATTGCAGGTATGCCTTGTGCAATCAACATCAACTGCCATGTAACACGTCATATGTCGGAGGTAATATAAAATGGAAAAGAAAGTAACATTACCCCTTACGGAAGAAATTGCAAAAACTCTCAAAGCAGGTGACAGAGTACTTCTCACAGGTTATATCTACACCTCAAGAGATGCAGGTCATAAGAGAATGTGCGAATCCCTTGCAAAAGGCGAAGAACTTCCCATTGACCCTATGAATGCAACAATTTATTATGTTGGTCCCACGCCGGCAAAGCCCGGTACCGTAATCGGCTCAGCAGGTCCCACAACAAGCGGCAGAATGGATGCTTATGCACCCACAATGATGTCAGTTGGTGCAAGAGGTATGATCGGTAAGGGTGCAAGACTTCCCGAAGTTGTTGAGGCTATGAAAAAGTACTCAGGCGTATACTTCGGTGCTGTTGGCGGTGCAGGTGCACTTCTTGCAAAATGCATCAAGTCCGCAGAACTTATTGCTTACGAAGACCTTGGTGCAGAAGCACTCAGAAAACTTTATGTTGAAGATATGCCTTTGATGGTCATCATCGATTCAGAAGGTAACAACCTTTATGAACTCGGCAGAGAAGAATATCTTAACAGCAAAAAATAAAATATGACAAATCCCTCTGTTACTTCAATGCGACAGAGGGATTATTATTTTACATAAAGTATTGCTTTTATGTTGATTTGTGCTGTTATGAGTGGTAGAATTAAACTGAACAAAGGAAGTGAAAAAATGACAAAGATTCTGAAAACAGTTTTTATATTATCAGGCTCGGTGTTGCTGCTCAATGCCTTGCATATGGCAATCATTGCAAATCTTAACGCAGGTATTGTACCCGTTATACTGCTCGGTGTGATGCTTTTATGCTACGGAATATTTTTCGGAAAATTAAAAAGCAGAAAACCGATAAATGCTTTTGTCGCGGTAATTCTTACAACAGTTTTATTTTTTGGCTCATTCCTTGTTTATTACGGAAAGCACGATAACGCAGATTACACTGAAAAAACGGTGATTGTTCTTGGTTGCGGAATTAACGGTGAAGAGGTAAGTGTTGTGCTTGCAAAAAGGCTCGATAAGGCTATAGAATATATCGGCAAGAATACGGAAGCACAGGTTATTGTTTCGGGCGGACAAGGTCCGCAGGAGGAAGTTTCTGAAGCCTATGCTATGAAAAAGTATCTTGTTTCAAAGGGAGTGGACGAAAACAGAATAATAATGGAGGATAAATCCACTTCTACAATAACAAATTTCAGATATTCCCACGAAATTATGAAACAGAAGGGCCTGCCGACAGATTCCGTTGCTTTTGTTACAAGTTCTTTCCACGTTTACAGAGCAACCTCTTACGCAAAAGCAGAGGGTCTTGATGTCACGCATCTCGGTGCAGGAATCACCTGGTACACGGCACCGCTTAACTATATGCGCGAAATGATGGCTGTGGTTAAAATGTGGGTGTTTGATTAAAAAGGTGTTCAGTTGGTTTATACATTGTATAGCGATATAATGCTCATAAAGAAAAAAAGGAGTAATAATATGAAGTATATCAGAACTTTTTCACAGGATAAAGAAGTTTCTCAGGTGGCCCTTGGATGTATGAGAATATCAGGTATGTCCGACAAAGAAGCGGATACCTATATAAACACTGCCATTGAAAGCGGTATAAACTATTTTGACCATGCTGATATTTACGGTGGGGGAAAGTGCGAAGAAGTTTTCGGTGCAGCGTTAAAGCGAAACAAATCTTTGAGGGATAAAATCGTAATTCAGACCAAATGTTCCATTGTGCCGGGAAGTATGTATGATTTTTCCGAAAAGCATATTATATCTTCTGTTGAAGGCTCATTAAAAAGGCTCGGAACGGACAGTGTGGATGTTCTTCTTCTGCACAGACCTGATTTGCTTATGGAGCCTGAAGAAGTTGCTTCAGCCTTTGATAAACTGCAAAACAGCGGAAAGGTAAAGGCGTTCGGCGTGTCGAATCACAGCCCTATGCAGATTGAACTTCTTAAAACCTGCGTAAAACAAAACCTTTGCATAAATCAGATGCAGTTGAGTATTACCAATGCCGCTATGCTCAGCAGCGGAGCAAATGTTAACCTTTGCAACAACGACGGAACAGTTCGTGACGGATATTTGAGGGATTACTGCAGATTGAACGGAATTACGGTTCAGCCCTGGTCACCTTTGCAGCACGGTTTTATAGAGGGCAGTTTTCTTGTTGAAAAGAAGTATAAAAAACTCAACAGAACACTTGAAGAACTGGGAGAAAAATACGGTCTCACCGCAACGGCAGTTGCAATAGCGTGGCTGTTGAGGCTTCCTGATAAAATGCAACCCATTGTCGGCAGTACAAATCCCGAAAGAATCAAAGCCGTTGCCAAAGCCGCAGACACAGAAATGTCAAGGGAAGACTGGTACAGAATTTACCGTGAGGCAGGATACGCTCTGCCATAAATTACTAAGAAAAAAAGAGTTGTTACGTGCTAAGTCGTAACAACTCTTTTTCTGTATATTTAAATCAGAACAGTATAACTAAAAACTGTGAAACAAGAACAACTGCAATCAGTGCAATTGGATAGGTTGCGGCGTATGCTGCTGCAACATCTTCTGTGCCTGCAGTGTTGATGAGTGTACCGAGGGCGGGAGTAGAAGTCATACCGCCTGTGATTGAGCCGAGGTTGTTCAGAAGGCTCAGTTTGAGAACATATCTTGCAAAAAGATAGCCGAGTATCAAAGGAAGAATGGTCATTATCATACCGTAGACAAAGTACATTGCATCAAAGTTTTCAATAAATTCGGCACCGCCGGGAATACCTGCACCGCAAAGGAAGAATACAAGACCGAGTTCGCGGAAAAGTTTAAGAGTAGCCTGAGCAGGCATAATGCTCACTTTTCCGATGCGTGAGAAATGACCGAGAACAAGGCTGGTAAGAAGACAACCACCGGTTGTGGTGAGTGAGAAGCAAGTGCCTTCAAGTCCCTGAGATGAAAGGGGAATCTTTATCTGTCCGAGGACTGTACCGATAATTGCTGCAAGTGAAAAAGCGGCAATACCCATATGGTCAATTTCAAAAAGTTTACCTGTGAACTTCTTTTTGCTTTCATCTTCCTTAACAACAAGTTTTGCTCTTTCTTCATCCATATTTGCCTTTGTGAGTTTGGGCATAATCTGAACAAAAAGAACAACACCGATAACACCGAAGATATAAGCAATACCGTAGCCTACGGAAACAAGGTTCTGATAATCGGCAGCAACAGTTGCTTTGGCAGCGGAGAAAGCAGGAGTTGATGTGAGAGCACCTGCAAGAAGACCTACAATCATTGCAACAAAACCGTCCTGGTCCTGAATGGTTCCTCCGTAACCGATTAATTCACCTATACCGATACAAGCCGCTGCAGCAAGACCGCCTGAGAGAATAATTATGGCACCGAGAAGAACATATGACTTGAAGTTTCTTTTGAAGTTACCGAAAAACTTGGGGCCTGCGATGAAACCTACTGATGTTACGAAAAGAACAAGACCGAGGCTTTCAACAAGAGAAAGCCCTGTGTTGAAATCGTAGGGTTTTGAAGAGCCCGCAAAAAGAAGACTGCCTTCGCTGTCAACACTGAAAAAAAGGGCACCGAAAATAAGAGCGATAATAAATACGCCGGCATCACCGAGTGAAATACCCTTGATTGTAATTCTGCCGAGTGCATAGCCCAATGCAAGTACGGCAAAAACAACAAACAGAAGAGTGCTGATGTTGCTGATTGAAATAAATCCGCCTAAAAGACTCATTATTACATCCTCCTGAATTTATTTTAATAATTTTTAACCTTAAAGATTCTATCACTTATGCCGTTTTTACTCAAGTATAAATCTCAACAAACTTACCAAAAGTTTTGTAAGAGTTTTAGGCAATAAGTACACTGTATATTTTAATTTGTTTTACGGCAAATGTATTTGATGTTTTTACTCTTGACATATTATAAGCGGTGATGTATAATTCAAGGGCAATCCAGAATAAGTGGTGGAGTCTGTCATAGAATATTTTTATTCTATTTGTTTCGGATTGAAATTTTGATTTTGCACCTTCTTTGGTGTTCTATCTTAATTTATGACGGAATCTGCTTTTAAACGGGCGGGTTTTATTTTTTTGTACAGGCACCCAAAAAATAAGGAGATGTAAAAAAATGAGTCCTATCACAATCACTACGCTGATTATCTTTGCCGTAACATACATTCTTATGTTGGCATTTCAGAAAATCAGACCTTACGTTACCGTTGGCTCGGCTCTTATCTTTGTTGCCCTCGGTATAATTGCTTCGGTTAATCCCACACTTTTCGGAGAAGGATTTTTCCTCACAAGTTCAGGTGTATACGATTATTCAATTATGAGTGCACTTTCCGAAATTGACTGGAATGTTATTATGATGATTGCAGGTACAATGGGTACCGTATTCCTTTTCATTGAATCAAAAATGCCTCAACTTATGTCCGATGTGCTTATTTCAAAAATGCCCAATGTAAAATGGGTTGTTGTTGCACTTTCACTTTTCGCAGGTGTTGTTTCTGCTTTTGTTGATAATGTTGCAACAGTTCTTATGATAGCACCCGTTGCTCTTGCTTTCTGTAAGAAACTCGGCATTTCACCTGTATCGTCAATTATATGTATTGCGGTTTCTTCAAACCTTCAGGGTGCCGCAACTCTTGTTGGTGACACAACATCAATTCTTCTTGCAAAAGCTGCAAATCTTGACTTCTCAGACTTCTTTGTTCACGACGGACATGTGGGTATGTTCTGGGTTGTTCAGGCAGGTGCTATTGCCAGCGCTCTTATTATTCTGTTTATGTTCCGTAAAGATAACGGAAAAATTGAATTTACAGGCAGAACAAAGGTTGAAGACAAGTTCCCCACATTCCTTCTTGTAGGTACTGTTCTTTCACTTATCGCAGTTTCCTTCATTCCTTACAAGGATGCAGCAAAGGGCGGCTTCTATAAGCCTGATATCACAAACGGTATCATCTGCATTGCTTTTTTCCTTGTTGGCGTTATCCGTGAACTCTTCATTAAGAAGAATAAAGAGATTGTCAAAAACGCATTCAAAGAAATTGACTATTACACAATTGTACTTCTCACAGGTCTTTTTGTTGTAATCGGCGGTATCAAGAGCGCAGGTGTTATTGATGTTATCGGTAATGCAATTGCATCTCTCGGTGCAGGCTCACCCTTCATTGTTTACACAATTATTGTATGGATGAGCGTTCTTCTTTCCGCTTTCATCGATAACATTCCCTACACTGCAACAATGCTTTCAATAGTACCTGTTATCGCATCAGGCGTTGGTATGAATCCCATTATTCTTTATTACGGACTTCTCTGCGGCGCAACTCTCGGCGGTAACCTTACCCCCATCGGTGCTTCCGCAAACATTGCAGGTATCGGTATCCTCAGAAAAGAAGGTCACGAAGTAAAGGCAACAACATTTATGAAATACGGTGTTCCCTTTACTCTTGCTGCCGTTATTACGGGTTATCTTCTCATCTGGCTTATCTGGGCTTAAGGAGTTGCTGTATTAAGCGCAGACCAAAAAGCAAAAACAATAATACAGGTGTTTCAAGTTTGTTTTTACTTGAAATACCTGTATTTTTTGGTGCATTGTGAAATTATAATTGGTATGATAGTTATTTTGCTTTTTTAGTCGTTTTTTTACCCTCCCGGAGTATAAACATACGCCTTCGGGGTGAAGAAACGCCTTCTGCATCTTAATACAACAATCCTTACGTTTTTGTTGCAACCTTGTAAATTTCCCTGAGTCCGTCAAGAAGAAGGTTTTCGTCATAGGTTATTTCAGTTTCACAGGAGGGGATAATAGATGAACTGTAACCGCCTGTTGCAATCACTGCGGCAACCTCTTCATTGAGTTCACTTTTTATTCTTCTGATAAGTCCGTCAATCATAGCGGCAGTGCCGTAAACAACACCGCTTTGTATACACTCAACAGTGTTTTCGCCAATTGCATTTTTCGGTGCAGTGAGGCTTACGGAGGGAAGAAGTGCAGTGCCTTGAGTAAGCGCATTCAGAGAAATTTTAACACCCGGTGAAATTGTACAGCCTTTGAATATGCCGTCTTTATCAATTACAAGAATTTTTGTTGCGGTGCCAAGGTCAACTACCAGGCAGGGCAGGGGATATTTTTCTCTTGCCGCAACGGCACCTGCAATAAGGTCGGCACCAAGGTATGAAACGGGCAGAATATCAACTCTGAGGTTGCCGTTGTGTTCGCCTCCCACAATAACCGGCTCAATGCCGACGGTACGTTTGATTGCTCTTACAATGGGGTCTGTGAGTTCAGGCACAACGGATGCAAAAATAACACCGCTGAAATCTGTCGGTTTCACGTTGTAAAGGTTAAATATGTCAAGAAAATCTATTGCAAATTCGTCACTGCTTTTGTGTCTTGCAGTGTAAAGCCTTGAAACGAAAAGCAGTTCATCGTCCTTAAAAGCACCAAGAGTTATGTTGGTGTTTCCCATATCAATAGCCAGAAGCATATCCGTCACTCCTTCGAGTATTATTTAACAAAAGTATATACCATTCCTATGGCAAAAGTCAAACAAATGTGTTAGAATATGAAAAAGAAATTAAAAGAAGTGATTTTATGATATGTAACATCTGCCCCAGAGAATGCAATGCTGACAGAAGTATAAAAAGGGGCTTCTGCGGTGTGCCTGAGGAATTTTATCTTGCAAGGGCGGCAAAGCATTTCTGGGAAGAGCCTGTTATAAGCGGCACAAGGGGTAGCGGTACCGTGTTTTTTTCAGGCTGTAACCTTGGCTGTGTTTTCTGCCAGAATTTTGATATCAGCCACAACTGCAAAGGTAAAAAGATAAGCGATACAAGGCTAACTGAAATATTCGATGAACTGATAAATGACGGCGCACATAACATTAACCTTGTTAATCCCACGCACTATGCTTTAAGGCTGAGAGATGTTCTCAGAGAATATAAGAGTCGGGTGCCCGTTGTCTATAACACTTCAGGTTATGAAAAGGTGAGCACACTGAAAGAACTTGACGGGCTAATCAATGTATATCTGCCGGACCTCAAATATATAAAAGGTGAAAGGTCACTTAAATATTCAAAGGCGGAAAACTATTTTGATTTTGCTTCAAAGGCTTTGATTGAAATGAAAAGACAGTGCCCTGAAAATGTTTATGGTGAAGAGGGAGTACTGCAGAAAGGTCTTATCGTAAGGCACCTTATTCTTCCTAAGAATACCAATCAGTCCGTTGAAATTCTCAGTTGGATAAAAAACAATCTCGGTGAAGATACCACCGTAAGTCTGATGAGTCAGTACACCCCTTACGGCAGAATTGAAGGCATACCTGAACTCAGCAGAGGAATTACGGCGCGTGAATATGAAAAAGTTATCACCGCGGCAGAAAATATGGGTTTTCATAACATTTTTCTGCAGGAACATACCTCTGCAAGTGAAAAATTTATTCCCGAATTTGATTTTACGGGGCTATAAGTCTTTATTTTTCGGAAAATATGTGATAATATTTATTAAACGCAAAAATAAAATAACGGAGGAATAAAAAATGAAAGGATTTATTCAGGAATTCAAAACATTTATAATGAGAGGCAATGTAATGAATCTCGCCGTCGGCGTTATCATAGGCGGTGCTTTTCAGGCAATTGTAAATTCACTTGTTAACGATATCGTATCACCTGTGCTCTCACTTATCACAAAAGGTATAAATTTTGCCGATAAATTCATTGTGCTTACAACAGAAGATGTTACTTTTGCAACAGTTGAAGCCGCCAAAGAAGCAGGCTATGCAACCCTTGCTTACGGCTCATTTGTAACTGCAATTATCAATTTCATAACAATGGCAATCGTGATTTTCCTTCTTGTTAAAGCCATCAACAAACTTATGGACATTGGAAAGAAAAAGGAAGAACCGGCAGAAGAGACCCCCGCAACAAAGGTTTGCCCCTTCTGCAAAAGTGAAATCAGCATTGAAGCAGTTAAGTGCCCCAACTGCACATCCGATATCCCCGAAGAAGAGGTGGCTGAATAATGACAGGCTTTATAGGCTCAGGAAATATGGCCTCTGCCATTATAAAGGGTATGATATCCTCAGAATTTTGCAAAGGTGAGAACATAGTCGTTTTTGATATTGATACCGCAAAAACAAAAGCCCTGTCAGATGAATACGGACTCAAAGTTTCAGTAAGTGCCAAGGAAGTTGCAGCGGAATGCGATGTTGTTGTTCTTTGTGTAAAGCCGAATATTTTCCCTGTGTTGCTTTCTGAAATCGGTGAAGTATTAAAAGAAAAAGATCCTCTTATAATTTCCATTGCCGCAGGCAAAACCCTCGGCTTTATATCCGACAATCTCCCTTATGAACCGAGGCTTATCCGTGTTATGCCTAACATAAACGCAAAGGTCTGCGAAGCAATTTCAGCTTTTTGCGGCAACGGCAGAACAGGTGAAGAAGACAAAACCTTTGCTGAAAATTTCTGCAATGCTTTCGGCAGAGGAATTGAAATTGATGAAAAATTCTTTTCAATTTACAGTGCAATCGGCGGCTGTTCTCCCGCATTCTGCTATATGTTCATTGATTCAATGGCAAGGGCGGCGGTTAAAAACGGAATGAGCAAAAAGCAGGCTCTTGAAGTTTCTGCTCAGGCTATGCTCGGCAGTGCAAAAATGATTCTCGAAAGCGACAGTCACCCCTGGCAACTTGTTGACGAGGTATGTTCACCCGGAGGCACAACAATTGAGGGCGTTGCTTCACTTCAGAAAGACGGCTTTGAGCAGGCAGTTATAAACGCTGTTGAAGCAAGTTACAATAAAGATAAAAAATTATAATATTTTAGGGGCTGTGAAAATCAGCCCCTTTTTTTATGCAGTTGTCAGATCTTTGTATTTTTCTTCAATTCTCTGCCACATATATAAGTCTTTATTCTTATACTTTTCAAATTCGTCAACGGCAATTTTAAGTGCCTGCTTTATTTTTTCGTCTTCTTCTGTTTCGTACTGTTCAATTACTGTATAGATTTCCTTTACGGCTTCAATAAGTTTTTCATCCTCTGCCCTACCATCCTTAAAATCTGAGAATAAAGCACGGATTTTGAAAGCTCTTACCATATTTGACCGCTTTTCTTCCGTCAGATCATAGAACAGATAGGGAATGATTGAAAGAACAGTTCCTATAAAACTGCAGATTATCATTGCCTTTAAAAGAGGATTTCTGAAATCGGCATTGAAAAGGTCTGAATAGTTGTTTGTAAGTCCGAATTTACCCATTATCATCGGGATAGCATAACCTGTGCCGAGAGTGATGATACTGCCTAAAAGCACACCGCTTTGCTCAATAAAGCCTTCGAGTCTGTCGCCGGTTTTATACTGCTGATAATCCATAATGTCAGCCTTGATTGCGGGAAGGTAAACGATTGAAAGAGCACCAAACATATCCTTTACGAACATAAGTGCAAAGAAGAGTATGTAACTTTCATAGCAGGTGAGCATAAGCGCCATACAAGCTGCCTGAACTGAAAGGGACATAAGACAGATTTTCTTTTTACCAAGCTTGTTTGTTAACGGAGCGCCGAGAACAAGACCGGGAGTTGAAGCCTCACCCTTGATGACAGTCATAATTGAATAAATTGCAGGGTTATTCATTCCGTAATAGAATACCCACTGGAAAAGGTAACTGTAGCCCATATTCAAAAAACTTATCCAGGAGGAAAGGTTGATAATCCAGAAATATTTGTTCTTTGATACCTTTTTAAGACCTTCAAAAAAGCCGACCTTCTGAACATACTGCTGAGGTACAATAGTTTTTTCCTTTGTGCCGAAAACGCAAAGCATACTTACGCACACACCGAGGGTGCAGAAAATCGGGAAGGCAATACGGTAGGTTTTAATGTCGTCGAGGGGACCGATAAGGGGCAGAACGGGATTTATAACCGTGGGAGCAAAGGAATAAACAATGGAACTGATACCGATTATCCATGAGCGTTCCTTTGAGTTAGGCGACAGCACCTGAACAAGGCTTGAATAAGCAGTAAGATAAAAGGGTGAGCAGAACTGCAGAAGGGTATACACAACAAAAACAGAAATCAGTTTCTGGTTATATTGCATTGTTTCATAGGGGAGATAAACAAATACCGTGCCTAAAATTGCAGTAGGCAGACCGAGAAAAAGAATGTAAGGTCTGAACTTACCCATTTTGCTTTTTGTGTTGTCAAAAAGCATTGCTCTTGTGGGAGCAATAAGAAGCATAATCAGGGTTGAAATAACATTCATTGTCTGAATGTCCATTGCCTTGAGTCCGATTGATGCACCAACAATCATACTGCCCGCATTAAGCGAAATGATGCCGACGAGTGAGGTGATGAAATAAACACCTGCACCGCCAACGGCATAGGATGCAACTTCTTTATAAGGCACATACTTTCCTTCTCCGGGAGTTTTCCACTGAGTTTTTGCATCGTTCAGGACGGTTTTTGCCTTGGTTAAAAGATTTCCCATTGTTTTTTCTCCTTTACCAAATTATATAATTTCTGGCTGAAGCCGTATTTTTTTATCAGTGCTTCAATTTCTGAAAGTTCAGGCTTTTGAGCCTTTTTCATTTTACAGCGGAGCATAAGGTTTTTAGGTGAGTGTGCAAAGTCAACAAACTCTATAATATCAACTTCATAACCGCATTTTTTCAGTATCTCGGCTCTTATGCTGTCTGTAAGAAGTGCGGAAAACCTTTCCTTTATAAGACCGTGAGACAGCAGTAAATTGAAGTCTCCGCCTTTACTTATTGAAGAACAGATTTCGTGCTGACAGCAGGGGACAGAGAAAATATGCTTAACACTATGGTTTATTGCGTGGTAAAGAGCAAAGTCCGTTGCAATGTCGCAAGCGTGAAGGGTGATTACCATATCAACGTTATCCTTGTAAACCTCGCCCTTGGTAACATCGTTAACATAAAACTTAAGGTCTTCGTATCCGTATTTTTCTGCAATCTCATTGCAATGCTTTACAACATCCTCTTTAAGGTCAAAGCCCAGCACCTTTGCCTTTACGCCTTTTATTACCGTAAAATAGTGGTAGATAATAAAGGTCAGATAGCTTTTACCGCAACCGAAGTCCAGAATGGTTACCGTATCCTTGTTGAGTTTTCCGAAGGCATCATCAACAATTTCAATAAAACGGTTAATCTGCTTGTATTTATCGTACTTGCTTTTTATAACCTGAAAATCACTGTTGAATACGCCAAGGTCAACAAGGGCAGGAATATTTTCTCCCTGCTTCAATATGTAGGCTTTTTCCTTGTTATGGCTCTGAGGCTGAGCCTTTGTTACGGTGTTGCCTGTAACCTTTCTTTTGATTTTATCGGGAAAAAGGGTATAGTGAATTGTTGTGCCCTCTGCAGTGAGGCAGCATTGACGGAAGTTGTCCTTCGCCTCGGAGGAAAGCCAGGTAAAAAATTCCTCCTGACTTAAATTCTGATGAAAGACCTTATTGTTTTTATATCTTTCATTCTGCCAGAAAACACCCTTTTTACCCTTTACGGGTCGGGCTGTGATTTTTGTATATTCGCATTCGGCATTTTTTCTTTCGCTGAATGCGATTTTTTTAATTTTGCCCGTGAGGGCAATTATATCGTCACAAATTATAAAACTCATTTTGCATCTCCCTGAGTACCGTTTTATATAATAATACCACATAAAAACAGATTTGTACATAAATGTTTTTTATGTTGACTAAAAATGTAAATTATTGTATAATTACTTCATATGTAAAACAAAACGGAGGTTCTGTGATGGAAAACAAATTTTCTCTCGACACATCAATGAAAAAAGCTTTCCCGATGCTTCTTGCAGTAGTCGGTATAGTTCTTGCAGCGGTACTGCTTATCACAAGGCTTAACCTTATTAACCTTGTGTGTCTTCTTTATTGCTGCATTATGTCCGCGGTGATTCTTCTTTCACTCATTATCAAGAAAAAGGTATATGCACCCATGATTTTCGGCTATGCCGCTTCAAGTGTGGGTATGATTATCTTCCACACTGTCTTCGGCGCAGATGCAGGCTTCGGAGCATTCCTTTCCGATAAAGTTAACGGCTGGTCAAGTGCCGCACATCCTCTTTTCTCAGGTGACGGCTCTTTCTTCACAAGACTCGGCGGTAACATTCTTCTTGCCCTTCCTGCTGCAGTATGCCTTTGGGCACTCTTCTTTGTTGCTAAAAAGAAGTGCGGAAAAATAACACTTAAGGCTGTGTCTTCTTTTGCTCTTTCCGTTCTTCTTATGGCTTCTTCTGTATTTTCTGTTCTTTTCGGTAACCTCAGAACAAAGCCGGTAACCGAAAGACTCTGGGACGGTCACGACGATTATCTTAAAGGTGTTGACAAAGCAGAAAAAGATAACCCCAATGTTCTTGTTATTATGATGGACGACCTTGGCTACGGCGATGTCAGTCTTAACGGTTCCATTTATGAAACTCCCAACATCGACTCAATCGGTGAAAACGGACTCAACTTTGAAAACTTCTATTCATCATATTCCGTATGTTCACCTGCCCGTTTTGCTTGTATGACAGGCCGCTATCCCTACAGAGGATATGCAGATAATGTTATTTATCCCACAGTTCAGACTACAGGCAACTTTGCTCAGACAAGAGTTTACAACTCCTTTGAAATGGGCAACAATGTTGACGGTATGCTCGGTGATGAAATAACAATTGCAGAAGTGTTCAAGAATGCAGGTTATGCTACTGCCGCATTCGGTAAATGGCACCTTGGTGACTACGGCGAATACCTTCCCACAAATCAGGGCTTTGATTATTTCTACGGCAGCCACCACGTAAACGATATGTATGCTTTCTATCATGTGGCAGAAGAAAACGGTGAATACGAAATCGTTCACGATAACACCGAAATGAGAGACGAAAAGGGCAAAAAAGACCAGAGTATGCTCACTGAGTGGATTCACGGTGAAATTACAGACTGGATTACAGAAACCGTCAATAAAGACGAAGGTCCCTTCTTCGCATACTACGCATCACCCTGGCCCCACGGACCTGTTTTTGCAGGTGACGATTTTGACGGCACAAGCGGTATGGGTACATATGTTGACTGCGTAACAGAGTTTGATACATACCTCGGCAAACTCTTCAACACAATGGAAGACCTTGGCGTTCTTGAAGATACAATAATCATTTTCACAAGTGATAACGGACCTGCCCTTGAAGGCTCCGTGGGTGACCTTCGCGGCGGTAAGTACCTTGCTTATGAAGGCGGACAGAAAGTTCCCTTTATGATTCGTTGGGACAATAACAACGGTCTGTTTGAAGCAAAGGGTGTGCGTGAACAGAGCGCAACACTTGTTGATATGTTCCCGACCCTTGTTGAACTTTGCGGTATCACAGGCAACGGCGGCACTGAAAACTATCTTCCCACAGACAGAGAAATTGACGGCGTTTCAATGCTTCCCGTTATCACCGATGACGGCGTGATTCATACCAAAGAACATCCCATCCTTCACATGAAGCGCGAAGACATAAAGGCAATTCAGTATACAGTTACTTCAAAGAGTGTGAAAGAGCAGTATCCCGATTATAATTATGCCGTACTCAACGATAACAGATATATCACTTTCAAATACTTTGATAAAATTCAGAATGACAACTCAGCATTCTGGGATAAGAACCGTAAGAACTGGCTGCACATTCTTTCCGACGACTATCAGGAAAACTACAACAGAACTCCCGTTTATCCCGAAATTTCAGATGAAATGAATGAAGTTCTCAAAGGTGTTCAGAAAAAGTTTGCCGATAACAGAAGAGGTATTATAGAATAATGCCGCCTCTTTCAATTATGATAAAGCCTGCTTCTTCCCTTTGTAATCTTCGCTGTAAATATTGCTTTTACTGTGATGTTGCCGCCCACAGAGATGTGTTTTCCTTGGGTAAGATGGAAGAAACAACGGCTGAAAACCTTATAAAGAGTGCCCTGAGTTTTGCAGACGGATGTTCAGTTGCATTTGCATTTCAGGGCGGTGAGCCTCTTATTGCGGGAATGGATTATTTCAGATTCTTCACCGAAACCGTGAAAAAGTACAACACAAAAAAGTCTGAGATTTTTTATTCGGTTCAGACTAACGGCACGCTTGTTGACGACGATTGGGCAAGGTTTTTCCGTCAGAACAAATTTCTTGTGGGGCTGAGCCTTGACGGTGACTTTGAAGGCAATAAATTCAGAGTTGACGGTAACGGGCAGAATTCTTACTATAAAATAGTAAAAGCCGCAAAGAAGTTCGACAAACACGGTGTTGAATATAACATTCTCACAGTTCTCACAGGTTACTGTGCAGAAAATGCCGAAAGAATATATAAGCACTTCAGAAAAGAAGGATTTCACTATCTGCAGTTTATCCCTTGCCTTCGTCCCATGGGGGATAATACACAGAGTGAACTTTATATGACACCTGAGCAGTACACGGATTTTCTTATTAAAATTTTCAATCTCTATGTGAAAGATTTTGTAAGAGGAAATTATATGAGCATCCGTCAGTTTGATAACTGGGTGAGGATGTACTTAGGTGAAAAGGCAGAGCAGTGCGGACTTATGGGACACTGTACCCACCAGTTCGTGTGTGAGGGTAACGGAAATACTTATCCCTGCGACTTTTACTGCACAGACGAGTGGCTTTTAGGTAATATCAATGAAACTTCACTCAAGGACCTTGCACAAAGCAAAACCGCCTTTGAGTTTATCAAGGAAAGTATACCCGTACCCGAAAAATGCAAAGAGTGCAGATTTTATCCACTTTGCAGGGCAGGGGGATGCAAACGAAACCGTGAAAGCGCAGACTACTGTGAAAGTTACAAAAAGTTTTTCGCTTCCTGCCTGCCACTTTTCAGGTTGTTTGGTAAATAAAAATAAGGAGCTGTGAAAACAGCTCCTTTAATTTTTTAACTTTTACATTTCAGGTGACGGGGGAGGTGTCTGCTGATATCCGCCGTTCTGTGAGGCTGAAACAGCCATATTAACCGCATTGAAGATTTTGTCGGGGAGACTCATCTGATTCACTGCACCGACAACACCGGTAATCATAGGAATAAGGCAGATAAACCAGCCCACTGCTACTGCAATAATTTTGTTTGTCCATTCACCGTCAATGTTAACGGCAAGCTGACCGTTCATAACAGAGAAGTTTGCTCTGCATTCAAGTCCGAGACCGAGGATGTTCTGGAAGCCTTCACGGTCTTTCATAACGGTGAGAACACCTGCCTGAGGACCTACCATCTGAATGTTGGTGTGGTAACCCTGAGATTTCATTGTGTTTGAAGTTGCAGTAATCACCTGATAAAGGTCTGCTGCAGGATTGAAAGGATAATTTCTTACTGACATTTTTATTTCCTCCTTGGTTTTAATTTATACTCTGAAACATTTTGTATATAAGACCGCTTTCAAAATCAGAATAAACCACTGTGCCGCCTTGTGTCATTCTTATAATGTATACTACAAGAAGAAGTACAATGGCAAAAACACAAAGCAGGGTCATAATCTTTTTCGGTATTTTTTTGCGAAGAAAATACACCGCCATTGCAACGGGCAGCAAAAACACCAAAGGGTGCATCTCAAAGGCAAGGGCAAAATCAAACCTTGCAAGAGCAAATGCCGCTCTGGACATTCCGCAAGAGGGACAGGAGATTCCGCTCAGAAGCCTGATAGGGCATCCGAAAGTGAAATAGAAAACCGCCACAGCCAAAAAAAGAATTATGTTTTTGCAGTTGTGTTTTATTCTTTCGAAAAATATATGTTTCATATTATCTATAGTTTATCACAGCAAAGTTTTTGTTGTCAATATATTATACTATATTATATAGTCCCGGCATAATTTTACTCATACCCTAACCCCCAGGCCCTAGATCCTAGACCCTAACTCAAGCGTTGCATTGTAATCGTCAATATCATAATTACCTGCTGAGTTTTTGATAATATCGTAAAGGTCAGCCTTTTCTCCGTCCCAGCCTTTGATATCAATCTTTCTGAGAACGAAGCGGAATCTTCTGAGAAGTCTTAAAAGCACATCACCTTCGGGCGTACCTTCCTTGAAAGTCTGATTGCCTCTGAAGGCACCGTGTACAAGTTCGGCGGCGTAGTCAAGCACTCTCATATTTTTTATGCTCTTGTCGCATTTAATCCACAAAAGTCTTGCAAGGGTACCGATTTTTATGCTGCATATAATTTTGCCGAGAATTTTCAGCACCTTTTTGATAATGCCTTTATCTTCAATATGAAGTTTTCCCATTGCTCTTTCTGTGTCATCACGCATATCGGTGAGAATATTTTTAATCATTCTGTCAAACATATCTGAAAGGTATTTTTTACAGTCATCGGTGTCCCACTCAAAATCGGGAGTAGGAATACTTTTAATTTCTGCTTCATTTTCCCTGAGAGTAACAAGTCTGATAAAAGCAGGGTCTGCAATAACGGAGCCCGTTGTAATGTCGTATAATTTGTTGCCTTTTTCCGTTTCTATTATATTAATGCTCTGATTGTGCATGTGTCCGGTGAAAACAATCTTCACTCCGCAGTCAGCAAGGAAAGTAGCGAATTTGTGTGCATCTCTTATCATCATGGGAGAAATAAGAGAGAAAAGGGGCTGACCCGGCATAATGGGATAGTGACACATAGCAATAACTGTCTGTCCGTCTTTTTTTGCTTTTTCGCACTGGTCTTCAATCCAATCCCACTGCTCGTCTTTAAAATAGTACTTGCCTTTCTTTTTGTTGTCGCAATTAATGGCGAGAAGACGCACATCTTCGGAAAGTTGAGCCACATAAGAAAGGTTTTCTTCATCAAGTGCGATGGCACCGCCAAAACCGAAATCACGGTATAAATCAATGAGTTCTTCTCTTTCTGTGTGCTCGGGGGAGTATCTGCCGTTTTCCGAAAAAGCGAAAGTATCACCTTCTTTCCACTTGAAGTCGTGGTCGGCGGTTACAACATAAATCTTTTTGCCGCTTTCTCTGAGGGAGTAAAGAAGTTTAAGAAAACCTTTGTGGTTTTCTTTTTCGCCGTTGAAAATAAGGTCACCCACAATCAGCACGGTGTCGGCTTCATCGGCTTTTTTCAGAAATTCAAAAACACTTTCGTTGATGCTCTGGGTTTCTGCAAAGCATTTCTGCTCATAGTGCATAAAGTCTTCATATTCTTCACCGCTGCAGCCGAGAGCCGTATCGAAGAAATGAGGGTCTGCCATAACATAAAATTTAAATTCTTTCATATTTTTATCTCCGTTAAAAATTTTTACTGCCGTATTGAAAAGTGATTTGCATTATGATATTCTGTATAGGGACATCTTTTTAGTCCATTTTATCAAAAAGCAGAATATAAAGCAAGGGGAAGTATCTATGAAAATTACATTTATGGGTGCAGGCAGCACTGTTTTTGCAAGAAATGTTATCGGTGACTGTATGTGCACTCCCGCACTTTGTGAGAGTGAGTTTGCTCTTTATGACATTGACGAAAAAAGACTCAAGGAATCTGAGATAATCCTCAGTGCAATCAACAGGAACTCAAACGAGGGCAGAGGTAAGATTACAACCTTCCTTGGTGAAGAACAGAGAAAGGACGCTCTGAGAGGTGCTGACTTTGTTGTTAATGCAATTCAGGTTGGCGGCTACGAGCCCTGCACTGTTACCGATTTTGAAATTCCGAAAAAATACGGACTTCGCCAGACTATTGCTGATACAATGGGTATCGGCGGCATTATGCGTGCCCTTCGCACAATACCCGTAATGCAGGCTTTTGCAGACGATATGGAAGAAGTTTGTCCTGATGCATGGCTTCTTAACTATTCAAATCCTATGGCAATGCTCACAGGCTATATGCTCAGATATACAAAAATCAAAACCGTCGGCCTTTGCCACAGTGTTCAGGGGTGCTCAAAGGGTCTTCTTGAAAAACTGGGTATGGAAGACAAGATTGAGGGCAGGGTAGACCGCATTGCAGGTATCAACCATATGGCATGGCTTCTTGAAATCTACGATAAGGACGGCAATGACCTTTATCCCGAAATCAGAAAAAGAGCAAAAGAAAAGAATGCCAAGGAAAAGCACGAGGATATGGTGCGCTTTGACTATATAGATAAACTCGGTTACTACTGTACCGAAAGCAGCGAACATAACGCAGAGTACAATCCTTTCTATATTAAAACAAGATATCCTGAAATGATTGAGGAGTTCAACATTCCCCTTGATGAATATCCCAGACGCTGTGTTGATCAGATTGAGGGTTGGGAAAAGCAGAAGAATGATATTCTTGCCGACGGCAAAATCACTCACACCCGTTCCGAAGAGTATGCCTCATACATAATGGAAGCAATTGTTACCAACAAACCTTATAAAATCGGCGGCAATGTTCTTAACAACGGACTTATCAGCAATCTTCCCGCCGAGGCTTGTGTTGAAGTTCCCTGCCTTGTTGACGGAAGCGGTATCACTCCCTGCCATATGGGTGAGCTTCCCTTGCAGCTTGCCGCAATGAACTCGAGCAACATTTATGCTCAACTTCTTGCCATTGAGGCTGCGGCAACAGGCAAAAAACAGTATATCTATAACGCTGCAATGATGGATCCCCTCACCGGCGGTGAACTGAACATCAAAGATATCTATGCAATGGTTGATGAACTGCTTGAAGCACACAAAGACTGGCTCCCTGCATATCAATAATAAAAAAGATGCCGCCCTTTGCGGCATCTTTTCTGTTACCTCATCCGTCTTGGCGGGTGAGGTCTTATAAAACCTTTTTAACAAATTGCACAAAATAAGCCGTTCAAATTTTATCCATAAATTACCTCAAATGCTATTGATTTATTTGATTTAATAATTTATAATAAGACTGTGTAATTATAAGGGATAACTATGTCCCGAAATAAAAAGCGCGCACCTGAGGGTGCAAACAAATGAAAGGAAACAATGTGTAAGCCGCAAAAGCACAAGGAGGTCAGATGTGTTCGGTGAACATTTTATCTTTCAATCCTAAATAAAAGCGTTTCGGTGAAAGCCCGAAGAAAATTCATTTCTTGCCCCGAAGGAGAAAGGGCAAGAAAAAACCACTTTTATAAGGGGGATAAAACAAATATGAAAAAATTATTATTAGCATACGCTAAAAAATCATTTTCACTGTTCATGGCAGTGATGATGCTCCTTTCCTGCTGGGTGTTCGTTGCACCCGAAAAGGCAGAGGCACTTGTAGAATCTAGTGGAAACTATACGATGAGGTTTGTAATCGATATGAAAGATGATACTGGTGGTGGTCATATAACCATTAAGTATTTACCATGGAAAGAAGACGGCAGCGGTTTTGAATCTAGTCCAGAGAATTATGCCGGTACAAAAGCTTCTACTTTAAGCACTAGTATCGGTAAAGCCGATGCAGATATTACAGTAGATGATATTAAGGGTTTCCCGGTTGAAGTTTATGTGTTTGCTGATAACAGTAGTACATGGCTTCAGATGAATGTTGATTACACAATATATTTCCAAGGTACAAAAATTGAATCGTTTAACTTTAATAAAAGTTGGGGAAACGATGACGAGAAAACATTGTCATATACTTCCTATGATAGTTGGGCAATGCCATATGAAAAAGAAATCACGGGTCTTTCCGATCAGACCATTCAACTTGAAAAATCCGGTTCAGCATCTGCAACAGCCGAAGCAACAATAAAAGACCAGTACGGTATTGCTTGGAACTGGTCACCTAAGTATACAATTACAAACGCAAGCGGTAATGCACCCACAGGGGTTACTTTAACTGAAAACGAAAACACTGACGGTACTCACGGCGGTGTTACCGTAACTGCAGCAGGTCTCAGTGCACTTTGCTCCGCTAACTCATATAACGCAGGCACCGGTGAAGCAAAACTCACTCTTAAGGCCGCTGCAAACTCAGGTTCTGCATCACAGACTGCAACAATTACAATTAAGTCACCAAAATATTATGTAACATTCCTTGATTCAAAAGATGCAGAGTATAAAAAGATAGAATGTTACTATAACGGCGGTGTAACTGCTCCTGCTGCACCTGCTAAGGCTCCTGACACTACATACCACTATGTCTTCAGCAAATGGGATGACAGCACACCTTACACATCAGGCGTAACCAAAGATATGTCCGTTTCACCTATTTATACTCCCGTTGCACATACCTTTACACCCAAGGATGACAACAGCAACTATGTGGATCTCGGTAACGGTAAGCACTGGCTTCCTTGTGATGCAGGTTGCGGAGTTTACGGTTATGGCAACACTGCTGAAGGTACTGCAACTTGTACTTACGGTGCATGGGAAATAAACGGCACAACCTTCACTCATAAATGTATCTATTGCGGTCACTCAGAATCTGAAACCCATACATTCTTTGAAGATACAACAACCAAAGGCGCGGTTATCACCAAAGAGAGTTGTTATAACGGCGGTGAATATTACCTCACATGTAACACTTGCGGAAAAACACATACTTCACAGGGCTATACAAATGAAACCTTCACTGTTGATCCTCTCGAACACCTTTATACACAGAAAGGTCCCACAACAGCACACACCTGTGATAAAAACGGTTATGTAACTTACTACTGTAAACATTGCGGTACACAGTCTTCAATTAATGATGAGTATAAGAGAAATGCTGACAACACAGGCTATGTAGAAGACGAAAACGGTAACCCTGTTCTTCTTGACCCCGCTGCTCACACATGGGCAGGTAATGTTACTGACAACGGTAACGGCCAGCACGGTTTCGCTTGTGTTCGTAAGGGCGGTTGTACAGATCCCGATACAGGTTGGAAAGATCTTGAAGACCACGATTACTCAGTTCTTATAGGAACAATCAGAGAGCCCAACTGTACTGATGCAGGTTGGGGTACATTCAAGTGTTCAGATTGTACTGCTACACAGGAAAAGGAAATCGGTACTAACGGTGTTCACAACTTCACCGGCGCTCCCGTAAATCAGGGTAAGGACGGTCACTCATACCTTTGTACATACGGTTGCAATACATCAGGTAATGTTATTGACGGTGTTCAGGTTGAAAACGCAACAGTTCCTCACACCCCTGTTTATACAGATACTGGCTCAGATGACCAGCACAAGGTAACTTGTGACGAGGATTGCGGATATGAAGTATATGTAGATCACTCCTGGGTTGAAACCAAACGTGAAGGTCTTACTTGTTGGACAAACGGTACTGTTCATTATGAATGTTCACTTTGTAAAGCAACAAAAACAGAGGACCTCCCCGCTATCGGCCATGCTAACAAGCAGCACGTAGCAGCAGTTGATCCCACTTGTGATGACGAAGGTAACTACGAATACTGGTACTGCCCCGATTGTAAGACTTATTACAAAGACGAAGCATGTACTGATGCATACGAAAACGAAGCTGCAACTGTAATCGCTGCTCTCGGCCACGAATACAGCACAGATAATAAAGATGCTGTTTCAAACAATGACGGTACTCACTCCTTCAAGTGTATCCGTTACGGTGAAGGCGGTTGTACAGCAACAGGCAACACAGTTGATTGTTCCTTCGGTGAATATGAACGTATAGACGGTGAAAGCCATCAGCGCACTTGCTCAATCTGTAACTATGTTGAAGTTGAAAGCCATGAAGGCCACTGGTCTGAATGGACATCAGACGATGCAGCTAACACCACAACTAAGGGCACACACTCAAGAGAATGTACCCTTTGCGGCAGCAAGCAGACAAAAGTTGATTGTGAATATGAACTCACTGAAGAAGTTATGTCAACCTGTTCAACAGCAGGTCACGAAACATACACCTGTAAAGATTGCGGTCACGGTTACACAGTGATTAAAGCACTTGATCCCGCAAACCACACAGGTGAACCCACACACTTCGAAAACGGATACGCAGCAACCTGTAAAGAAACAGGTTACGAAGGCGATATCATCTGTAAGTGCGGTGCAAAACTCGGCGACGGTAAAGAACTTCCCATCGATCCCAAGAATCACGCAGATTACGGCACAACAACAACAGGTGCAGTAACACCTACCTGTAAGGTTGAAGGTTTCACCGGTACAACAACCTGTAACGGATGTCAGGCTGTAATCTCAAAGAATAAGTCACTCGGCTATGATAAGAACAACCACGTTAATGTTACACAGCACGAAAAACTCGATGCAACATGTACTGAAATCGGTCACACCGCATACACAGAATGTGACGATTGCGGCACAATCGAAGGCTTCGCTCAGATTCCTGCTCTCGGACACGACTATAACGGCGGTGAAGTTGTTAAACTCGACGGTGACATCCATACTTATAAGTGCGTAAGATACGGCGAAGGCGGCTGTACATCAACAGGCGTTGATAAGAAGGAAGGCGCAGTTGAAGACTGTTCCGGCGGTGAAGCAACCTGTACACACAAAGCAGTCTGCGAAGTCTGCGGCGACGAATACGGTGAACTTGAACTTCACTCCTTCACAAGCGGTATCTATGAAACATACGAAATCGACGGTGTGAAGTACCACAACCAGAAGTGTATCTCTTGTGATGCTTACGGAACAGGCTATATTGTTGATGCTAAGGAAGCTTGCGCCGGCGGTGAAGCAAATTGTGAAGATGCAGCAATCTGTTCAGTATGTAAAGAAGCATACGGTGAAGCACTTGGCCATGACTTCTCAATGGCTAAGAACAGAGTTAACTGTCACGAAGACGGTTACCACAACTGGAAGTGCTTCCGCTGCGATAAGTTCGGTATTGTAAATGCTGACGGTGCTCAGGAAGTTGGCGGCAAGGTAGCTTGCGTTGCTACAGGTTCCGTTGTAACTCCTCCCACATGTACCGAAAGCGGTTACACAACATATGCTTGTGATTACTGTGGCCACGAATGGACAGGTGATACAACTGCTCCCACAGGTCATAAGTATACTCAGAAGATTATTGATGATGCAAGTCGGATCGTAGCCATGTCGT
>JAZOAX010000078.1:0-4237 GCA_045595685.1 Acutalibacteraceae bacterium
GGGCTGGGGGTGGTGATGAGGGGGATAACTTGACCATCTGCCCGGCTGATTGAAAACTTCACCAAGGACCATATTTGAATAAGGTGCATTGTCATAGTCGAAAATTGTTGAGCAGATTCTGTAGGCGGTGCCGTCATACTGACCTTCACCGAAGTGCTGATAAAGCACATCGTCGGGGGTATAGAACACGGGCGCGAAGTCCTTTTCGTTATCAGTCTGCTGAATGAGAATTTCAGTGTTTTCTTTTGCGGTTATTTTAACCTGAGTATTTCTCGGCACGTGCAGACAGAAGGGCTTTCTGTCAAAGGCATTGATTCTTGAAATGTTACGGCTTTCACCCTTCCAGCTTATTACGGCTTCGCCCTTGAGAATGAGAAAAGCAGTTTCGCACTCAGCATCAAGAACTGATATTTCTTCATTTTCTTTAAACTTTTTCACACGGATTGTCATAAGCATTTCGGCATTTTTACCGCCCATTTCACAAAGGGTTTTAACACCGTTAATATCAAAATCGAATTGTTCAAACATAAAACCACTCCTAAAAATCTTTCTTCGGATATTGTACTCTAATATTCCCGTTTTTGCAAGGTTTTTAATTAACCTATTGAAATCTGTGTCGGAATTTGGTAAATTATATTTGTAGTTTCAACTGCAGGAGGGAACAAAATGAACAGAAAAGCCGGAATATCTATCGTATCTTTTTTATCAGTGGTAATAATCGCTGTGTTTTTCGCCTTGTGCACAAGCGCCGCAGGTGTTTCTGTAGGTACGGTTACTGATTTAAAAGCAACTCAGACCTCAGACACTCTTACTCTTTCCTGGAAAAAAGCCGACAATGCGTCAGGATACAGAATTATGGAAAAAGTGAACGGAAAATGGGTGCTTCACGGAACAACAAAATCAACAGCATATATTGTAACAGACCTTTCCTCTGCCAAAAGCCATACCTTTGGTGTGAGGGCTTTTACAAAACTTAACAACAAAACAGTGTGGTCTGAAAAAAGCCAAAGAATAACCACCTGCACCAAGCCTGCAAATGTAAAAAATCTTAAATTCGAAACAAAGGGAACTTCCTTGCAATTAACCTGGAATAAAACATCGGGAGCCACAGGCTACAGAGTATATAAATATGACTCTGCAAAGGAAAAGTGGAACAAAATAAACGATACAAAACAGAACACAGTTAAAATCAGCAATCTGAATCCCGGCGGAAAGTATATTTTTGCAGTGAAGGCATACTGCAAGAAATCGGGAACCACTTTGTTTTCTGAAAAGTACAGCAAAATTACCGTTATAATTCCGCCTTCAGCACCTGAGTCAGTGTGGGTATCTGCAACGGGCAATACGGTTAACCTTTTCTGGTCACCGTCTGCCAAAGCGACGGGATACAGAGTGTATAAATACGACTACATAACTAAAAAGTGGACAACCGTTATAAAAAATGTCAGCGGATGTTCAGCTACTGTTTATGACCTACAGCAAAATGTAAAATACAGGTTTTCCGTAAGAGCAATTGTTTCTTATGGCGGACAGAATGTTCTCAGTGAAACAGGAAAAAGGGTTACCGTAACAACATCGGATAATGTAACAACTGCACCACCTACTACAGTTCCTGTAGGAAAAACTCCTGTGAAAGTCAGCACGGGTTCTTCGGCTTTTTCTTCAAAAGGAATTCTGGTTGTCGACATAGACGGCTCCGACTGGGACAGTCCCTTCGTTTCAAACACGCAATACCTTCCTGTCAATGTGGACGGACAACCTACAGGCAAGACAGTAAAATGTACTGTCAACTCAAAACCTGATGCGGCAGGCAACTACTGTATTACAGTTGATGCTTCGGGTTTGTCACTGAAATCAGGAGCCAACATCTCCATCGCTTTCCCCGAAGGCTTCATTCAGACAAAAAGCGGAACACAGTACAGCAGAGCGTTTGTAGTGTATGCCACATATTAAAAACAGCATAATTTTGCCGGATGTCAGCAATGATATCCGGCATTTGTTGTTATTTGTTTAAGGCATAAAAATCTTGACACAGATTATATTTAATGTTATCATTTTTCTGTCTGATAATTTTTTTATATATCAAGGAGGAAACAGATATGAAAGCATATAAATTCTGGTTCTGCACAGGCTCACAGGACCTTTACGGTGACGAATGCCTGAGAAATGTTGCAGAACATTCACAGAAAATTGTTGAAGCACTCAACAAAAGCGGCGTTATGCCCTTTGAAATTGTGTGGAAGCCCACACTTATCACAAACGAACTTATAAGAAAAACCTTCAATGAAGCCAATAACGATGATGAATGTGCAGGCGTAATCACCTGGATGCACACATTCTCACCTGCAAAAAGCTGGATAATCGGCCATCAGGAATTCAGAAAGCCCCTGCTTCATTTCAATACACAGTTCAATATGGAAATTCCCTACGATACCATTGATATGGACTTTATGAACGAAAATCAGTCTGCCCACGGCGACAGAGAGTACGCTCACATTCTTTCAAGAATGAATATTGCCCGTGAAATTGTTGTAGGTCACTGGTCAACAAAGGCAGTGCAGGAAAAAATTGCAAGATGGATGAGAACTGCAGTGGGCGTTGTTGAATCATCGCACATCCGTGTTATGCGTGTTGCCGACAATATGAGAAATGTTGCCGTTACCGAAGGCGACAAGGTCGAAGCACAACTGAAGTTCGGCTGGGAAATTGATGCATACCCCGTAAACGAAATTGCCGAAGCAGTTGACGCGGTATCAGTTTCCGACACAAAGGCACTCACAGACGAATATTATGAAAAATACAATATCCTTCTTGAAGGCAGGGACGCTGCAGAATTCCGCCGCCATGTTGAAGTTCAGGCTCAGATTGAACTCGGATTTGAACGTTTCCTTAAAGAGAAGAACTATCAGGCAATCGTAACACATTTCGGTGACCTTGGCGCCCTCAAGCAGCTTCCCGGTCTTGCAATTCAGAGACTTATGGAAAAAGGCTACGGTTTCGGTGCAGAGGGTGACTGGAAAGTTGCCGCTATGGTAAGACTTATGAAACTTATGACAGAAGGTATGCCCGACGCAAAAGGTACTTCAATGCTGGAAGACTATACATATAACCTTGTGCCCGGTAAGGAAGGTATTCTTCAGGCTCATATGCTTGAAATCTGCCCCTCAATTGCAGAAGGTCCCATTTCAATCAAGTGCAAACCTCTTTCAATGGGTGAAAGAGAAGACCCTGCAAGACTTGTCTTCACATCAAAGCAGGGCGAAGGTATTGCCTGCTCACTTGTTGACCTCGGCCACCGTTTCCGCCTTATCATCAATGAAGTTGACTGCATCAGAACCGAAAAAGAAATGCCTTCACTTCCCACCGCAACAAACTTCTGGGTACCGAAGCCGGACTTCTACACAGGCGTTGAAGCATGGACATTGGCAGGCGGTGCACACCACACTGCATTCTCTTATGATGTAACAACCGAGCAGATGCTTTCATGGGCAGAGGCTATGGGTATTGAAGCCGTTGTTATCGGTAAGAACACAAATATCACAGACTTCAAGCGTGAACTCAGACTCAACGAAGTTTATTACAGATGAGGTTGAATATGAATAAAGCAGTTGTTATCAGTGAGGGCAGAACAGCCCTTGGTATTGAATTCGGCTCCACAAGAGTAAAGGCAGTTCTCATTGACGAAGAATGTATCCCTCTTGCATCGGGCAGTTACGAATGGGAAAACAAATTCGAGGACGGATACTGGACCTATTCTCTTGACGAAGTGCACACTGCCCTTCGCGCATCTTTCAGAGCACTTAAAGAAGAGGTTAAAGAAAAATACGGTTGCAGTTTCACAACAACGGGCGCCATCGGTATTTCTGCAATGATGCACGGCTACCTTGCCTTTGACAAAAACGGAAAACTTCTTGTTCCTTTCAGAACTTGGAGAAACACCACAACGCTTGAAGCCGCAGAAAAACTCACAAAAGCCCTTGATTTCAACATTCCTCAGCGCTGGACGAGTGCACACACATATCAGGCTATTCTTTCAAAAGAGCCTCACGTGCCTGAAATTGCCTATGTAACAACCCTTGCAGGCTATGTGCATTATATGCTTACGGGCGTTAATGCAGTTGGCGTGGGTGAAGGCTCGGGTATTTTCCCCGTGGACAGTGAAAGTCTTGACTACGATGAAAATATGGTAAAGATTTTCGACGGACTTACAGAAAAAGAGGGATTTTCCAAAAAACTC
>JAZOAX010000079.1:0-1854 GCA_045595685.1 Acutalibacteraceae bacterium
GAGCGAATTCTTAATATTGCTGACAGGATAATTGTGGTATCAGGCGGAAATATTGAGAATATAAATCAGATTACAGCAGGTCTTATCAACGCTACATATCTAGTGGAAACCGACAAAAAAGAGAAGTACATACTTCAGAAAATCAACACCTTTGTGTTCAAAAATCCTGCAGAACTTATGTTCAACATTGTCGGTGTAACAAAACATATCACAGAAAAGATTAAAGAAAACGGTGGAGATTACAAAAGAGAGAATCTCAACTTTCTTCCCTGCAACAGCGGTGAGTATTATTACCGTGACGAAAATGACGGTGCGTGGAGAATGTACATTTACGTTGATAAGGCTTTGACTTACAACAAACCAAAAAATGCTGACATTTTCAGAAATGCAGGCCGTTCCTTCGGCAGATTTATGAAACTCCTCGACGGCTATCCCGCTGCAACACTGCATGAAACCATTAAGGATTTTCACTACACTCCTGCAAGATATGATAATTTTATCAAAGCAGTTGAAGCCGATATAAAAGGCAGAAAAGCAGTATGCGAAGAGGAAATCAGATTTGTAGCCGACCGTAAGGCTGACACGCATAAACTCACAGACCTTATTGCAGAAGGAATTTTACCCCTCAGAGTTACCCATAATGATACAAAACTGAATAATGTTCTTTTCGATATAAATACAGATAAAGGTCTCTGTGTAATTGACCTTGATACAATTATGCCCGGCCTTTCACTTTATGATTTCGGCGACAGTATCCGTTCAGGCGCCAATAAGGCAGCAGAAGATGAGACTGACCTTTCAAAAGTTGGTATCGACCTTGAACTTTTTGAGGTTTACGTAGACGGCTTCTTAAGTGAAACAGCTGAAAGTCTTAATGATGCTGAAATTGAAAATCTTGCTTTCGGTGCAAAACTTATGACTTTTGAATGCGGTATCAGGTTCCTTACTGACTACCTTGAAGGTGATGTTTATTTCAGAACAACTCACGCTGAGCATAATATAGTGAGAGCAAGAAATCAGTTTAAACTCGTTGCAGATATGGAAACTCATATGGGTGAGATGAATGCAATAGTAGCAAAATATAAAGAAAAATACAAAAAATAATTAACGGCACTTTACATAAAAGTATTACACAGAGGTGACCTATGGCCAACATAAAAGAAATTAAAATCTTATCTTCTCTTAAAAAAATCTATGACAGCGACAAAATGCCAACTGACGAATATAAAGGCTTTTCTATGCTTAAAAATGAAAAAAAGTCCTTTCAACTTGCAATTGAAGCTTATGAAGATTGCAAAGTGGATTTGGTGTATGAAAGCACTGTTAAAAACATACGTATTTACACAGTTGAGCATATCAGATCTGATTTTCCAATGTGGAAAAAGGGTGCAGACAACTATTACAGATTCAGCGAAAGCGGATATTACCCGGATCTGCTTTTACCCATTAACAACGGAAAAGTAAGTGTAAAGAAAGGTATAACAGTCCTTTGGCTGGAGGTTGATGCCGCCCACAACAACTCAGGAAAACACAGAATAAGCCTTACCGTAGGCGATAAGACAGTGGGTATTGATGTTGAAATTATTAATGCAGAACTTGATTTTAAGGATTTTGTTTACACTTGTTGGTTCCACACCGACTGCCTGATGTCTTACTATAAATTCGATGTGTTCTCTGATGAATACTGGAGAGTAACGGAAAACTTTTTGAAAACTGCACGGGAATATGGAATGAACTGTGTTCTCACACCAATTTTCACTCCTCCTCTTGACACGCAGAAAGGCAAGGAAAGACCCACTGTTCAGCTTATTGATATAACGTTAAAAGACGGTGTTTACTTTTTTAACTTTGACA
>JAZOAX010000080.1:0-18328 GCA_045595685.1 Acutalibacteraceae bacterium
TGGCTACGATCCGACTTGGCAGAAATAATAAGCCGCATCATAAGCACCGTCAACGGTGTTTTCAACGCCTTTGATAAGTGCAAAAGTGTTGGGATAATACTTCTGCAATTCATAATGAAGGTAATAGAGCTGTCCCGTAAGAGACTGCCAGTCGTATCCGTTTTCTTCACAGTAATTCTGAAGCCTTTCCATTCGGCTGTCGTGCCACTGACATATTCCGTAAGAGGTATATGTACCGCTCTGAGCGTCCCAGTCGCCTTTTGCATTGGGATTGAAACTGGACTCTTTTTGAATGTTGGTGAGAATTCCCACTGCCGACGCCGTGCTGAGCCCCATATTGTTTTTCAGGAAAAAGAAGATGTTTTCTCTGTTGAGGTTTACTGCTTTTGCTTCAGGTGATGACACTGTAAGAAAACACATCAGACTCATAAAAACGAGCAGATAAACAGTTAATAACTTAAGTTTTCTCTTCATATTTTACCTCCTGTTCTCCATACAGTTCATATATTTTACCACATTTTTCCTTTTTTTGCAACTGTGGGGGTTTTGAGGGGGTCTGCAATGCTGTTGTAACCTCTTGCATTGCCACCTATTCTTAAAAGGAGAGGCAAGTAAGAGTGTAATTCAGCGGGCAGGCATTACCCTTTTGCAGTGAGTCCGGCGCAATTCTGCATTCTGCACTCTGCATTCTGCATTAAAAAAAACGGTCTTGCGACCGTTTTTTTTATAAGAAGTCTGTCATATCTTCAATAAGCAGTTTTTTTCTCACAAGGGAATAGGATACGCCCTGTGCCCTTTTCTGAATTTCATCGGCAAGAAGTGAGGGATTGACATTGGTTGTGCTTCCTGCAGGCAGAGTGACACTGAGTTTCACTCTGTTGTCCAGTTTTCCGATTTTATACTGCTTTATGAATTCAATAAGGTTGATATCTTTAAGCACTTTGTGTCTGCCTTTTTTGCCGAGTTTCTGAACGATAAGTTCTTCACCGCTGAGCATTTCTTCAATCAGACCGATAAGTGATTCGGGATTTTTTTCGCAGTCAAAGAAAATATCGAATTCACCGAAGGCAATCTTTTTCGGGTCGTATACAGGGTCTTTGACGGCAGTGATTTCAATTCCCGGCGGCATTGAGCCTTTGAGCATATTGAAGATGTCTTCGTTTGTGCTCTCGCCCTCTATTCTCATATCCATACTTTCATAAAGGCTTTCCATGCCGAGAGAAAGAGGAAGTGCAAAGGTGATGTACGGATGAGGATTGAAGCCCTCAGTGTACCACAAAGGAACTCGCGCTCTTCTTACAGACCTTGTCATTGCTCTCATAAGGTCAAGATGGGAAACATAGCGGCTCATGCCCATTTTTTTAAACCATACTCTGACACATCGCATCGCATTTTCCTCCGTTTATCATATTCGATCCGCAGCCTGCACACTGAATTCTGCAGTGAGGTGTGGTTTCGCTTTCGTATGCTTTTTTGCTTTCTTTAATAAGGAACTGTTTTCTTATGCCGTAATCAAGGTGATCCCAGGGAAGAACTTCTTCATAGTCACGCTTTCTGCTTGTGTAGAAAAGAGGATCAACTCCGCATTTTTCAAAGGCATCCATCCACACATCAAAAAGGAAACTGTCGTCCCAGGAGTCAAACTTGCAGCCGTTACGCCAGGCATATTCAACAACATCGCAGAGTTTTCTGTCGCCTCTTGCGAAAACGCCTTCAAGAAAACTGATGTTTACTTTGTGGTAACTTACGGATATCTTCTTGGTTTTTACATTTGAAAGAAGATGTTCCTGCTTTTTCATAAGTTCGGGGATAGTATCCTGAGCCTCCCACTGAAACGGTGTGAAGGGCTTCGGTACAAAGGATGCAACACTGATGCTCACCTGAACGCCCTTGCCCTTGGGTCTGTCGGGATTAATATAGAACTCGTTAACAACCTTATGTGCAAGTTCTGCAATACCTGCAACATCGTCATAGGTTTCTGTGGGAAGACCGAGCATAAAGTAAAGTTTAACTGCAGTCCAGCCGCCTGAAAAGGATTTTCTTGCAGTTGAAAGCATTTCTTCTTCCGTAACATTCTTGTTTATTGCGTCGCGGAGTCTCTGTGTGCCTGCTTCGGGAGCGAAGGTGAGACCGCTTCTTCTTACTCTGCTGAGATAACCCATAAGTTTTTCGGAGAAATTGTCAACTCTCAGGGAGGGAAGTGCAATGTTGACTTTATCCTTTTCTGTCCACTGAAGAAGTTTTTCCATAAGTTCTTCAAGGTGGGTATAGTCACTTGTGGAAAGAGAGGACAAGGATATTTCATCATATCCGGTACTTTCACAAAGGCGCTGACACTGTGTGTTGATGGTATCTGCACTTTTTTCTCTGATGGGGCGGTAGATAAAACCTGCCTGACAGAAACGGCAGCCTCTTATGCATCCGCGGAGAATTTCGTGCACAACTCTGTCGTGGACAACCTCAACAAAAGGTACAATGAATTTTTCGGGATAGTGCACTTTATCAAGGTCGGCAACAACGCGCTTTGTCACCTTTTCGGGAGCATCACCTTTGGGCACAATCTTACTGACTGTGCCGTCTTCGTTATATTCAATATCATAAAGTGAGGGCACATAGATGCCTTTTATCTGTGCGGCTTTTTTAAGAAACTCCTCTTTTGTCGCGCCCTGCTTTTTGCACTCAATAAGAAGGTCGAAAAGTTCGTCGGAAACCTCTTCACCGTCGCCAAGGGAGAAGATATCAAAGAAATCTGCCATAGGCTCGGGATTGCAGACACAAGGTCCGCCGCCGACGATAATGGGTGTAAGGTCTGTTCTGTCTTTCGCTCTTACGGGGATGCCTGCAAGGTCAAGCATATTCAGCACATTGGTATAACTGAGTTCATACTGCAGTGTGAAGCCGATAAGGTCAAATTCTGTGAGAGGGTCGCCGCTTTCAAGGGCAAACAGAGGTATGTTTCTTTCTCTCATTTCTTTTTCCATATCGTGCCAGGGGGCAAAAACTCTTTCACACCACACATCCTCACGGGCATTTGCGGCAGAATACAGAATCTTGATTCCCAGATGCGACATACCGATTTCGTAACTGTCGGGGAAACAGAAAGCATAGCGAAGGTCAACTTCATTTTTGTTCTTCACAACACTGTTGAGTTCTCCGCCGGTATATCTGCCCGGCTTCTGCACAAGAGGGAGAATTTTTTCAACTTCTTTACTAACCATATTTAACTCCATTTCTTTTTGAAAGTTATTATATTAAGATATACTGTAACTGCAACGAGGCTTATGTTAAAGCCGATAAGGCTGCAATATAAAATACAAACTGCATCAAGGAAAACCGTGAACACAAAAGAAAATACATCCAGAACTTTTTCTGCAGTTTCTTCATCATACTTTTGCGAAAGAAAACAGTTTATACACCTGCCCGCATCAAGCACTCTTACAGGAATCATATTTATAAGTGCTACAAATCCGTTCACTGCCGCAAAGACGAAAAAGTCTTTTTTCCCTGATATCAGGCAGATAAGAACGCTCACAAAAGCAAAGATAAAATTAAAGATTATGCCACCCATTGCGCTCAGGGCTTCCTTTTTATATGACTGAAAAGTGCTTTGCTTTTCAATACGCATTCCGAAAAGGCTCAGTTCAACATAATTGATTTTTTCTGAAGAAAGGAACATAAAAAACAGGTGTCCGCTTTCGTGGATTACCGAAGAAAAAAGTGACATAAGAACAATTTTTTCTTCACAGAACAAAAGCATTACCGTTACCACTGCCGCAAAAGAAAAGCGCAGCCTCAGTTCAGTTCTGCCGATTTCAACAGTCATCTTCCAGCGCCCACAAGGGATTGAGCCTTATGCCGTTTCTCCTCACTTCAAAATGAAGGTGCGGCCCCGTTGACCATCCCGTTGAGCCCACAAGTGCAAGAGTTTCACCTTTTCTGAGTTTCATTCCTTCCTCGGCAAGAATTTCACTGCAGTGGCAGTAAAAGGTCTGAAAAGAATCGGAATGAGTCACGATGATATATTTGCCTGCCCTTGAATCCTCACCCACCGTGGTGACGGTGCCGTCAAGAACATTTCTTATCCGTGTACCTTCCTCAGCGCCAATGTCAAGCCCCGTATGAAAACTCCGTTTTTTTGTTATGGGATTGATACGGTAGCCGAAATAGGAAGTATATCTGCCGTTTTCAATGGGATTCAGAAGTTTATCCGTTGTGACATAGGGTGCGAAACTTGTTTTGTCGGCTGCCTCAAAAACCTCAAGGTCTTCACCGCCCGTGCCGAAAGTTTCTTCCTCTTCATAAGGGACATTTCCGTCGGTTACAACATCCGTGACCCCTGCACCGAAAACTGCAAGGCTTTCACCTGAAAAAAACTTCTTCACAACACCAAGAGCCGACGAAAGTTCCTCTTCGGAACTGCTCTGAGTTAAAAAAAAAGATATTCTGTGTGTAAGGCTTTCACCGAATGTTCCGCCGCAACGGGCAAAAACAAACACAAGAAACACAATCACGGCACAAAGGAAAAACTGCACCATAATAACAGGGGAAAAATAATCTTTTTCCTTTTCCTGATTTTTTTGCCTTTTGTTCTTTTCATCCATATAATATCACCGATAGATTATATGATGAAAAGCACCACGTTATGATGTATTTAGTATAGTATAACATATATAAAGATATTTTCAAACATTTTATTGAAGAATTTTTTACCATATTTTATTCTGTTTTGTTGACTATTTTCTGTTCAGGTGTTATGATAATAGTTAACATTGTTGTGTTTTGAAACATAACAAAAAATACTTTGAAAGCGGAGGAATAAAAATGTTTTCAGATTTCAAAAACGACGGTTTTATGTACCTGATTATTCTGGCTGTTATCATTTTTGTTTGTGCTCAGGCTGCATTCTTTATGAAAAAAGCCTGGACAAGAGGTAAAGAATTAGGTATTACAACCGACAAACTCAAAAACGCAGTTACATCAAGTGCAATTTTCTCTTTTGCACCTGCAGTTGGTATCGCAGTTACCGTTATAACTCTTTCAGTGGCTCTCGGTTATGTTCTGCCCTGGATCAGACTTACTGTTATTGGTGCAATTCAGTATGAAACCACCGCAGCCATTGCGGCTCTTGAAGCAGCAGGTCTCACAGGCGGCATTTCACAGCCCGTTACTGACCCTGAAATTTTCTCAGCAATTGCATGGGTTATGACCATCGGCAGTATCCTTCCCCTTATTCTTATCCCCATCATTCTCAAGAAGATTCAGAAGGGTGTTTCCGATGTTGCTTCCAAAAACTCAAAGTGGATGGATGTTATGACTGCAGCAGCCTTCATCGGTCTTATTTCTGCATTCATCGGCAGAGGTCTTGCAGGTACCGGCTCATCCAAAGAACAGATTATCGGTGACGGTGCAGGTGTTCTTTCACTCACAGCACTTGTTGCATCAATAGGCTTTATGCTTATTTTCACCCTCGTTAACAAGAAACTCAAAAAGAACTGGATTGAAGCCCTTGCAATGCCTTTAAGTATGGTTCTTGCAATGGTGGTTGTTGTTCTCATCAATCAGTTCTTACCGGAAATCGCCTCAATTGAGTGGCGTTATTAAGAGAAAGGAGAAGATAATCATGAATAAAACTTACATGGATAAAGTTCACACATGGGGCAGAATCTGGTGCGTTGCTTCACTTATTTTCTTCCTTTGCATTCCCCTTGCAATTTCTCTTCACCTCGGCGTATGGCCCAGAGCAGAAATTGTCGGTAAAGGTCTTGCTTCAATTGCGTTCTTCTTTGTAACAGGTATTATTGAAGTTGTGGCTTACTCACCCATGCTCGGTGCAGGCGGTACATACCTTTCATTCGTTACAGGTAACATTATGAACCTTAAGATGCCCTGCGCACTTAATGCTATGGAAAACGCAAAAGTTAAGGCAAACACCGAAGAGGGCGAAGTTATTACAACAATCGCTATCTGTGCTTCAATTATTGTTACAACACTTGTTATTGCAGTGTTCGTTATCATTTTTGCTCTTAACCCCAGTTTCTCAGAACTTATGTCAAGCGACACATTTGCACCCGCTTTCCAGCAGGTTACTTACACAATCTTCGGCTCACTTGCAGCAACATACTTTGTGAAGCACTGGAAGATTTCCATCTTCCCCATCGCTGCAATCACACTTCTTCTTGTATTCGTTGACCCCGGTATCGGCGTTCTTATTCCCGTAGGCGTTGTTCTTTCAATGCTCGGTGCTCACGTTCTTTACAAACTGAAGAAAGTATAATCCGAAAGAAAACAGAACATAATCTTTCAAAGGAGACGCGACAAAGCGTCTCCTTTTTAATGGAAAAAATTCAAGTTGACCGCCCCTTGATTCTCCTGTCAACAGCACAAAAAAGATACGGTAAAAAATGTTACCGTATCTTTATCTTTTTTATTATAATATCTTTTATTCTTTCACACTTGCTGAAACTCGTGCGGAATACTTTCCGTATACCCAGCAGTCATCAATTTCTTCTGACTGAATGGAGATGTTTGAAATTTCAAGAGTCTGTGCACCGCTTCTTGCAAGGTTGAGAGATGACACGTTGATTTCAATCTGAATATCGTCTGCGGTGATTTTTCTGAGGCTTTCTGCAGGCCCTATAAGCACAATGGAATCAAGGTTGCCCGAATCAAAATCAACGGTATAATCAAATCCGTCGTCACCGTTGAGATAAACAATTTTTCCGGGCACACTTTCAAGAACTTTTCTGCTCATATGGGACATATCAATTTTTACGGTGAACTCCCTGAGTTTCTTATCCACAACATTCACGCCGAGTTTTTCATTAACGGGGAATGTGAAAGTGTTTACCTTATCGGAAATTTCTCTGAAATCAACAGCACCTACATAAAGCACATCGTATTTGTCACCGTCTTTGGGATTATATGAAATCTCAACTTCAGAGGGTGTTATGAAGGCTTTCGGCGGGTCATCGGTATATACGGAAGGCTGATTCAGGAACTTAACTGCAGCCGGTACTTTGCCCACAATTGAAACAGGCACCGTTACTGTTGGCGGATTTGCATCATCGTTAATGCCTTCAACAGTAAGGAATGTTGAATCGGCAGAGCCGTCAAACTGATAACTTATCTGTGCGGAAAGTTCCGTTGAAGCGGTGAGAGGAAGTTTATCCTCGGGGATTTCTGCTTCAAAAAATACCTTTTCAAGTTTATTGAGCACTGTTACGGGGCCTGTGATGTCAACGGTACTCAGCGATGCAACGGGCTGACCCACAAAAAACTCATCGTGTGAAAGGGATTTGATGTCATTTTTCAGTTTTGCTTCAACATTGAAGGTGTATGTTGCCTTGCGGTCATAATAAACTGCCAGAGAAGACGGTGAAACAGAGTTGATTTTAATGTCTCCTCCCACCCCGTCGGCAACCCTTGCAGTGAGGGTAATGAGTTTATAACCCGATGAGTCGATATATGCACCGCCCGCTTCAACAATAATGTCATCTTTTGAAATTGCGTTTGAGTTGATATTATAGGCTTTACCCGACAGTTCAACTTCAACATAAAGTTTTTCTTCGTCAATGAAATACACATAATCCGAGCCTTCGGAAAGGGTGTTTGTGAGGGACACCTTGACATCACTGACAGTTCTTACAGTTTCGGCACTGTAATTGATTTTTGCAGCGCCCCAGATTATTATTGCAAGAACTATTGAAAAGACCATGAGGAATTTATTGTTGTAAAACAGGGCTTCTACTTTGTTCTTTTTACTGCTGTCTGCCATTACTTCTTCCTCCGTCTTATTTTAAATTTTCGGCCCTTTTCCTCATCATTTTCGGAAACGAGGAAAGAGTTAAGGGCATCGTTGAGTTCACCCTTATTGATTTTTCGTTCAAGCACGCCACCCTGAGCCACAGAAATTGCACCTGTTTCTTCCGAAACTACAATTATAAGCGCATCACTGTTTTCACTCATACCTACTGCCGCTCTGTGTCTTGTTCCGAGTTCAAGGCTCATATCGGACTGTGTGAGAGGAAGGATACAGCCTGCAGAATGAATACGGTTGTTTCTCACAATCATTGCACCGTCGTGAAGGGGGGCTTTTGGAAAAAATATATTTTCAATAATAGGGGCAGTGATTGCAGAATCCACACGGCTGCCCGAAGATACGATTTCATCAAGAGGGATACTGCCTTCAACAACAATCAGTGCACCAACCTTGCGTTCACTCATATTTGAAACTGCGTTTGTGATGTTGGTCACTGAAGGGCGGATTTCATCACTTATGTCACCCTCGGGCTTAATAAGGAAACTGAGGATTTTTTTATAGTCTCCCCTGCCGAAACTCTCAATGGCGTGACGGATTTCGGGCTGGAAAAGCAGAATGATTACAAGAACAATATCACCGAAAAGCTGGCTGAACAGAAAACTGCTGGCAGACATATTGAAAGCAGACACAACAATATAAATCAGACCCAGAAAAGCGATACCTTTAACAAGGTTGAATGCCCTTGTTTTTCTGACAAGTCTGATGCAGTAATAAAGTGCCATTGCAACAAGTGCAATATCAATAAGGTCATACCACTCAATTGACCTTACAATCCTCAATATTCCGTCAAGTATGTTTGTGAAAAAATCTGCCATATTTTCCTCCGCCGAAACTTTTTCTACGATATGATTATATTCACAAAAAAAGTGAATTCTTCCCTTTTTATGAAGATAATCACAAATTCATATTCTTCCGATTATATTGTATCACAATTTTTTTCCCATTGCAATTTTATTAAGGCAAAATACCAAAGTTTTTATATCTTTTTTTGTGTTAAATATTCCCACACTGACTCTGACGGTGCCTTTTTCTGCGGTGCCGTAGGTACTGTGGGCAAGATAGGAGCAATGATACCCTGCCCTGACGGCAATACCTGATTTATCGAGAAGTTGAGCTGTTTCTTCACTGTGAAGATCTTTAACATTCAGCGACAGCACATTTGACGGCTGAAAAGAGTGCATATCTTTATAAACTCTTACGCCTTTAATTGCTGACAGATCTTCTTTAAGAACCTTTATAAGTTCTTTTTCTTTCTGAAGCACTGCCCTTTCACCGCCGTAGCGTTTTATGAACTCAACGCCCTCATAAAGCCCTGCAATTCCCGGCAGGTTAAGAGTTCCGCTTTCAAGTTTATCGGGATAAAAATCCGGCTGTGATTCAAAAAGAGAATTGCTTCCCGTACCGCCCTCGCAAAAGGAGTCGATATCCGTATTTTCACTGAGGATAAGAACTCCCGTACCCATTGGCCCCATAAGTCCCTTATGACCGGGCAGACAGAGAATGTCGATGGGCATTTCTTTCATATTTATGGGGTGAGCGCCCCCTGCCTGAGCACCGTCAAGAATGAAACGGATATTTTTCGTTCTGCAGTAACGGGCAATTTTTTCAAAAGGCAGCACTGTGCCGAACACATTTGAAACGGCAGTGCATACCACAAGTTTTGTGTCGGGATTGATTAAAGACACAAAGTTCATAAAGGTTTCACTGTCACTTAAAGGATTCACTTCAAAAACATCGTAAGTGATTATCCCTTTTTCACTGAGTTTGTGAACGGGTCTGAGAACTGAGTTATGCTCAAGGGATGAAATGAGTATATGGTCGCCTTTTTTTACACTGCCTTTTATTGCCGCATTCAGCGCCGATGTGCAGTTGAGGGTGAAAATCACCCGTTCCTCCTCTGCCGAGAAAAAAGATGCAAGGGCACTGCGGCACATATAAACTTTTCTGCCCGCTTTCAGTGTAAGGGAATGTCCGCCTCTGCCCGCATTTGCACCGAAAAGCCTTTGCGCCTGTTCCATGGCAGCAATCACCTGCTGAGGCTTCGGAAAGGTTGTTGCCGCGTTATCAAGATAAATCATAATCTTTCACGGTAACTTTCCACGCCGAGATTTGCGATATGATTGTCCCTGATAATATCATAGGCGTTCCAGATATTATCATTTGTGAAAAGGGCAAAATTGCAGCCTTGCTTGTGATTCGGGTTGGGGTTTCGCCTGAGACTTGCTTTTATATTATGCTTTGCAAGGAGTTTTACTGCCTTTTCGCCCTGAGTCTGATTTTCAAATTTAATATAGGTATAATTCATAATTCTTTCCTCCTTATTATTCCGGTACTGTCCGTTTCATTTCATTATATGTGGGCAGTTTTTATATTGTGACACTGTTGACCTTCCGTTTCAAAAGATGTATACTTGGTTTCAGTATTATATTTGGAGACAGACAGTATGAACTTACATTTCAAAGACGGAAAATTTAAAATTATGCAGATTGCGGACATTCAGGAAGATATTCCTCTGAATCCCGACACGGTAAAACTCATTGACCTTGCTTTAGAAAAAGAACATCCCGACCTTGTTATTCTCACAGGTGACCAGATTCAGGGATATTCTGCCTGCTACCGCAAAGACAGTGAAACAAAGGCAAAAGAATGTATCGACTCCTTTTTAAAACCCATTGTAAAAAGAAATATTCCATTCTGTTTCACTTTCGGAAATCACGATGACGACTGCAAGGTTGAAAAATGGGTGCAGATGAAAATGTATTCTGAATATGAAAATTGCGTTGTTGGTGAAGAATGTGACAGACTCGACGAGGGTACTTTCAGCCTGAAAATCAAAAACAGCAACAATGAAAAAGACATTCTTGCCCTTTATCTTATTGACACGGGCAAAAAAGGAAAAGACGGAACTTATGCACCCGTTACCAAAGAAAGAATTGAATGGCTGAAAAAACAGAAGGCAGAGAACGGATATCTGCCTGCAATGGTTTTTCAGCATATCCCCGTGCCCGAATATTATGATATTCTTGAAAAGTGTTCCCGCTTTAAAAAAGGTGCTGTTGAAGCCTTCAGAAAAAGAAAAAACACCTTTTTCACTTTGCCCCAACACAACAGAGAAAAAGGCGAATTTATTGGTGAGACTCCCGGTGCACCCGAGGTGAACTCAGGTGAATTCGACGAAATAAAAAAAGACGGTGACATTTTTGCTTTATGGGTAGGTCACGACCATATAAACTCTTTCAGAAGAAAACTTGACGGTGTTGACCTGGGATACTGCCAGGGTGCAGGATTCAACACCTACGGACCCGGTGACAAAAGAGGGGTACGAGTTTTTGTTCTTGACGAAAACGATGTCAGAAACTACGAAACCTATGCCGTTACCATGGATGAACTGTGCAAATATAAGCCCTCAAAACCTTTTCAGGAATTCATATACACCCACAGTCCGTCTTCCCTTGACGAAGCAATAAGCAAGGGAAAAAGAGTTCTTGCCGCCATTGGCGTTGCAGCTGCGTCAGGAGCCTTAATAAAACACTGTTTTTTCCCCGGGAAATAAGTACACAAGAAAAAACACAGGTACATCACTTTTGTGAAATACCTGTGTTAATTTTTTAATCAGTCTTTTTTGTCATACCAATATTCACGGCGTTTTCTGATAATCTGCTTTCTTACACTGAAAAACAGCACAAGTGCGCCTACAATTGCAAAGCCGATGTAAATATGGGTATTATCTGTTCCGTAAATGCGGATATCACTCCAGAGTTCTGAGAACATTGCCAGAGTTTCCTGAGGAAGATTGTGGAAATACTCTGTGTCGGGCATATCTTCTTCGGCAGGATAAAGATACTCATTATTTCTCATTTCCTCATAGCCGGGATGATTGAGAACGCCCTCATTAGGTGTTGCATAGCCGATATAAAGAGCGTTGCTCAGTGCAACTTCGGGGTCAAGAAGGAAGTTGATATACATAATTGCCGCATCATAGTTCTGTGCACATTCGGGGATACACACAGCATCAACGAACATATTAACTCCCTCTTCGGGATAAACGAAATCAAGGTCCGGATTAACCTGCTGCATAAGCACAAAGTCACCAACATAATAAGGCACCATTGCTGCTTCGCCGCTTTCCATTTTGTTGAAGATTTCGTCCATAACATAGCCCTGAAGAATAGGCTTTTGTTCAATCAGCATCTGCGCAACGTCGGAAAGTTCTTTTTCGTCTGTTGAGTTCAGCGAGTACCCGAGAATTTTCTGAGGAATTGCAAAAGCATCACGGGGGTTATCAATCATAAGTATTTTGCCTTCGTAGCGTTCATCCCAGAGGGCTGTCCAACTCGTAGGAGGCTCTTCAACCATTTTTGTGTTGTAAATAAGTCCTACCATACCTACATTGAAAGGTACCGAAAATCTGTTATCGGGGTCATAGAACATATTTTTGTATTTTTCGGAAATGTACTTGTAATTCGGAAGTGAACTGACATCAATTTCAAGAAGCATATCTTCATTTATCATTCTTTCAACCATATAGTCCGAAGGAATGACGATATCGTAACTTGCACCGCCGTTTTTAATTTTCGGATACATATCCTCATTGCTTTCATAGGTAACATAGTTCACCTTGATGCCTGTGAGTTTTTCGAATTCTGCGTTAACATCAACAAGACCGTCTTCATAGGTGTCGCAGATATATTCGCCCCAGTTGAAAACATTGATTGTTGTACCTTCAAGGCCTTTGTAAAACTCCTCGTTTTCATAAGCAGAAGCAGAAAAACCGAAAAGCACAAAACTTAACAAAGTTAAAAGAAAAACTGAAACTTTTTTCATTTCTTATCCCCCTTATTAAGTTTATTGCTCATTTTCTTATCGCCTCTTGCCTGGGCAACATTGATAAGCACCAGAAGCAGAAGTATTGCAACAAAAATCAGAGTTGAAAGTGCGTACATATCGGGAGTAACTCTCTTTTTTGTCATTGAGAAAATTCTGATGGGCAGTGTTTCGAAAGAGGGTCCCTGAGTGAAATAACTGATAACAAAATCATCAAGTGACAATGTGAATGACATCATCATACCTGAGAAAATGCCCGTTGAAATTGAGGGAAGAACGACTTTGAAAAATGCCTGAACAGGTGTGCAGCCAAGGTCCATTGCGGCTTCGGGGAGATATTTGTCAAGCTGACGGAGTTTCGGGAGCACAGATAAAATTACATAGGGAAGGTTAAAAGTAACATGGGCAATAAGCATGGTTGCGAAACCGAGGGCATCGGTTTTGCCGATAAGGTTTGCACAGAACACAAACAGAAGCATCATTGAAATACCCGTAACGATTTCGGGATTCATCATAGGTATGTTTGTAACGCCCATTGTAACTTTTTTGATATACTTGTTTCTGAAAGCATTTATGCCCACTGCGGCGGCAGTACCCATAACCGTTGCAGTGAGTGATGAGGTTACTGCAAGAATAAGGGTGTTTGAAAGTGCCTTCATTGTGCCCGAATCGTGCAGCAGTGACTCATACCAGCGAAGTGAAAATCCGCTGATTACACTTGTACTTGCCGAACTGTTGAAAGAAAATACAATCATAACAACAATCGGAGCATAAAGGAAAAGCATTATAAGGGCAACATAAAACTTTGAAAGAGGTGTCATTTTTGTTTTCATATCAGCACACCTCCGTCATCGTCATCACCTGTGAAACGGTTCATAACCATCATACAGATGATAATCATAACCATAAGAACAAGTGAAAGTGCGGCACCAAGGTTATAGTTATTTGCAGATTTGAACTGCATTTCTATAACGTCACCGATAAGCGAGAATGTGTTACCGCCAAGTTTTTTTGAAATATAGAAAGTGGAAACGCTTGGCACAAAAACCATTGTAAAGCCCGATGCAATACCCGGAAGGCTCAGAGGAAGAATAATATCCTTGAGAACGGTTAATTTGTTTGCGCCGAGGTCTTCTGCCGCTTCAATAAGGTTATGGTCCATTTTTGCCATAATTGAATAAAGAGGCAGAATCATATAAGGAATATAGTTATACACCATTCCGAGAACAACTGCTCCCTGAGTGTTGATCATATGAAGTTCCGGCAGTTTCAGAAATGAAAGGGCCGTATTTATTATGCCTGTATCCTGCAGAAGAATCATCATTGAATATGTTCTTATAAGAAGATTCATCCACATGGGAAGCATTACAAGAATCATCATTGTTCTTTGAACATTGGCACCGCTTCTTGCCATAATATATGCAAGAGGGTATGACATAACAAGGCTGATGACCGTTGCAATAAATCTCAGCCAGATGGAATTTATCATAACATCCTTATATTTGCCGATATCCATAATGTACTCGAGTGTGAAATTGCCCGAGGCATCGGTTACGGAATAATACACAACAAAAATCAAAGGAACGATGATGAAAATTGCCGCCCAGACAAGATAAGGAGAAGCCGTTAATTTTTTTCCGAGGGACTTTTTCTGCATTTATCACGCCTCCTCTTCTTCTGTTATATCTGAAAGATGTTCAATTTCATCACTGAAAGAACTGTAGTCACCGAACATACCTGAATATTCACTCTTTTTCATAACGTGAATTGCGTCAGGCTCAATCTGAATACCGATTCTTGCACCTACGGGATAATAATCCGTGGTCTGAATCATCCACTTGAAGTTGTCGATATCAACAATCATTTCAAAGTGCACACCCTTGAATGTGTTTGAGGTGATGACACCGCTGATTGTACCTTCTTCAACGGGTACAACATCAACATCTTCGGGGCGAACAACAATATCAACGCTTTCGTTAACTGCAAAGCCTTTGTCAAGGCACTGGAAAACTGCACCTGAAAACTTCGCTTTGAAGTCGTCAAGCATAACACCGTCAAGAATGTTACTTTCACCGATAAAGTCGGCAACAAAGGCGTTTTTCGGCTCGTTATAAATGTCAATGGGAGTGCCTATCTGCTGAATTTTGCCGTTGTTCATAACAACAACGGTATCACTCATTGAAAGTGCTTCCTGCTGGTCGTGGGTTACATAAATAAAGGTAATTCCCATTCTTTTCTGAATATTTTTAAGTTCAACCTGCATATCTTTACGCAGTTTAAGGTCGAGGGCACCGAGAGGCTCGTCAAGAAGCAGAACTCTGGGCTCAACGGCAAGGGCACGGGCAATTGCAACGCGCTGCTGCTGACCGCCTGAAAGAGAAGCAATATTTCTTCTCTGGAAGCCTCTGAGGTTAACGAGTTCAAGCATTTCGTGAACTTTTTTGCTGATATCCTTTTCCTTCATCTTCTTTATGCGAAGACCGAAAGCAATGTTATCATAAACATTAAGGTGAGGGAACAGTGCATACCTCTGGAAAATAGTGTTTACCTGCCTTTTGTGAGGCGGCAGATTGTTTATGTCCTTACCTTCGAAAATTACCTGTCCGCTGTCGGATTCAAGAAAACCTGCAATAATACGAAGGGTTGTTGTTTTGCCGCAGCCTGAAGGGCCGAGGAAAGTCATAAACTCTTTATCTTTAATTGTAAGATTGATATTATCAAGAATAACATCATCTTCAAACTTTTTTGAGATATTCTGAAGTCGGATAATTACATTATCTCCCATAACAGTGTAACCCCCTATTAAGAAAAATGCTGATGAAATCCCAAGAAAAACAGACTTATTCTTTTCTGTGTTTCCCGGGACTTTTTATAAATTATTTTTTTGCTTAAAATGAAAATTAATTCATTCCGTTAAAACACAATATAGAACAAAATCACGCAAATGTCAACAGTTTTCGCAGAATTTTCGGCAAAAAATCGGTACGGAATCGCGGCATTTTGTGAAAACCTTTGATTTCCTTTAAATTGCTCTGTTTTGCTCTTATTTCCTCACAAAAAGTTTTTTGCATATTTTTTACATAAAAAAGCACCTGTCCCGTATTTACGGAAAAGGTGCCTGATTTTTTTATGATGCAAAATATTCTTCTGCTTTAACTTCGATGTATGCTTTTACAAGAGGAAGGCTTTCTTCGCTCATTTCGTAAACCTCGGTGAAAATTTCATCTTCGTTCTGATTGTCAAAACTTTTCATACCGTAATACACTGCCGCTTTGATTATTTCCGTTTCATCAAGTTTTTCAATCCATATACGGTAGTTGAAAATTTTGTTGCTGAGACACCCTGTCTGTCCGTCGGTGCCAACAGAGGCACAGTAAATATTGTAACTTCCTCCTATTCTTGAACCGCCGATAAGCCAAGACATCAAAGGTACTGTGATTTCGTGTTTTGCCATTTTTATTTCCTCACTTTTTAAAGTCTTTAAATATAATATCAAAAACCGTATAAAAAGTAAATAGAAAAATCAATTCTTCATAAATACAGCACCTGCAAGTGCCATTGTCTGGTTGTAATAACTCCACACGTAGCCGATGGGAATTATAGTAAGGCACAAAAGAAACCAGCCTGAAAAACTTCTTTTGAGTCTGAGAAGATTCTTTCTTTCATTTTTCATATCCTGCTGAGATGATGCAAGAAGATGGGAAAAGGAAATGTATCTTCCGTCTATAAAACAGTATTTTGCAAGGAAAAAGGAACTTTTGATGTTGCCGTAAAACACTGCACCGCAAACAAGAAAGGCTAAATCCCCCACAAGAAGACAAGCGGCAACCAGTGCTGACACATCATTTTTAAGAAGCACTGAAAGAAGTACCGATAAAACCGTAAAAGGAACAAAGGAAACAATAAGCAGTGCCGACTTTAAAAGAAGCATTTTTAAAGAAAATGATATGGCACCTACTGCACGAAGGGGGTGAAAATAATAGAAGATATCCCCTGCCGTTCCGCCTTTTTTCTGTGCCCGACGAAGAAAGAAACGGTGTATGCCGAGTTTTATCTGACTGTATATGCTGTAGGTGAAGAAACTCAGTAACGAAGACACTGCAAGATTAATAAAACTTATTTTGTCACCGAATATTTCCTCTGCCCTGACTTTTATTATAATTTCATAAATCAGCACAGACAGATTGGATGAAAGCACCACTACCGATGCCGTTGCAAGAACAAGAATCAGAAGCCCCACATTGCCCGAAATCAGTGCGTTGCCTCTTATACGCAATTTGGTATGCATAAAAAAACACCTGCCTTGCTTTCATTATCGGCAAGGCAGGTGAAAAATAATCACATAAAATTATCTGAGGGGTGAAAGTGCAAGGTTTTCGTCAGCAATCATAAACTGAGGATATTCGGGGAACATATTGACTGTGGGCTGAACTTCACTTTCAAGAAGTGTGAATGTAAAGTCGCTGTAATCTGTTCCGCGGTCTGAAGCAACATGTCCTGCATCTTTCACAAACCATGTGTATTCGGGGAAGAGTGCAGTTGAAGCGTCAATTACTTTGTCTGCTGAGATGTATTTTGCGTCTCTTGTTGCGATGTATTCATCGGAAAGTGTTTCGTAAAGAGGTGCGATGGTTGCGAAGTTTGAAGTGAGTTCTGCTTCAAGAACCATATCACCGTTAAGGTTTGATCTTTCGTAAACGGGTACAAGACCGATGTTATAGTTCGATGCAAAGGAAAGTTTTACGCCGTTATTTTTTGCATCAACAAGTGTTTTTTCCGTGCTGCATACAAATTTGCCTGTTTCTTCAAGTTTTGCAAGAAGAACTGCATAGTCTGCTTCGTGTCCGCCGAAGATTTTTTCAAGGCCTGAATAAAAATCTCCGTCGGGGCAAAGTGCCCAGAGGCCGGGAAGAGTTCCCATACAGTCACGAAGTACCATATCGTTTGCTTTGTCGAAGTTATCCTTTACAAAACCGTTGAGGAAGTCTGTAAGGAAATCAAAAACTCCGAGAAGGTCAAAAATCCTGAGAAGAATTTCAAGAAGAATGTTGTTGCCTGCTGCACTGTTGATGATGTTGATGATAACATCTGTGTCAAAAAGAATTCTGCCGTTGAGAGCATCGCCTGCAACATATGTACCGTTCTGAGCACCTGAAAGGTAAACTGCAGTGTTGATGCTGTCACTGCCGTGATAATACATATATGCAGTGGTAACCATACAACCCATTGATGCACAGATGATATTTACCTTTTCTTCGCCGCTGTCTGCCTTTGCAGTTTCAATAAGAGCATTAAGTTCTGCTGCAAGTTCGGCGGGAGTCTTTCTCCAGTCGTAAGTGAAGAAATATGTGTTTTCTGCGCCGTATTTTTCAATACAGGTTTTTACAATACCAAGTTCTGTTGAATCAACAAGATTTTCTGTGAATTCGGGATAAGCAGCCATTGACTGAGGATACTGCACCATTGAAACTTCTTTTAAGGAGTTGCCTTCTTTATCGGCTGAAATAGGTGTAAGAACGCTTGCGGCAAGGTTGAAAATACCGTCTGCAAGGGCTTCTTCGTCTTTGATGGCAAACTGTGCATAAAGTGCTTCAATAAGAATGGGAAGAATTTCACCGATGTTGAAAGTGAGGGCCTTGCTGCCGTCTTCATAAGTAAGACCTGCAAAGTCAATACCTCTTACAA
>JAZOAX010000081.1:0-9694 GCA_045595685.1 Acutalibacteraceae bacterium
GACCTGCCTTGTCATTGTTTCTCTTTCCGAACAAACCGTCGTCAAGAACAAACATTTCTGCACCGATTTCCTTTGTGGCAGCAGCAATGTCAAGAATCTTCTTTTCAGTGAAACCAAAGGTTGTTGCTTCCCAGTTATTAACAAGAATGGGGCGTTCTCTGTTCTTCCAGTAACCTCTTACAATATGCTCCTTAACAAAAAGGTGCATATTCTGACTCATACCGTTAAGACCTTCGTGGCTGAAAGTCATAACACTTTCGGGTGTGTCGAAACTTTCGCCTTCGCCGAGGCTCCATTCAAATTCAAAGGGGTTGATACCGTTCTGAATTCTGAGAAGACCGTGAGTTGAAATTTCTGTTCTTGCGATATGATTACCTGAATAAACAAGGTTGAAACCGTAGCAGTTGCCGTTTTCTTCTGTGCAGTCGTCTTCACGGATTGCAAAGAAAGGATTGTGTCTGTTTGAAGAATAACCTGCAATTGAGCCTACTGAGCATTCACCTGATGTGAGGACATGCTCATTCTTATATCTTTCTCTTGCCCAGGCACCGTCGAATGTGAGCATAACATACTTGCCTCTCTGAAGGTCGAGCTGCATACTCATAAGGTTGCGGATTTTGATTATATTCTTGCTCTTATTGATAAGTCTGACACTTCTTGTAATAACATTGCATTCCTCAAATACAGTGTAGAAAAGATGGAGTTCCGCACCGAGAACTTCGTCTTCAAGAATAACTGTGAGAGTATCACTTTCACCGTAACTTGAGGGAAGTCCGTTGAGTTCGGGTTTAGTTTTTGTTACGGCAGATGATTTATACTTAAAATCTGTTGTGAAAACATCGTCGTGTGACATAAGTTGCATTGAAGGCAGTCTGTAGTCACCTTTGCCATATGCAGAATATTCAAGTGCGATATGGTCAAGGGAAAGGCTTGTATCCTTCTGAGTATAGGGTGTGCTGTTTGAATAGCCGGAAGCGTGCTTGTCATAAAGGAAAGTGAAATCTTCAGCATTTCTTATTCTTCTTCCGTAATACATACTTTCAAGCTGACCTGTGGGAAGTGCTCTTAATACATAACTTGTTTTTTTCGTCTGGAGATGAAATACATTGTCTTTGTTAAGATAAATCATAAAAACTCCGTTCTGCCCTTTTGGGCTTATTACTAAAATTTCTGCCTATAACGCACAGGCAGATATGGTCTTTTTTATTTTATACCAATTGATATGAAGTGTCAATATTTTACAATAAAAGTTAATCTTTTATTTCTTCAACAGAACTTTAACCACTATTTTTAAACAAATTGTTAATAAAATTTCTGCCGATTACTTGTAAAACGGGATATTATATGATAATATACAATCAAGTAATTTTTGCGAGGTGTTCTCTATGGACAGAATTATTGTTGCCGACGATGAAGGCAGAATCAGAAAACTTGTTGCTGACTTTCTTAAAAAAGCAGGTTATGAAGTTATTGAAGCGGAAGACGGCGATGAAGCATACAGACTGTTTGAAGAAAACAGAAACAATCTCAGCCTTATTATTCTTGATATAATGATGCCCGGTCTCAACGGCTGGGAGGTTTGCAGAAAAATCAGAGAAACTTCTTCTCTTCCCGTTATAATGCTGACGGCAAGAAGCCAGGAGTTTGACGAACTCACGGGATATGAATCAGGTGCCGATGACTATGTTACAAAGCCTTTCAGCCCAACAATTCTTGTTAAAAGAGTTGAGGCATTGCTCAGAAGAGTAAAACCCGTGCAGTCTGCGGCAAGTGAAAAACAGTTCAGTGAACTGTTTTTCAACGATGAGGCACACGAGGTGCGTCTTAACGGAAAAGAAGTTGACCTGACTTTAAAGGAATATAATATCCTTAAAAAATTCCTTGAGGCTCCCGGCAGAGTTTTCAGCCGCGAACAGTTGCTCGACAGCATCTGGGGATTTGATTTCACAGGTGACATAAGAACTGTTGACTCCCACGTTGCAAGACTCAGAACAAAACTCGGCGAGTGGGGAAACCGCCACCTTAAGACAGTATACGGCATCGGTTACAAGATTGAGGATTGCTGATGAAAAGGCAGAAAAGTAACTTTATAAGGCGTTTTTCCCTTGTAAGCATATCGGGTGTTCTTATTTGTTTTATTCTTTTTTCTGTTATTCAGTTCATTTTTATGGACGACATTTTCGCCCTTGCAACAAGAATAAATATGGTTGAAACAGCCGGTGATATTGAAAGAATTGATTATACCGACAAAGAATATAAAGTATTGCTTTCCGAGTATGAAACAGAGAACAATATTTATATTGAAATTTACTCCCCGAGAGACAGACTGATTTATACAACTCAGAGTAACGAAACGGTATATAACAAAACAGATAACGACAAAGTCGAACTCAAACCCAGAGTTATGAGACTTCTTTCTCAGTATCAGAGAAAAGACGGAAGTTATTTTGAAATAAGGCAGGAGCACTACACAACGGCACAGTACATCGTTTACGGAACTTTCTTCGGTGACGATATGGGGCTTATACTTTACTCTTCAATTGATGTTATTGAAGAAAATGCACGTGTTGCTTCCTGGGCACTGTTTGCCCTTTCAACGTTTGCGGTTATAACCTTCTTTTTAATTACATTTTACTATGCAAACCTTTTTGCAGAGCCGATAAGGAAAATTACAAAAACAACAAAAAAGATTGCAGGTATGAACTTTGACGAGAGTTGTCCGTCTTTTAAAATAAAAGAACTTGATGAACTGAGTGAAAACATAAACATACTCTCCCAATCTCTGAACAAGGCTCTGACAGACCTGAAAATTGAAAACTATCAGCTTGAAATGGACATTGCAACAGAACGCAAACTCGACAAAACAAGAAAAACTTTTGTTGCAAATGTATCCCACGAACTTAAAACACCCATTTCAATAATTCAGGGATATGCCGAGGGAATGAAGTACGGCATAGGCTGTGATTCAACTGAAGAATTCTGCGACATTATAATTGAAGAAGCAGAAAAGATGAATAATCTTGTTGTTAAGATTATGGAATATATGCAGTACGGCTCCGGCACATACAGGCTTAAATATTCGGATTTTTGCATAAGCGAACTGCTTAACACTTATATTCAAAGCAGGGCTATTCAGATTGAAGAAGAGGGTATCACTGTTGAAGCAGATATTGATGACAGTTTTACGGGAACAGGTGACAAGGAACTTATCACCAATGTTTTCGGCAACTATTTTTCAAATGCAATCAGCCATATTGACTATGAAAAGAAAATCACTGTTACTGCAAGGGATATCGGAGAAAGTTACCGCATAAGTGTATTCAACACCGGTAAATCTATTCCCGGCACCGACATTGAGAATATCTGGCAGAGTTTTTACCGCGCGGACAAATCTCACTCCCGCAAAGAAGGCAGATTCGGTCTCGGACTTTCCATTGTTGCAACGCTGCAGGAACTCCACGGAGAAAAATACGGCGTTATCAACGGTGAAAAAGGTGTTGAATTCTGGTTCGATATCAAAAAAGCAAATCAATAAAAAAACCAACAGACTGTATCTTCAACCGATACAGTCTGTTGATTTTTTATGTAAGATTAAAACTCTGCAAGATTATCGGAGGACATTTTTCTTTCTCCGCGTTCAATTTCATGAATCATTTCAACAAGTTTTGTGTTAACGGGAGTAGGTACACCGTACTTGAGTCCGTTTTCAACAAAGAAACCGTTGAGGATATTAATTTCGGTAATCTCCCCGGCTTCAAGTGACTGAAGAGTTGAGGGTTTAACATCTGAATAAAGTTTACCTACGATACCTACAACAAACTTGCAGATTCCGTTGTAAATCTTATTGTTACCGAGAGCAAGCATTCTGTATTCAAGCACAAGGCCGTACTTGGGAACTTTGATTTTCATTGCCTTTGCAACTGCCATACCTTCTCTTGCAATGTTGAGGAAAAGATCCCTTGCTCTGTTATCTTTAAGAATTTCGCCGAGTTTCTTACCGGTGATACCTGCAACTGCGTTAATGCAGGAGTTAATGATAAGTTTAGAATACTGACGGCTCTTTATTTCCGTTGTAATCTGTGTGGGAACAACGCTCTTGAGCATTTCAGCAAAGGCTTCAAGAGTCTTTGTCTTTCTGCCGTCAAGCATACCTACATAATATTCACCGAGGCTTGTCATTGTAACATCATTATCGGCATTTCTTGTTGCACCGAAGCCGATCATACAGCCTACTGCCTTATCTCTGCCGACGATTTCGGCAAGTTCTTCGGTGAGAAGACCGTTCTGCATTCCAACAATGATGCCGTTTTCAGCAACATAAGGAAGCATCATTTTTGCGCAGGAAGCAACGTGAGCGTACTTAGTAGCAATAATGATGATATCAAACTTTTCATCACCGAACTCGGATACTTCGTGGTAGCATTTGAAATTAACGTGATGTTCACCTTTTGCACCGTGAAGATAGAAACCGTTCTTTTCGATAAGTTCCTTGATTTCGGGAATGTGACACTTGACTCTGATGTCATATCCCTGTTCTTTAAGAAGTACTGCAACGGTACCGCCGATAGCACCTGCACCAACAACAATTACTTTCATTTTTATATTCCTCCAAATTAATATTTCATTCTTACTTTTTCAGCAAAGCACATAACATCTTTGATTTCAAGCACTGTGCCGTCATCAAGAATTGCTTTACCTGTCATTCTGCCGAAGACCTGATGCTGATCTGTTTCAATTACCTTGAGGCTGATTTTTGCCTTACGGTCAATTACGGGTTTGAAATCCATTTCAAAGCGGCCGTCACTTGATGTGAAAGTCCAGGGATCTGTATATGAGCCATTTGCAGGAAGATTAAATGTTACATCGTCAAGTTTGTGGGCTTTTCCGTCATAGAAAAGAATGTTTTCCGATGCGGCGGTAGTATCACCGAAGCCATAACCGATATTGAAGCCGAAGGGCTTGCCGTTAACAACTGCATTACCGCTGCCCCAGTACCAGGTGTTGTCGTATGTCCACACTCCTCTGCCCCAGTCAAGAGTACCGAAGTCTGTTTCAGGATTGAATTCGTATCTTACACCGTCAAATTCTGCATAGCCCGAGGCTCTCATACAGTTGATTTTCTGGTTATAATAGAAAGCGGATTTGCTCTCTTTCCAGGGTGTTGCAATAACCATTGTATCCATCGGCGGCTGTTCGAGAGTGATATCGACTTTCAATGTTTTGCCGTCTTTAAACTGTCTGTATTCACCGACAATTCTTCTTTTACCCGGTGTTACAATAAAATCAAGGTCGAGTTTTTTATCGTGGTAGCGGATATCTCCCGTATCAGATGTGCGGGGAAGTTTATACTTGCCCATAGGGAAGAAGTTGAGGATGGAACTTGTCTGCTCCCAGGGGTTGTTTTCATCAAAAACAAGAAGTGATGCAGATTGCATTCCGATATATCCGTCATCAGACAGAGTGAAGGCAACAGCGTGCTTATCTGCAAGAACAAGATAATAGTCCCATTCTTTGATTTTAAACTTGGGTGCTGCAATGTCTTCTCTGTTATAAGTCTGGATAAGACTTTTTGACCAGCCGGGCTCTGCCAATGTTCCGTCGGGGTTTAAAAGGTTGTGTCTGGTAGTAACTTCGTGGTTTCTTGCCATACTTATTCCTCCGTAGTTTTTTCATTCCTATTTATTATATACTATTACAGCAGATAAATAAAGTAAATTTTTCCGATTTTATATTATTACCAAAAAAACAGAGGATTTTTTGTGCAAAATAAATTCATAAATTTATCAGAGCCATTATTCTGACGCCTTTGCTCTTGATATTGTGAATTGTTTAATGTATGATATATTTAATGAATAAAAAGGAGACGGTTTTATGATTTACACCTTGGAAAACGATTTTCTTAAAATTGCAGTTAAAAGTTTCGGATGCGAACTTACAAGTGTTGTTTCAAAAGAAACGGGATTTGAGTATCTGTGGCAGGGAAATCCTGATATATGGAATGGTCAGTCCCCTATTCTTTTTCCCATTGTTGGCCGTTTGATTGAAGACAGATACATTTTCAATGGAAAAGAATATGAAATGCCCAAACACGGATTTGCAAGAAGAAATGAATGGAAATTTCTTGAAGAAAATGAAAACTCTCTGAAGTTTGTACTCAGTGAAACAGAAGAAACCCTTAAAATATATCCCTTTCATTTTGACCTGATTGTTACTTTCACTCTTGACGGAAGAAAGCTCACCGTCTCTCATGAAATATGCAACAAAGGCGAAAACACCCTTTATTTTTCAATCGGTGCACACCCTGCTTTCAACTGCAGAATTGGCGATATTATCACTTTCGACTGTGAAGAAACCCTTTCAACAGAAAAAATTGACCTTGTGAATTCTCTGAGGCTGCCCGAAAAAGTTTCTGTTCTTAACGGTGAAAAAGATATTGTTATCACTGAGGATATCTTCAAAGAAGATGCCCTTATTTTCAGCGGTGTGAAATCAGATTACATCACTCTAAGAAGTGACGGACACAACAGGACAGTGCGGTTTTACCTCGGCAAAGCACCTTATCTGGGTATATGGGCAAAACCCGGTGCACCTTATGTCTGCATTGAACCCTGGTTCGGCGTGAATGATTCATTTGAAAAGAAGAATGACTTTTCCGAAAAAGACGCAATCAATCCCGTTCCGGCAAAAGAGAGTTTTATTTTCAACTGGTCTGCCGAGTTTTCGGAATAAAAAGAATATTAAAAGCAATACAGCACCTGAAAAACAGGTGCTGTTGTTTTGTTTATAAATTATTATCCGACTAATCTGCAGCGGACAGTGACTCTTGTTGCGCCGCCGTAGGTGCAGGTGAAAAGGGTTAAATCCCATTCACCCTGACTCATTTCTTCAACGGCATTGTTATCAAGAATTTCGGTATAGATTACTTCGTAGTTGAATGTGTTGCCGTCAAAATCTCTGAAAGACACTCTGTCGCCTTGCCTGAGATTTTTAAGTGAGCCGAAGTGGTTGCGGTAATTATGAGCGCAGACAATGAAATCGTTCTGATAAGGTGAGCCTTCATAAACGCAAGGAGATATTTTGAAGTTCTCGTAACTCCACTCGGACATTACGGGAAGTGTGATATCAAGTGCGGGGACGGAAACTGTGCCCACATAATCCTTGCCTCCGATTTTCTTTTTCGGCATTTCAATAAGCGGATTTACTTTATAGTCGGGAATTTTGTCTGCTTGTGTTGTCGGCTCTGCCATATCAATCTGCGACAGAACTTCTGCTGACATTGCTGTTGCTCTTTTTTCTTCAACATAGTTATAACAAGTAAGTGCGAGAGATGCAAGAACAAGTATCACACCCAGAATCATTATTCTCTTGCCCTGTTTTTTTCCTTTATTCATCTGCAAGTTCACTCTTTCTGTATTTTGCATAGCCGATTATCAGAAAAAATACACCTGCTAAGGCAAGATACGGTATGGGCCAACGCAAAGTACCCGTTACGGGAAGTTCAGGCTCATCATCGGGCTTTTGTGTGGTCGGTTGGGTGGTTGTTTCAGTTGTGGGACTTGTTGTGGGTGTTGTTGGTGTCTGACTTGTTGTATCTGATACATCGGTTGTGTCGTCGGGTGCGGAAGTTATTTCTGTGGTTGTTTCAGTTGTGGTTTCTTCGGGGGAAGTTGTGGTTTCTTCCTCCCCTGTTCCGCTGCCGCTGTTGGTGAGGAACAGAGTCTTATCGTACTGTGAAAGTGACACAACATATCCGCCGATAACATATTTTTCAGTTACGGTCCAATGATAGAAAACAGAAAGTCCGTCCCACTGATATCTCCAATTATTATCTTCATTGAGTATTACCGTATCATACACTTCACCGTCACGCAGAAGTTCAACTTCAATTTCAACAGGTCTTGTAACTCCACCATCAACCTCTACCCAGGATTTGACAACCTTATATGAAACACTGATGGTTTTTGTGTCATCGGGTACGGATTCAAATTTTGCGTTGAGAACTACGGATTCTTCCTCTTCATAAGGCAGAACAACAAGAGACGGTGTGCAGAAATATGTGCAGTCGTTCTGACGGTGTTTATCTGCCATCACAATATATACGCCTTCTTCAAAAACTCTGCCTTCAAAATCTGCAACGCCGTTTGTATCGGTAGTATCCGAACACAAGGGCACGATATCGTCACGAAGAATATATGCAGAAAGTGTTTGTGCAAGGGAGAGTCTTTTTTCTGAAGTTGATATATCATAGTCAACACTGTAAGGTGCAAAGGTGCTGTTGGGTACTACTCTTGTTCCCGAAACATCACCGATACGGTAAACATGAAAAACTGCGCCCTGCAGATTTTCACTTTCAGTGCGGTAAAATACAGCCATTTTCTGACCGTCAACAGCCTCAGTGCCAAATGCAAAAACACTGAAAGCAACGGTAAATATCAGAATAAATGCCAATATTTTTTTCATTTTATCATCCTTTCTGACATGAGGGAGAGTTATTGTTGTACCCTCTCAGTCACTTCATGACGGTATTCTCACAGAGAGTCAAGATTTCAATCACTTTTTCTTCCTGTATTTTATCATTACATAAAGCATAAGCACAAGAAGCATCGGGGCGGCAACAATCGGCGCCACTACAAGAGGGTCAATCTGATTCGCTTCGGGGGTTACCACTATCTGCGGTTTTTCTTCTATATTTGCAATTCTTCTGCCGCGGACAAGAAGTCTGTGGGAGTTGATGCCGTAAGGGGTACAAGTGACCAGGGTGCAGAGATCTTTGCCTTTTTCAATGGCAAGGGCGGCAATATCCTCAGGCTCAACAATTAAAATTTCATATACCTGATAGGTAAGTGTTTCGCCGACGGTGTTAATCATAAACACATCGCCCACAACTATTTTATCAAGGTTGGTGAACAGTTTTGCAGAGGGAAGTCCCCTGTGCCCCGAAAGCACGCAATGGGTACTATCACCGCCGACGGGAAGACTTGTCCATTCAATGTGTCCCACGGCAATCTGCAGAACAGATTCGGATACTGTGTGATAAATGGGGAGAGATACATCAATTGTGGGAATTTCAATATAAGCCATAATTCCCGTACCCGTAATGTCTAAAATTCTCTTGTAATAAGCCTTTTCATTGTCTGAAAGGAACTGATATCCTGCCCTGTCCGAAAGCATTTTGTTAAACTCTCTTGCTTCATTAAGAAGATTATTCTTTTCGTCGTCTTTCATATTGGAAACATTGTCGGAATAGGTGTCAATGGCTTTTGACTGATGTTGACTGTTCCACCAGTCACTGACAGTGGGATACAGAAGCAGGCCCATACCGAGAACAAATATCAGTACCAGAAGTATTGTTGTTGCGTGCTTTTTCATTTTTTCTCCTTTTGGGATTTAATTGGCTTTCCGAAAAGCCGTAAAAGACGGTTACGGCCTTTTGGAAAACCAATGGGACAAAAGTCCCATTGGTTATTAAACTTCAGACAGAATTATGCTTCTGCTGACATTCTCTTCTTGGAGATGAGAATTACAACTGCGCCTACAACGAGGATTGCACCAACGATGTAGAGAATTGTTGTACCCATACCACCGGTTTCGGGAAGTGCAGAACCGGGAGCATTGGTGATACCAATATAATATTTAACATTGGTGGAGTCTGCAGATACACGGGTGAACTGACCGGGCTTCTCGGGGTTTACAT
>JAZOAX010000082.1:0-3746 GCA_045595685.1 Acutalibacteraceae bacterium
CTTTCTTACATCCCATTGCAATACCTTTAAGACAGATTGCAAAACGGTTTCTTGAAAGAATCGGGAAAATAACGCCAACGGTTTCTCCCCCGCGTTTTGCCTTTACATCTTTTGCTATTGCATCAACAGTGGCATAGTTACCCTGACTTCTTGCGAGAATTGATTCCGTTACTGCAACAACATCCTTGTCACGAAGTTCAAAGCCGTCAATTTCAGCTGCTTCAACAACACTGTCACAAACAATCTTTGCAAGATCGTCACCTTCACGGATAATCGGGCAACGGATACCTCTTGAAATAGTGCCTGTTCTTCTTTCCATATTTATTACCCCTTAATAGTAATGTTATCAATCTCGAATAACTCGATACTAATACTTTCTTATTTTATCACTGCTCACACAAGAAATCAAGTTTTGAGTGCTTAATATTATCGGTTTTATCAAAAAAATTTTTGTGTAAAATGACAATAAGTATGCATTGAAGGGAAAATTATTACAATATATTGATTTTTCAAAGCAAGAAACAATTTTTAAAGCACATAGAGTAGTAAAACTTTCAGCACCAAAGGAGTGCTGAAAGTTTTACTTTTATCAAACATTGTACCGACCTATGTTTAATGTGATACATTTATCTTTTGCAACTTACATTAGCGGATTTTGCGCTCAGTTGACGGTGAGTACTATCATAGGACTTAATATGATATGTGTATTTAACTCCTGTCTTTGCTGTTTTATCGGTATATGAAGTTGCCTTACCTTTTGCACTGCCTATTTTTTTCCAATCACCGCTACCATTTTTGCGATATATGTATAGACTGGTTGCGCCATTAACCTTGCCAAAAGTTAATTTTATACCATCATCAACCTTTTTTGCAGTAAGATTCTTCGGCGGTGCAACAAAACTTTCACTTGTAAATGCCGGTGCACCTTCTAAATCACCTACAACTGCTTTTACTTTGTATATATAGTTGTAACCCGATTTAACATTTTTGTCTGTAAATTTAAGCGTATTTGCATCCTTCGTTGTATACACCAATACACTTTTATTTGAGGAAGAAGAAGAAGAAGAATCACGATAAACCTTATAATATTCTGCGATAGGCACTTTTTTCCAAGTAATTTTTATTGATGATGCATAATGAGTTACTGATTTAATTGTAGGAGATGCAATGAATTTTACTTTTACACCATATTCATCATAGCGTCCTTCCTGTCCTAATGAATCTACACATGCAATTGTATAGTAATAGGTCATTCCGCTGATCAAATCAGAGTCGATATATCCCCCTTTAGCATTGCTTTTAATTCTTCTCCATTCGGTCTCATCTTCAGCTCTCCTGTACACATTACAAGCAAAATTACCTTTCCACCTGAGGCTCACGCCGTCTGTTACAAAACTGACAGTCTCAATCTTAGGTATATAAAGAAGATATATTTGTTTTGATATTGGCAAGCCCATACTGTAACCTTTTACTGCCAGAACTTGAAAATCATTATATGAACCGGGCTTAATCCCCGTTTGAATGTGAGTATCTACGTCATCATATATTCCAACGAGTTTTGATTTTCTGTAAACATAGTATTTATCTGCACCTTCTACTGCAGACCAGGTTATGCTGATTGTTCCATTCTTGTGGTCAACGTTTGCAGTCAATGTCTTCGGAGCAGGCAAGCGTTCAAATGTGAAACCCTCTTGAGACGACATTTTGACGATTCCCTCGGCACTGACGGAAGTTATAATATAAGTGGCTTCAGAGGTATTATCAGTATAAATTAGCAGATAATTCTTTTCTGCTTTGCTGGGATTTAGTACCCAACCCGTTTCCGTTTTTCTGTAAACCGTATATTCAGCCTGAGGATCATAATCTTTAATTCTGACTTGCCAACCAGCGTCGTATCCGGGATAATACTTTGCAGCTTCTTCATCTGTCAAAGACAGCAACTGTTCAGAAAAACTGCAGTGTTTATATGCCGCAAGTTCACTTTGTTCTGCGGAACCCAGAACATAAGTAAGTTTATATTCATAAGTTTCTGATTCCAATATTGTTTTATCAATGTAACTATCGGTTGTGCAAGTGGCAATACGAACAAAATCTTCTTCTCCGCTTTTTCTGTATAAGATATACTCCTGTGCCCCTTCAACTTTATCCCAGAAAAGTTGAATACCGTCTGTAATTACTCTGAATGAGAAATTCTTAGCCGGCACTAAATACTCAAATTGCTTTCCGGTTTTATCGTATCCCCCATTGATGGAACCAATATGCGATTTAACGGTATAAATATATTTTTTGCCGTTAACTAAGTTTGAAGTGTCAATATATTCGGTCGATGTTGTGGTTCCAAGGTGAGTCCAGGAACTGTCGCCCTCTTTTCTGTAAACCTTATAGGAAACGCCGTCTATTGCTCCCCAGGATATTTTTGCATAACCGTCTTCAGTTCTCTCAATTTCATTAAGAACAGGAGTGTCTATCACTGCACCGGAAACACCTGCTTTGTAATATAAACTCAGTGTTTTACCGATAACAGTTCTTACGGTATATTTATAAATCTTATTTCTCTCACAGTCGGTGTCTGTATAGCTTGTTTCTGTAACATTGGCAACCATTGACCAGTTCGTTTCTCCGGGAGCTTTTCTGTAAACATTATAGCTTTCAGCACCCCTTACGGCACTCCAGGAAACAACCAGATTACCGTCTGCCTGCGTAACGGATTTAATTGACGGCATTTTAACACAAAGGCATTTTGTTCCGTATGGGTTATAACCGCTGACAGTGGTATTATTATATGCCATTACGGTATAGTAATATGTAACGCCGCTTTTTACGCTTTGATCATAATAAGTTCTGCTTGAGGTTGTTACAAGTTCCTTCCATTCAGTTGAATCTTCCGTACTACGGTAGACGACATAAATGCAGGAATTTTTCGCCTTAGTCCAAGTAACTTTGATTCCGCCATTAACATGAAGAGTCGCTGTAACCTTTGGCGTTTTTAGCGTAATAACCTTGGCTTTGTTAAGGGACATTGCTGTGCTGCCGGTGCCGTTGACAGCCTTGACCTTATAATATCTTGTAACGTTCTTATCTTTCAGAGACTTATCGATATAGTATGAGAAATTCTCACCGTTAGCCTTTACCGTTGCAATTTTCTTATATTGCTTATCCTGATATCTGTAAACATAATACTTTGTTGCACCGGGGACGGAATACCAATAAACTGCGGGGCCGTAGAAGGTGTTTTCATAGCCGTACATAACACTTTTCATATTTTTGATTGATGTGCCGTCTCTTTTAACAACAATTTTAAAATTTTTGACTGTTGCAGGGTCTTTTTTGCTTTTGTCTCCTATAAGGACAGCCTGACTTTCTTTCATCACATACGAGGTTGCATAATAGGTTTTACTTTTGAGTGATGTGAGGTCAAAGAAAACATCCGCATAGGTTGTGCCTTTTTTGAAGGTATTGGAATAACTGCGAATCTGTTTTGTCCTTTTTGAGTCAGAATAAACATCAATACGGAAGTATTCGTAGTTTTGGGTTTCCGAATAAGCCTTCATGCAAAGATAATCGGCATTACCGTAAAGAGTTACTGTGTCTGTGCTCTTATGAGTCGAATATGTAACGGGAGTGTAGGTACTTTTTGTTTTGAACTCCTTAAATCCCACCGCTGAAGCCGAAAAAGCCAGCATAAGAAGCAACAGCAAAACCGATGAGATTGTTAACAGTTTTTTCTTCATAATTTTTTCCTCCTT
>JAZOAX010000083.1:0-6473 GCA_045595685.1 Acutalibacteraceae bacterium
GCCACCTCTCCCAAAGGGAGAGGCAAGCGAACAGAGAGTAGTTTGTGAATATCTACATATAGTCATATCTCAAAATGAGTTAATTAAGGATGTGATTTTAGTGAGAGTCGAAAAAAATAACAGTATGCTGCAAACGGCAAAAATGCTAAGAAAAAATATGACTCCGCATGAAAGAAAACTATGGTATTTGTTTCTGAGACAATATCCTGTTAAAATATACAAACAAAGAATAATAGAATCGTTTATTGTGGATTTTTATTGTGCTTCAGCTCGTTTAGTTATTGAAATTGACGGATCACAGCATTTTACGGAACAGGGGATGGAGTACGATAAGGAACGTGGTGCGGTAATTGAAGCCTATGGGTTAAAGGTGCTTAGATTTACTAACTATGAGGTAGAAACGGATTTTAAAAGTGTATGCGAAACAATAGATGAAGAAATAAAAGTAAGAATTGATTTATATAGCTCCTTAAAGTCAGTGTAATTGCTCAGGCAAAATCTTGGCTCTCCCTTTGGGAGAGCTGTCAATCGCAGATTGACTGAGAGGGAGAGAAAGAAGGTCTTTTAAAATGGTAATACCCGAAAAAGGAAAACGTATTTCTAAAATAGATACATATCTCAACTGCGCTGAAACCTTTGCCTACAGAAGTACTTGCTTAAAAAGGAAATACGGAGTAGTAATCGTAAAGGAAGATGCGGTGATTTCTACAGGCTATAACGGTTCACCAAGAGGTTTTTCAAACTGTTGCGATTTAGCTAACTGTCCCCGTATTGAACGCAATATGCATCAGGGTGAGGGATATGGAATGTGCAGAGCAATTCACGCTGAAATGAATGCTCTTCTTAACTGTTCAAGATCGCAGACAATGGGTGCAGATTTATATTTAACCGGTGTAAATCCGGATAATACCATACATGAGGCTAAGCCTTGCCCTGTTTGTGCAAGAAATATCATTCAGGCGGGTATAAATAATGTTATACTCCGCATAGGTGAAGGCGAGAATAATTATATAATTGTTCCGGCTTCGGAACTTGAATGGTATCAAATCCCTGATAAAAAAGGAGAATAAATATGAACCCCAAAGTTTACTTCATAAATAATTGCGAAAAAGAAAGTGTTCTCAGGCTCTATAATGCCCTTGGCAAAGAACTTTCCGGCAAGGTTGCCGTTAAGGTTCACAGCGGTGAAACGGGCAATCAGAATTTTCTGCGCCCTGATTTCTGGCAGGAGATTATTGAAACTGTCGGCGGTACCGTTGTTGAAACCAACACTGCCTATGCCGGCACAAGAAATTCAACGGATAAACACCTTAAAACCCTGAAAGAGCACGGCTGGAGTGAGTTTTTCGAAACAGAGATTCTTGACAGTGAGCCTGAGGATATGGTTTTGTCTGTGCCCGAAGGCAAGCGTATACAGAAAAACTATGTGGGCAAAAACACTGCGAAGTACGACAGTCTTCTTGTGCTTTCCCACTTCAAAGGTCACCCCATGGGCGGCTACGGCGGAGCACTGAAACAACTTTCCATCGGTATGGCGTCATCCTTCGGCAAAGCATATATCCACGGTGCAGGTGAGCCGGAAAAAATCTGGACGGCAGACCACGACAGTTTTCTTGAATCAATGGCAGATGCGGCAAAAAGCGTTACGGACTATTTCGGTGAAAACATTATTTATATCAATGTTATGAAAAATATGTCCGTTGACTGCGATTGCTGTGCTGTGGCGGAAGACCCCTGTATGAAAGATATCGGAATGCTCATTTCCCTTGACCCTGTGGCAATTGACCAGGCTTGTATTGACCTTGTTTATAAAAGCGAGGATAAGGGCAGAGACCACCTGATTGAAAGAATTGAAAGCCGTAACGGAGTTCATACAATTGAAGCGGCGGCAGCACTCGGTATAGGTTCAAGAGAATATGAACTTGTAAGAATATAATTTACAGTTAAAAGGAGACAGAATATGGCAGCTATAGTTTCTTTCATTATCACAATCATTATGCTTTTTGAATCAGTACCTCTTGTGTGGGTACCCACCCTTGAAATTGATGCTTCAAAGGAACTCGCTCCCGTTTCAACAAGGGCAACGGGTCACCTTTACGGCCTTGCAGAAGAGGGCGTACCCTCCAAGGCTATGACAGACAGCCTTGACATTTCTTCAGTTTCACAAAAGGTTGTTGACGGTCTTCAGCACCCCACAGGCGATGTTGATCACGTTGCACCCCAGCTTGAAGAATGTGACTACACCGTAGTTTATCTTCAGGACAGCTACAGCACCTGGTATTACTGCTATGATGAAATTATGGAAATGCGAAGAAACGGTACATACGACTGGAAAGAATTCTTAACAGAAAGTTATTTCCCCCTGCTTAAAGAAAAAATCGAACTTCTTAAAAATGCAGAGTATAAAGATAAACTCGTTTACTGCATTTATAACGAATGTGACAATGCTGTATGGTTCGGCAATTTCGTTGACGGCAATGTGCATTATGACGACATCGGCAGACAGAATTTCTATGAAGGCTGGAAAATGACCTACGATTATGTTAAGAGCCTTGATGAAGATGCAGTTATCGGCGGCCCCGGTTTCTGCGATTATGAAACAGTTAAAATGGAAGGCTTTATGACCTACTGCGCAGAAAATGACTGTGTTCCCGAAATTATGATTTACCACGAACTTGCCTGGTGGTCAATTTATGACTGGCAAATGCACGTTGACGATTACCGCAGAATAGAAGACGAACTCGGCATAAAAGAAGACCTTCCCATTGTTGTAACGGAGTACGGCGAAATGCAGGACTGCGGCAACCCGGGCAAAATGATTCATTATATCACTCAGATTGAAAAAAGCGGCACCTGGGGACAAATGGCATACTGGCGCCTTGCAAACAACCTCAACGATACTGCGGCAGACGATAACTCACCTAACTCAAACTGGTGGCTTTTCAGAAAATATGCCGAAATGGAAGGCAATCTGCTTGAGTCTTCCGTATCTTCACTTAAAGACAGTGACCTTCACGACGGTGACTGGAGAGTCACCTATAAGGGTATTGCTTCCATAAATGATGCAAAAGACGAAATCAAGGTTATTGCGGCAGGCAGTGACAACAAACGCGCTGTTAAAATTACAAACCTTGATAAGACAAACCTTGGTGACAAGGTGAATGTTAAAATTGAATGTGTATACTATCAGGGTCTTACGGGTATTGTTTCTTCTCCCATAGTTTTAAGGCAGTATAACACTTCTGTTTCAGGCGGAAAAGTGAACATCAATGTTCCCGGCACAGATACCGACGCAGTGTATTTCATCACCGTTTCAAAGTCCGATGATAACAGCGAAACCGTAAGAAACACAAACATTCCCGTAAGATATGAATTTGAAGAAGGCAGACTTCTCGGTGACGCCTATACCTATGACAGTGCTTATGCCACAACAGGTGAAGTTGCAGGTATGGAAGGCGGCAACGAAAAAGAGGGCGACGGTGTAAGAATTCTCATAAATGCTAAAAAATGCGGAACATATAACTTTGATGTTATCTTCGGCAACTCAAACGACGGTGCAACAAAGGCAGACCGAGACTACACAAAGGCAATTTTCAGCCTTGACGGAAAAGAGCAGGTAATTTCTTTCCCCAACACCATAAAAAGTGAGTATACAGACTGCTATAATATGAAACTGGAACTCACTGCAGGTCTTCACACTGTGGAATTCAGACACCTTGAAGGCACCTTCGTGCTTGACAGTGCACTGCTTTCACTTTATGAAGAAAAGAATGAAATCTCAGTTCTTCCCGACGGTGACAAGGCATATCTTGCCGTTGCCGACAGCGACGGATACTATGATATAAGCACAGACAAAACTGTTGATGCCGCTATCGACGGTGCAAAAACCACCCTTGACGGCAGTGATACGGTATATCTCAGACGCGGCCTTAACGAAATTGAACTCAGTGAAAACTGCAACATTGTTATAACAAAGTCCGCTGCCGAAACACAGCAGCAGAAAATTACCGCAGGTGAAATGACTCTTTCAGACGGTGCAGAAACCGTAACGGATAAATACGGTGTAACTTATGTTGACGGTATCTCATCTGAGGGCGGAAAGGCAAGTTTCACCGTAAATGCAGACGAAGACGGCACATACAGGGTAACTCTCAATTATGCCAATAACCGTGAAGGCGGCTTCCACGCATATAATGTTGACCTTATTGAAACAATGCTCACAGTAACTGCCAACGGTGAAAGTCAGAATGTTTTCACCCGTAACACATACTCGTCTTTCACCTATAAAACAATGACATTCAACATTAACCTTAAAAAAGGTGAAAACGAAATCACACTTTCCAACAGCGGAGAAGTGCTTTTCAACAGTCAGACAAGTTATGCACCGCAGATTCAGTGGGTAACAGTCAATGCAGTGAATGTATAAAAACAGGGGGGATAACCTATGGATAAAAAAGTTTATCTCAGGGGTATGGCAGGTCAGTTGTGGTATAACTTTTCCGAAGTTTTTGCCTATGCTCTTTTATACAGACCCACACCCAAAGAACTCGTTTACGAACCCAAGGTGTTTTACGGCAAAGAAAAAAAGGAGTATATGAACCTTTCTTACCCGAAGAACAAAGGCAAAGAAAAACTTCCTCTTTTCATTTATATCCACGGCGGCGGATGGATTTCGGGCATTACCGAAATGCGTAACGCATACATCTCCAACTGGGCAAAAAGCGGATTTTTCACAGCCTCTGTCAGTTACACACTGGCACCGCAGAAAGAATATCCTTTTCAGTTGCAGGAATTTTTCAGCGCAATAGACTACCTTTTCGATAACGCCGAAAAGTACGGCATCGACACCGACAGAGTGGTTATTTCAGGTGAAAGCGCAGGCGGATACTTCCTGACCTTTGCCGCAGCCGTTGCGGCTGATAAGAGCCTTGCAGAAAAAGTCGGAATCACTTTCAGGCACTGCGATAAATTTTCTCTGAAGGCACTTGTGTCACACTCGGGCTGCCATAATTTAAAAAGACTTCTTGACAAAGAAAAGCCTCAGTCAAAGTTCCCCGACATAAAAATGATGACCACATCTTTCCTCGGAAAGAGATATAACGAGGCGGTATCCTGGCTCAATACCGACGAGGGCAGACTTTCCTGCCCCGAAGTTACGGAAAAGTTTCCGCCTATGTTCGTCACCTGGTGCACAAGGGATATGCTTCGCTATGAGGCATTTGACCTTATGAAAGAACTTGACGAAAAGGGGATACCTTATGAGCAGTTCAAAGGTGACGGAGCAATCGGCAACCACGCCTGGACAATTGTAACGGTATTCAGAAAAAGCAGGGACTGTTTTGAAAAGTCAAAAAATTTCGTAATGAAGTATATAAACAGTTAAAATTTAAAGCGTTCCCGACCGTAAAACGGGGACGCTTTTTTACGTAAAAAAATATTTTCGGAAAGTTTCATTCTCTAATCCTTCTTTAATCTTTTTCATATATTATATGGGTGTAAGATGACAGCGGTCATATTACACTGAAGAAAAAACCAATTCAAAGAAAGGTGGAAATAAAATGAAAAAATTATTCGTAAGTTTACTCTCACTCACACTCGTTGTTCTGCTCACTTTTTCGGCAGTACCGGTAGTTTCGGCAGCATCTCTCACCAAGGTAACATCACTGCAGAGTTATAACATCGACGATGACGAAATCAACCTTAAATGGAAGAAGGTCAGCGGTGCTCAGGGCTATCAGGTTAAAGTTTATTCCGACGGCAAATGGAAAAGTATAGGCAGCACAAAAAAACTCAGTTTTGAAGCAGACGACCTTTTAAGCGCAAAAGAGTATAAATTCAAAGTCAGAGCCTACAGACTCAGCGGTACAAAAAAGGTTTACGGTCCCTACTCGGCAGTTCTTGTTGCCGCAACAGAGCCCGATGAAGTTGAAAATGTAAAGGTATCTGCAAAAACAAAAAACTCCGTAACTCTTAAATGGGCAAAAGAAAAAAGAGCAACGGGCTATCAGGTTTATCTTTACGATTCCGCAAAAGGCAAATATGTTAAAAAAGCAGAAGTGAGCAAAACCGTTGCAACGGTAAAAAATCTCAAAGCAGGCACAACTTACAAATTCAAGGTAAGAGCATTTTTCAAAGCAGATTCCAAAAAATACTACGGTGAATTTTCCGATGTGCTTTCAGTGAAAACCAAAGCAAATTCAGCTGCAGCATCTTCTTCAGCGCAGAAAAACAGCGTTATCGGCAACACAAAAGCAGGTGAAATCGCTCTCAGCCACGCTTCCCTCAAAAAGAGTCAGGTCAGGGACTTCTCCTGCAAACTGGACTATGAAAACGGCGTTCAGGTTTACGAGGTTGAATTTGAATACGGCAGATATGACTATGAATATGATATCAACGCAAAAACGGGTAAAATCATCCGGTGGGAAAAGGATGCGGACTAGGGCCTAGTAGTCAGTAGCCAGTAGTCAGTAGTC
>JAZOAX010000084.1:0-2517 GCA_045595685.1 Acutalibacteraceae bacterium
TCTGACCAACCATCATAAGAAGACCGCGACGTGAGTGGTGGTCCTTCTTATTAGTCTTAAGGTGTTCAGTAAGGTTGTTGATTCTGAAAGTAAGAAGAGCAATCTGTACTTCAGGTGAACCTGTGTCGCCTTCGTGTGCAGCATATTCCTTGATAATTGCTGTCTTTTGTTCCTTTGTCATCATGGTTTTTCACCTCATAAAAAATATTTCATTCGCCTGACCCCCAGTGTGCGGCAGGTGAAAAAGCCCTCAGGGCAAATACCCGCAAACCGAGAAATCGGCATAATGCTCAAAGATTATATCATAAGTATTCCCAAATGTAAAGCATTATTTTGAAAAAATCGGATTAAAACATTAGAAAGTTGATATTATTATACCTCTTTTTTTGGTCATTATGCTTTAACTGTTTCTGAAACATTCCCCGCACAATCATATGCAGTGATTATATATTCGCCTTTTTCGCCCACATCGGTAAAGGTCAGTTCTTCCCATCCGTTAACCATATCAACTCTTCCGAGGAACTTGCCGTCCTTTTCTATTCTGTAATATGCAATACCGATATTGTCTTCGGAAGCGCTCCAGGTGAGAACTGTGCCGTCGGCAGTTTCTTCTGCTGCAAAGTTTTTCGGTGCTGAGGGGGCTTCAGTTTCAAGAACATAACCGTTTTCAATATAGTCATAATATGTTTCAATGAAACCGGGATTCACATAATCAGGGCTGTAATAATGATTATATGAGAAGGTTATGATATTTTCTGCATATTTTGATGCAATATCCATCTGCCAAACGAAACGGTCAAGAGTTTCCGTAATATAAACGGTATTCTCCGTTGCAGGCGGGTTAAGAATACCTTCAAGAACAGAAGGTGCTACCACCGTTGAAAAATTCTCACAGTTTGCCCAGAGTTTAATGTCAGCATCACAGGTTTTTACTGCCTCAGCATAGATTTTCCAGGTAAGCTCAAGGTTTTTCTCTTTAACCCATTTTGCGCCAACTGCATCCTGAGGAGCAAAAATGTCACCGTCACGGAAATTGATGCTGTTGATAATTCGTACATAAGATGCAAGACTGAGAGCAGGTCCTGCAGAAAGATACTCCGAGGAGAAGGGACTCATAAGAAGAGGCTTGCTTGCATTTGTCTTATTGATGCTGTCAATAACAATATTCACACCGTCGGCAATACCTTTAACATATATCTGCCTTATAAGGCTGTTGCTGATTTCAGGAGTGAAATACCATCCGTAGAAGCATTCGTAATCACCGTACTTGCCGTAAATTTCCTCTACCATATCAGCCATAACACAGCACACCTCTTTATACTGAGGTGAAAGAGCCGTTTCGTTCCAGAAATCGTCAAACATAGCAAGGCCCACAAAAACCTTGATTCCACTGCCTTCACAGTTGCGCAGAGCCGCGTCAATAACATCGGCACCAAAATCTGCATTTTCAAAAGTGTCAAGGTCTGAATCGTAATACACACTCCAGTTTCCGCCGAGGGACTCGGATCCTTTGTTGGCGGTATCCTGCAAAATAAGGTATTCGATACCTGCCTCAACCATATTTTCAACTTCCTTCTGCCAGCGGTCATCATCCCAACTGCTGCTCATCCAGGACTGGATAAATGTACCGTTGAACACAGGATCACACTTCTTTTCTGCTTCGGTATTTCCAAAGGGCAGAACAGCCATTATAAAAGCCATCAAAGCAGAAATCATTTTAACAATAATCATAATATTTCCTCCGTTGTAAATTATTTATGTACATATAATATCACACCTTAAAAAGATAAACAAGGTGTGTGAAAGAATATTAATATCAGGTGTTAAACCTTTATACAATTAAGGTTTTATTTGCAGAACCGTTCTATCATTGTTTTTACGGAACGGGACATTTCACGGCTGAAATCACTGTTCCACTTTCTTTGGCAGAAATTTTTCAGCCAATGAGTAAAACTTTCTTTATCTTCATACCCCTGCTTTTTCATCAGCATTTCTTCCATTCTGTCTGCTTTATTAATATCGTATCCGTTTTCGTGAACTATATCATCAAGGGCAAAACGGGGCGGTTTCTGTCTTCTTATCTGACTTCCGGCAGGGTATCCGATGCAAAGCATACACGAAGGCACAACATAGTCGGGAAGATTCAGCATTTCACGGTGAAGTTCAAAGTTTTCCGTAATATCACCGATATAGCAGGAACCGAGTCCGAAACTTTCGGCGGCAACAACAACATTCTGTGCCGCAATAAGAGCATCTGCCTGCGCGAGAAGAAAGTCACCTTCTGCAGGCTTTCTCACTTCCTCAACATTATCACAAAACACCTTATACCATCTGTAATAATCTGCACAAAAAATCAGCACAACGGGAGCCTTTGCAATAAAAGGCTGATTATCGCAGGAGACTGAAAGTTTTTGTTTCAGTTCTTCGTCAGTGATATCGAGAATTGTATAAAGTGTCATATTCCCCGCCGTGGGAGCCTCAAGTGCAGATTGCAGAATTGCTTTTTTGATCTCCTCC
>JAZOAX010000085.1:0-10337 GCA_045595685.1 Acutalibacteraceae bacterium
TTTGCTTATACTTGCAGGCGCAGGCAGCGGAAAAACAACCGTTATTGTTAACCGTATTGCAAACATTGTAAAATACGGCAATGCCTATGAAAGTAAGCAGGTGGACTTTGAGCCTACGCAAAAAGATATAGACAATATGAAACGCTACCTTGACGGTGACGAAAGCGTACTTTTTGATATAGAAGACCTTCTCAGTGTTGAACCTGCAAGACCCTGGCAGATTCTTGCAATCACTTTCACGAATAAGGCGGCGGACGAACTCAAAGAAAGGCTTGAAAAGATGCTTGGCGAAAAAGATGCTTCGGATATCTGGGCATCAACATTCCACTCATCCTGCGTGCGTATCCTCCGCCGTGACGGTGAAGTTCTCGGCTATTCAAAAAGTTTCACTATTTACGATTCCGACGATTCAAAGCGCCTTGTAAAAGAATGTCAGCGTCAACTGGGAATAAGTGAAGGTACCCTTTCTTATAAAACAATCGTAAATGAAATCAGTAACGCAAAAGACAGTATGATTTCACCTGACAGATATGCCGAAGAAGCTGCAAAAGGCAAGGATGCAAGAAAATCGCAGATTGCAAAAGTGTATTCTATGTATCAGTCCGAACTTAAAAAGAGCGATGCAATGGATTTTGATGATATTATCTATAACACTGTTATTCTTCTTGAGCAGAATCCCGAAATCAGAGAGTATTATCAGAGAAAATTCAAATATATTATGGTGGACGAGTATCAGGATACAAACCACGCTCAGTATAAATTAACGGAACTTCTTGCCGCAGGGCACAGAAACATCTGTGTTGTTGGTGACGATGACCAGAGTATATACCGTTTCAGAGGCGCAACAATTGAAAATATCCTTTCATTTGAACACCGTTATGCAGAATCAAGCATCATCCGTCTTGAACAGAACTACCGTTCAACTCAGACAATTCTTGATGTTGCCAATGAGGTTATCTCAAACAACAAGAAAAGAAAGGGCAAAAATCTCTGGACAGCCAACGGCGGCGGAGACAAAGTTGTTATAAACAATGCCTATGATGAAGGCGAAGAGGCAAGATTTATTGCAGATACAATTGAAGAAAATGTTAGTTCGGGCAAATTCGGATTCAGCGACCACGCAGTACTTTACAGAATGAATGCCCAGTCAAACTCCATTGAAAGAACTCTTGTCAAAGCGGGCATACCTTACCGTATTATCGGCGGTCACCGTTTCTACGAAAGAGCCGAAATCCGCGATGCAATTGCATACCTTACCGTTGTAAATAACCCCGATGACAATATGCGTCTTCGCAGAATAGTCAATGTTCCCAAAAGAAGCATAGGAGACACAACTGTTAACAAAGCCGCGGAAATTGCAACGGGACTCGGAATCACTCTTTTTGAAGTTTTCAAACACGCAGATGAGTATGAAAGCCTTAAAAGAAGTGCAAAAAAACTTATGGAGTTCTGCGAACTTATTGAAGATTTGCGCACCTATGTTGATAAACTCAGCCTTGATGAACTTTTCAAAAAAATACTTGAAAAAACTGAGTACCTCAGCCATTTAAGGCTTGATAAGGAAAAGGGCAGTGAACGAATCGAAAACATCACCGAACTTATTTCCAACTTGCTCAAATACGAAACAGAAAACGAAGAAGCAACTCTTTCAGGCTTCCTTGAAGAAGTTGCACTTATGACGGATATTGATAATTATAACGCACAGACCGATGCCGTGGTACTTATGACAATCCACTCTGCTAAGGGACTGGAATTCCCCGTGGTCTTCATTCCCGGTATGGAAGAAGGCATTTTCCCCGGTGTGCAGAGTATGTATTCCAACGAGGATATTGAGGAAGAAAGAAGACTTGCTTATGTCGGCATCACCAGAGCGAAGAAGAATCTTTATCTTTCCCACGCGTCAATGCGTATGCTTTTCGGTACAACTTCAAGAAATCTTCCGTCAAGGTTTATTATCGAAATCCCTGATGCCCTTACGGAAAAAGTCGGCAGAAGACACACTTCGCAGATGTCCTTCGATGCACTTGTAAGAGGGGACTATGAAAGAGAAGACTCAAGGCAGGTGTATTCCGGCAACGGCTACCTTGCAAAGCAGAAAGCAGCCGTCAGAAAAACCGCCGAAGCCGCCCCGAAGGTATCCTACAGTCAGGGCGACACGGTTATGCACAAGGTCTTCGGCAAGGGTGTTATCGTTTCCAGCAAACCTATGGGTAACGATTCAATGCTCGAAATTGCCTTTGAAAGTGCAGGTACCAAAAAGCTTATGGCAAACTATGCTAAGCTTGAGAAAGTGTAAGAGGTATTATTATGAAACTATACAATGTTAAAATGTACGGCGCCGTTGCAGACGGTATTACCGATGACGGCAACGCAATACAAAAAGCAATTGACGACTGTGCCGCAAATGGCGGAGGTACAGTTATACTTGAAAGCGGAAACTACTACAGCCATTCAATCAGAATAAAAGAAAATGTTGAAATTTATCTTCAGAAAGGCACAACCTTAAAAGCAAGTTCCGATATTGCTTCTTACATCAGACCCTGCAGCACAATCAATGACCCGAAAACAGCCCTTGTGGGCAATCCGGTAACGGGTAAGCCGTCCTTTGCATTCATTTACGGCTACGGTGCCCACGGCGCTGTTATCAGCGGTGAAGGTGTTATTGATGCCAACTGCTATGCCTTTGTTGAGCGTAAGGACAGATACTATGTAACGGGAAATTTTTATCCGAGACCGACAACAATTTACATCGAAAACAGTAACCACATCACAGTGAAAGATGTCACAATCAAAGATGCACCTTTCTGGACTCTGCACCCTGCAGGCTGTGACGATGTGCTCATTCAGAATATCCGCATTCTCAACCCCCTTGATGTTGCCAACAGTGACGGTATTGACCCTGACCACTGTTCAAATGTCAGAATTATCGGCTGCCATGTAACCTGCGCTGATGACTGCATCTGCCTTAAAGCATCAAAGGGCAACAGTGAGTACGGCCCCACGGAAAATGTAATAATCAGCGGATGTACCCTTACTTCCACTTCTGCCGCAATCAAAATCGGTACAGAAGGTGTGGGAGATTTCAGAAATGTTATTGTGGACGGTTGCACAATTTCAAAATCAAACCGCGGACTTTCAATTCAGATAAGAGACGGCGGCAATGTTGATAATGTCTCTTTCAGCAATATCATCATTGAAACAAGGCGCTTCTGTCCTGATTGGTGGGGCAGTGCCGAACCCGTTGCAATCACTGCTTTCCGCAGAGATACAAACACAAAATGCGGACACATCAGAAATGTGCGTTTTTACAATATCACCTGCAAAGGCGAAAACGGTATTCTTGTCCACGGCACCGAGGACAATATGATTGAAGATGTCACATTTGAAAAAGTAAGTGTTGAACTTACAAAAACATCAAAATGGAACTGCGGAATATACGACCTCAGACCCGGTATTGATGTGGGCATTGAAAACAGCAAGAATTCCTGCTTTTATATAAAGAATGCCGAAAATGTAACAATCGAAAAGAGCAAGGCCCTTTTCGGTAATGTGTGTGAAAGTTATGCACACGGATTATATGCCGAAAATGTAAAAAATCTTGAACTTATCCGCTTCAGCACAGAAAGTGCCGGAAATGACATTGAAAAGATAAAAATTATATAAGAAAAAACTCAAAAAGGCTTTACACTTTTGAATATATTTAGTAAAATATAACTGATAAACAAAAAACGGAGGACCCTTATTATGCAGAGTAAATATAAAAGAATACTCCTCAAACTTTCGGGCGAAGTTCTCGCAGGCAAAGAAGGTAAAGGTCTTGACTTTGATACGGTAACCACAGTCTGCAAAGTTATCAAAGAGTGCACAGAAATGGGCGCACAGATAGGTATCGTTGTAGGTGGCGGTAATTTCTGGAGAGGCCGTTCAAGCGGTGAAATGGACAGACCCAGAGCAGACCAGATGGGAATGCTTGCAACTGCAATCAATTCTCTTGCCCTTCAGGATACACTCATTCAGCTTGGCGTTAAGGCTAAGGTGCTCACAGCACTTCAGATGCCTCAGATTGCTGAAATTTTCACAAAAAGCAAGGCTGTTGAATATCTCAGTGACGGACAGGTTGTTATTTTCGGTTGCGGAACAGGTAACCCCTTCTTCTCAACAGACACAGCAGCCGCATTAAGAGCGGCAGAAATTGATGCTGAAATTATTTTCAAAGCAACAAATGTTGACGGTGTTTACGATAAAGACCCCAACAAATTCAGCGATGCAGTAAAATACGATGTGCTCACTCATTCCGAAGTTCTTTCAAAAGGGCTCAAGGTTATGGATAGCACAGCCGCTTCCCTTTGCAGAGACAACGGTATTTCAATTCTTGTTTTCAACCTTGATGACCCTCAGAACATTGTAAGAGCGCTTCAGGGCGAAAACATCGGCACCGTTGTTAAAGAATAAAATAATTACATAAAAATAAAACAGAAAGAGGACTAATTTATGAAGACAGTATTTGAAACAGCAAAAACAAAAATGGGTAAAACAATCTCTGCTCTCCAGAGTGAATACGGTGCAATCCGTGCAGGCAGAGCAAATCCCCAGATTCTTGATAAGGTAACCGTTGACTACTACGGAACAATGACACCGATTAACCAGCTTGCATCTGTTTCAGCAACAGAAGCAAGAGTACTCACCATTCAGCCCTGGGATAAATCCGTTCTTAAGGCTATTGAAAAGGCTATCCAGACTTCTGACATCGGCATCAATCCCCAGAATGACGGCTCTGTTATCAGACTCACATTCCCGCCCCTCACAGAAGACAGACGTAAGGAACTAGTAAAAGATATTCAGAAAATCGGTGAAAACTCAAAGGTTGCAATCCGTTCAATCCGCCGTGATTGCCTTGAAAAACTCAAAGCAATGAAGAAAGCATCTGAAATCACAGAAGACGATCTTAAAGACGGCGAAAAAGAAATTCAGAAAATTACCGATAACTACATTAAGGACATCGATTCAATCTCCGATGCTAAGCAGAAGGAAATTATGGAAATCTGATTTTAGAATAATTAAAAGAGGACTGTTATCCTAACAGTCCCTTTTTGCCTATTATAAGGAGGGCAAAACAGTGGAAAAAAAGTTCCAAAATCTTCCTGAGCATATCGCAATTATAATGGACGGCAACGGCAGATGGGCGAAACAGAGAGGTCTTAAAAGAACTGAGGGACACAAGGTCGGTGCCGAGGTTTTCAGAAATATCTGCCAGTACTGTTCGGATATCGGGATAAAATATGTAACTTTCTATGCTTTTTCAACGGAAAACTGGAAACGTTCAAAACTCGAAGTTACGGCTATTATGAATCTTCTGAGAAAATACCTTGACGAAATGCAGGAAAGATATCTCGAAAACGAAGAAGCAGGGTATCATATCCGGTTTATCGGTGCCAGAGAAGGTATGCCTAAAGATATAGTGAAACTTATGGATACCGTTGAAGAAAAATCCGATGACAAAAACAAAACATACATAAATATTGCCGTAAACTACGGCGGCAGAGACGAAATTGTTCATTCTGTAAGGGATATTGCCCGTAAGGTTAAAGAAGGCACTCTGAATCCCGAGGATATCACCGAACAGATGATTTCTGACGGACTTTACACTGCGGGTCAGCCCGACCCCGATTTGATTATCAGACCGAGCGGTGAATACCGCCTTTCCAACTATCTGTTGTGGCAGAGTGCATATTCCGAAATTTATATTGATGATGTTCTCTGGCCTGACTATACTCCTGCCGACCTTGACAGAGCAATTGAAGAATACGGCAGAAGGAACCGTCGTTTCGGCGGAGTTTAATATGACCTTTAAAACAAATGAAAGGTAAAACAAAAATGAAAGAACAAACCAAAACAAAGAAAAAACTTTTCAAAGGCGAAAGAACTGCCTCAACAATAATAATTATAATCGGACTTATCGGTTTTCTCACTGCAATAGCCTTTGATGCAGTGCCACTTATCACATTGATTCTTGCGGCACTCGCTTCAACTGCAACTTTTGAAGTGGTGAGAGCCGTAGGAAATAAAAGTGTTCTGCTTTATGTGATTTCCTGTGCTTTCAGTGCACTTTCCGTTTTCTTTGCAGGTAACGGCTTTGAACTTCAGGCAACAAGCGTGTTTATCAGTTTTTATGTGCTTGTTCTTATGAGCCTCACTGTGTTTATGAACAAAACAATCACATTTATCCACGCTGCAACGGCATTTTTCGCATCAATGGTGCTGCCGTATGCATTTTCGGGCTTTGTAAGACTCAATAATATTGAAGACTGGTTTTCAGGCTATACCCATCAGGAAGGCATCTATTTTGTAGGGCTCGGCTTTGCTTGTTCATGGCTTACCGACTCCTTTGCTTACCTTGTGGGCAGAAAGTTCGGTAAGCACAAAATGGCACCCGTAATCAGCCCCAAAAAATCCATTGAAGGTGCTATCGGCGGTGTTGTTATCACTGCAGCGTTCAATGTGCTCATACTTTTCCTTTTCACAATCGGCTGCAAAAATCTTTATGATTACAGCCTTTTCGGTGACAGTGCAATGAAATATCTTTTCATTATTCCCATTTCTGTTGTACTTTCCCTTGTAAGTATGATGGGCGACCTTGCGGCTTCAGTGCTCAAGCGCAACTTCGGCATTAAGGACTACAGCCAACTTCTTCCCGGTCACGGCGGAATTATGGACCGTTTTGATTCCTGCGTGTTTGTAATTCCCACTCTTTACGGTATTATCCGTTTGATTTCACTTTAATTTTCCTTTTGTGAAAGGATGTGTTGTTATGGCTCAGAAACTTTCAATTTTGGGCTCAACAGGTTCAATCGGTACACAGGCTCTTGATGTTGTTGATATGAGAGGTTATGAGGTAGTAGCCCTCACAGCCGACAGAAACTACAAACTTCTTGAACAGCAGATAAGAAAATACAAGCCGAAATATGCGGCACTTTCCAACGAGGACGCTGCAAAAACACTCCGCGCCCTTGTTGCAGATACCGACACAAAGGTGTTTTGCGGCAAAGAAGGTGTAATTGAATGTGCCCGTGCCTCTGAAAGCGATACAGTGCTCAATTCAATTGTCGGCATTGCAGGTCTTGCGCCCACAATGGCGGCACTTGAAGAGGGGAAAGATATTGCTCTTGCCAATAAAGAAACCCTTGTTGCAGGCGGAAAAATCGTTATGCAGAAGGCTGAGGAGAAAGGGTGTGCAATTCTGCCCGTTGACAGTGAGCACAGTGCAATTTTTCAGTGTTTGCAAGGTATGAATAAAAAGGATGAACTCAAGTCAATCATATTAACAGCATCGGGCGGACCTTTTTTCGGAAAAACAAAAGAAGAACTCAGGAATGTTACAGTGGCTCAGGCCCTTAAACATCCCAACTGGGAGATGGGTGCAAAAATCACCGTTGACAGTGCATCAATGATGAATAAAGGTCTCGAACTCATTGAAGCGGTGTGGCTTTTCGGTGTTAGCCCCGATATGATAGATATTGTTGTTCACCGTGAAAGCATTATTCATTCTCTCATAGAATATAATGATAATTCAGTGATAGCACAACTCGGTGTACCCGATATGCGCATACCTATTCAGTATGCCCTCACTTATCCCGAAAGATATCCCTCACCGGTTAAGAAACTCAATTTGTGGGATTACCGGAATCTCACCTTCTTCAAACCCGATTACGACACTTTCCGTTGCCTTAACCTTTGCCGCGAGGCAATCAGAAAAGGCGGACTTTATCCCTGTGTTGCAAACGGTGCAAACGAAATGGCAAACGAACTTTTCCGTCAGGGAAAAATCGGCTTTCTTGAAATCGCAGACAAGGTGGAACTTGCTTTGTCACGGTGCGAAAAGAAAGACGACTATACTCTTGAAGATGTTTTTGCCTTTGATACAATGGCAAGAAACATAGTAAGAGACAGCATCAATTTATAAAGAAAGGCAGAATACCTCAGGGTATTTTCAGGCGGCACAAATGAATTTTAATTTACTTTTGAGTTTTTCTGAAATAGCAACAAAGGCACTACCGATTATTATTGCGATTCTCTTTTTCGGTCTTATTATCTTTATTCACGAACTTGGCCACTTCATTTTTGCAAAGGCATTCGGAGTAAAGGTTAATGAGTTTGCCTTGGGAATGGGCCCCACAATACTCAAAAAGCAGGGCAAAGAAACAAAATATGCTCTGCGTCTTTTCCCCATCGGCGGTTTCGTTTCAATGGAAGGGGAAGAGGAGCACAGTGACGACGGCAGGGCTTATTGCAACCAGAAAACCTGGAAGAAAATGATAATTATTTCAGCAGGTGCTGTTTTTAATCTTATCCTTGGTGTAATTGTCTGCTTTTTCCTTGTGGGCAGTGAAGATTATGTCGGCACTAATCAGATTCTTCAGTTCTATGAAGGTTCTGTAAGTTCAACTGTTCTTAAAGAAAAAGACGAAATTATAAAAATCGACGGAAAAAGAGTATTTTCCGATTATGATATAAGTTTTCTTATGCAAAGAAACGGCACGGGAAAATATGATTTCACAATAAAAAGAAACGGCGAAAAAATGGAACTTGACGATGTTCCTTTTATGAAAAGAACAAGCGGAAATTTTGCATACGGCAAGGACTGTTCAATTTCTTCCGTGAGTGCAAAACTCAAAAAAGCGGGTTTCAAAGACGGAGACATTATCACATCGGTTAACGGAACTGTAATTACCGATTCAGATGCGCTTATGGCGGCAATCGGTGCAGATACGGATTTCACCTATGACTTCACCATTAGAAGAGGCGAAGAAGAACTCACTTTCGATGATATCACTTTGCAGACTGCAACGGTGTTTGATTTTATAATTTTAGGTGAAAACAAAAATTTCCTTAATGTTACAAAAGCGGCCTTCGGATATGCCCTTTCAATGAGCAGAATGGTCTATCTCTCACTGTTTGACCTTGTCAGCGGTCAGTACGGGCTCAATGACCTTGCAGGTCCCATAGGCACAATATCCGTAATTACGGACATTGCTGAAGAAAGTGTTGTATCAACCAACTGGACACAACTGTTTCTTCTTATGGCAATGATAACCATTAATATCGGTTTATTCAATCTTCTTCCCATACCTGCACTTGACGGAGGACATCTGTTCTTCCTGTTTATTGAACTTATTATCAGAAAACCCATTCCGCAGAAATATGTTTCCTGGATTCACGCAGCAGGCCTTGTAATCCTTCTCGGATTTATGGCAATTATCTCTTTCAGTGATATCTGGAAACTTGTATCAGGTGTAGGATTCTATTAAACCTTTGAATGAGGTGTGAAACAATGAAAAGACAGTCAAAGAAAATCAGAGTAGGGGATATTTATATCGGTGGTGACAGTAAAATTACCGTACAGTCAATGCTTAATATCCCTGCCCACGATATAGAAGGCAATGTTTTGCAGGCTCAGGCACTTGAAAAAGCAGGCTGTGAAATAATCAGAGTTGCAGTGCCTGATGAAAAGGCAGTAAAAACTGTTGAAGCGTTAAAAAATTCAGTGAATGTTCCCATAGTTGCCGATATTCACTTTAACCACAAATTAGCACTTATGAGCATTGACGCAGGCGTAGATAAAGTCAGAATCAATCCGGGCAATATCGGTGCAGATGAAAATGTAAAGGCAGTTGCAGAAAAATGCCGCAAGTACGGTGTGCCCATAAGAATCGGAGTTAACTCAGGCTCCGTAGAAAAAGAAATACTTGCCCGTTTCGGCGGCCCGACACCCGAGGCAATGGCTGAAAGTGCAATGTATCATGTAAGACTTCTTGAAAAATATGATTTTGACGATATTGTAATTTCAATTAAGTCCTCAAATGTAATAAATATGATTGAAGCATACGAAAGAGTTGCCGAAATGTGCTCTTATCCCTTGCACCTGGGTGTTACGGAATCCGGTACGGCAAGAATGGGTCTTATCAAGTCTTCCGTGGGTATCGGCGCACTTCTCACCAAGGGTATCGGTGACACCATAAGAGTATCTCTCACCGACGACCCCGTTAATGAAGTTTATGCAGGAAAAGATATTCTCAAAGCCATCGGACTTGATAACAGCACACCTTCCCTTGTTTCCTGTCCCACCTGCGGGAGAACAAAAATTGACCTTATCGGACTTGCAAAGGAAGTTGAAGAAAAACTCAGAAATGTAAATAAGAGCATCACCGTTGCAGTAATGGGTTGTGTTGTAAACGGCCCGGGTGAAGCAAGAGAAGCCGATATCGGTATTGCGGGCGGTGACGGGTCTGCCATTATCTTCAAAAAAGGAGAAATACTTCGGAAGGTACAGGAAGAAAACA
>JAZOAX010000086.1:0-11526 GCA_045595685.1 Acutalibacteraceae bacterium
GGAAGGTCTGTGGCACTGCCGCCGCAGATAATGAGAACGTCAATCCTGTCTTTCCAGTTTTCAATCTCATCAGCAGACACAACGGGAACGTTTTCTGTGTTGATTTTAAGTGACGAAGGGTCACGCCTTGTGAACACAGCAGCAAGGCTCATATCACTGTTTCTTTTAACGGCATCTTCAACACCTCTGCCAAGGTTACCGTAGCCGTAAATACCTATATTCATTTAAAGTCACCTCATTCAAGGATGTCGTCCATATTGTAAAATCCTGCCTCTTTACCGACAATGAACTCCGCGGCAGTTACTGCACCTTCTGCAAACAGACCTCTGTTTTCTGCTTCGTGTTTAAGGGTGATAACCTGAGAGTTTGTGGCAAAGATAACTTCGTGTGTTCCAACTTCGTTGCCCATTCTCACAGCGTGGATACCGATTTCGTTTTTTGTTCTTTTGCCGTTTTCATGGCGTCCGATGTTGTATTCACATTCATCTTTAACGCTTCTGATACCGTCGGCAAGTAAAAGAGCAGTACCGCTGGGAACATCGAGTTTTCTGTTGTGGTGCTTTTCAATAATTTCAATGTCACAGTCGGGCATAGCCTTGGCAACAATTTTTGCAAGGCAGGAAAGAATTGCAACACCGAAAGACATATTTGCACTGCAGAAAAGGGGAATCTTTTTTGCAGCCTCACTTATCATCTGTTTTTCTTCTTGAGTCTGACCCGTTGTGGCAACAACAAGGGGGATGTTTCTTTTCACGGCATATTCCGTAACATCTTTTGTTGCACTGTGGTGTGAAAAGTCGATAATACAGTCACACTCACCGTCAAATTCATTTAAATTCTGATAAATGCGGTTTTCTTTGTCTGTTGTGAATTCCATACTGCAGAAGGCTGCGGTTTCGTGCTTTTCACTGTTTTTTATAATTTCGCAAAGCACCTTACCCATAGCGCCGCCTGCACCGTTAACAATAAATTTCATTTATATCACCTGGTTTATACTTTTAACTCTCAAATCAAACATCAAGACCGAGTTTGCGCATTTCGGAGAGAAGAACAGCCTTGTGTTCGTCTTCCATAACAGTAAGGGGAGATCTCACATAGTCTTCACAGAAGCCGAGTGCTGCCATTGCAGCCTTTGCGGGAATGGGATTAACTTCACAGAAAAGTGACTTCACAAGAGGGAAGAACTTGAACTGCATCTGTGCTGCACCCTTAACATCGCCGTCAAGGAACTTGTGGCACATTTCTGATGTTTCTTTGGGAAGTACGTTTGAAAGAACGGAGATTACACCCTTGCCGCCAACGGACATAACGGGAATAATCTGGTCGTCGTTACCTGAATAAAGGTCAAGTTTATCACCGCAAAGAGCCATTGTTTCAACAATTTTATCAATTGCGCCGTTGGCTTCTTTGATACCCTGAATCATAGGATGTTCTGCAAGAACCGCATATGTAGAAGGCTCAATGTTAACGCCTGTTCTTGAAGGAACGTTATAAAGGATAACAGGCTTTGTACTTGCATCTGCGATATCGGTGAACATTTTGATAAGACCCTTCTGGGTTGCCTTGTTGTAGTAGGGTGTTACAACAAGCATTGCGTCGCAGCCCACTTCACAGGCATATTTTGTAAGTTCAATTGCGTATGCAGTATCGTTTGAGCCTGTACCTGCGATAACGGGTACTCTGCCGTTTACAACTTCAACGGAGAAACGGAGAACTTCCTTGTGTTCTTCGTCTGTAAGAGTTGAGCCTTCACCTGAAGTGCCTGCAATTACAAGTGCGTCAATGCCCTGTTCAATCTGCCATTCAATAAGTTCTCTGAACTTGGGATAGTCAACTCCGTTTTCGTTAAAAGGTGTGATGAGGGCTGATGCTGCGCCTTCAAAAATAGGTTTTCTGTTCATTTTGGTATGCTCCTTTTTATGTTTGATTTACCCGATAAATCAATATGTTTGCTATTAAAAAACACCCGACATTGCATCGAGTGTTAAAATATCTGCAAAGCACAGCATTATTGCTGTTATTTTACAATTACAATAGCACTCCGCAAATGCGACAGTCGGTTGAATCTTATTTCAACCGCCCAGGAAAGTCTTTTGCCTGACCCCCTTCGGCAACCACCCCTTTTGCATTCTTCCGCATCTGCCAAACGCGTTATTCAAAGAAAACTACTGATGATAAGTTGCGCCTCTATCATAAATGAATTATTCGGTTTTGCTAAGTTTAGCACTATTTTTTGTTTATGTCAATACATTGTTGAGAATTTCTTGGGCAGTGTCATAAACACTTTCGCAGAAAAACACTGCAGAAGCCAATGGCGTGAGTTTCATATACCGTCCGAACTTCTCAATTTCTTCTTTTTCGGGTAATGTGAAAGTGATATTCTCTTTAAGGCCCTGCAATTCAACCTTTTCGCCTTCACTTTTCATACTCAGAACTGCATACTGCCTGAGATAAGTGTTATAGGCAGTTCTTTCGGAGACGGTGATACTGCCGCAGAAAAACAAAAGAGCGCAGGCAATGGCAGTATTCATAAAAATAAATTTTGAAAACATTCTTTTCATTTCGCTGTTCATGGTTTTACTCCTCATATTCTTTAAGAATTTCCGACACTGCCTTTCCTATGCATTTGCCCGAATACACCGCTTCATCAAGGGTGTTGGCATCGGAGCCCACTTCAACAAGCAAAGAACAGTGGGTCAGATTCATATTGTAACTTCTGGGACAGAAATAGAGCGGTCTTGTTATACCCTCAAAAAGTTCTTCGAGTTTATTCTGAAGATGAACTGCAAAGGTGAGATTATATTCCCAGTCCGGCAGATTGGTAACAGAATTTCCTTCTTCCTGACAGCCGCTGATTATCATAACCTGTGCCGCTTTTTTGCCGTTTATTTCGGCAACGGGCTTTATTTTTGTGCCGTCTGTCTGCTGAATGGCATCTCTGTGAATGTCAAGGACAATCTGTATTGACGGGTACTTTTTCAGGTATTCCTCGACACCTGCTCTTGAACGGTTGTAGGCACCGGAATATTTTGCATCGTAAACCTTTGTGTCGTGGATAACCTGATACCCCGCCTTTTCAATCTGCTCACATATAGCCTTGCCCACTCTAACCATATTCTGTGCAGAATCATTACTTCTTGTCATAAAACCTTCTTCATAAAAACCACGGTCAAGAATCTGATATGTTTCTGTTGTGTGAGTGTGAAAAATCAGAACAGAGGGCTTATCTTTATTGACGCTGAGGTCAATTTTTTCTTTGAGTTTTTCCTGAATATCTATCCCCGTTTTATTCACATTTTTAACTCTCACAAGTCCGTATTTATCCGTAACACCGTCGGAAATATAGGTGTATTCTGAAATGTCACCGTCTTTTTTGTCTTTTGAAGACGTTTCTTTTCTGTTTTCAATAAGTTTCAGGATATCTTCGTCAACAACGGCGAGATTTTCTTTTGTTTCGGTTTTCTTTTTTTCAGCGGTTGCGGAAGTGGTTTCATCGGGTAGTTTTTGTGTTGTTTCTTGTTTCTCAGAAGTTGTCTTCTCAGTTACCGTTATATCGGCATTGGCATTCACAGTTTCCTCTTCTCCGAAAAAATCCATTGCCTTGACGGGAAGGTAGGTTTTTGCAGAAAAAATTACTGCTTTCATTCCTATTTTCTGCAAAGGCTCCCTGAAAAATACAACTGACCCTGCCACAATCGCCGCAAGAACAATGAAAGATATCACCTTTATAAACTCGTCTTTTTTCTTTTTCATTTTGTCCCATCCTCCGTGTTGCTGTCTTACTTTTAATTTTATTCTCCTTTTCATTTAAAAATGCCGACAATTAAGCAATGTTTTTATCCCACAATTGCCGCAAGGTCTTCGCAAGGTATTGACGGCTGAAGTGCTTTGTTGATACCAAGGGCGATGAATCCCGCGGCACGAAGAATAACACTGTCTATTTCTTTAGGTGTTACCATAACGTTTTCTTCGGCGGAAAGCTGCTCAGACAAAGAACTTTCTTCAATGTCCATACCTGCTTTTTCAAGAATATCAAGAGTCATTGTAACTCCGTCAACCACAGTGGGCACACCGATGGCAATTACGGGCACACCGATACTCTCTTTGTCGATTCTGTTTCTTTTGTTACCCACGCCCGAACCGGGTGCCACACCGGTGTTACACATCTGCACCGTTGTGCCGAGCCTTGATATGCTTCTTGATGCAAGAGCATCAATTACAATAAGCGCGGCAGGCCTGATTTTTTCTGATACACCCTCCAAAATTTCTGCAGTTTCAATTCCCGTGTTCCCCAGAACTCCCGGCACAATTCCCGCAACAGACCTTAGAGAAAAAAAGCCGATGGATTTTGCCACTTCGGGACTTATATGCCTTGTTGCAAGAAGTTTGTTTATACATTCGGGGCCAAGTGCATCCGGGGTTATTTTTTCATTCCCGAGCCCCGCAACAAGTATACTCCCCTTCTTCGGAAGCAGAGATTCTATCTCCCTTGCAAAAACTTCAACGGCGGGAGAAAGAATATCTCCGCTGTTTTTCAGAAAGGGAATTTCCAGTGTGATATACCTGCCTTTCGGCTTCTGCAGTTTTTCGGCGCCGGAATCGTCCGTCACATCAATTCTGGAAATTGTCATTCCCTCTTCAGTGAATTTCTCAAAAGTTACTCCGTCTTCTTCCTTTACCTGCGAAATCTCGTGCCTTTCAAGGGCAAGATCTGTGCGAAAATTCATTTTTTTCACCTCAAAGTATTGCAATCTGCACAATAATGTGTTAGTATTGTTGTCGCTTTGAAAAAAGTATATCCAAATTTGCAAAAATATCTTGAAATTTCTTTCAAAAGATGTTATTATATGCTCTGCATGACACAAGATTATAGGAGGTGTAAATCGTGGCTAACATTAAATCAGCTAAGAAGCGCGTACTCGTTAACGCAACAAAGCAAGCTCGTAATAAGTCAGCAAACTCCGCTCTTAAGACTGCTCTTAAGAAAGCAAACGCTGCTATCGAAGCAAACGCAGAAGACAAGGAAGTTCTTGTTACTGCAGCAGTTAAGAAGATTGACCAGGCAACTGCAAAGGGTCTTCTTCACAAGAACAACGCTGCAAGAAAGAAGTCAGCTCTTGTTACAAAACTCAATGCTTCAAAATAATTGAACAAAGAAGATTTATGAGACGGTACGCCGTCTCTTTTTCTTTTTCTGCAGAACTTTTCATCCTTTTAATTTTTGCCATACCGTAACATTTTTTGAGAAAATTGATACAAAGAGTTAACAAACTGTAGTTTTTAAAAAATTTTACTATATATAATTGTATTTTAAAGTAATTTATGATAGAATGTTTTCAGAATTAATTTGGAGGACTGTCTAAATGAAAAGAAACATTATCAAAACCTCAGTTTTCATATGTTCTTTTATATGCCTTATGGCTGTTTTTATATTCAACGCTTCCGCTAAAAACGTCACCTCGGGAGACTTTGTTTTTTCTGTCAGCGGAACCTCAGCCACCGTCAAGGAATATAAAGGAACTGCAGCAAGTGTTAAAATTCCCGCTAAAGTGGGAAACGCTACCGTTAAAAAAATCGGTAACGAGGCTTTCTGGAGCGTAAAGACCATGACTTCAGTTACCATTCCTTCAACGGTAACTTCAATCGGCGAAGCCGCTTTTAACGAATGCACAGGTCTTAAGAAGATTGTAATTCCCTCAAAGGTTACAAAAATCGGCTCCGCTGCTTTTTGGTACTGCACAAGCCTCAAATCCATTGTGATTCCCGAATCGGTGACCTCTATCGGGGCAAATGCTTTCAGAGGCTGCAACTCTCTTACGGCTTATGTTGTTAAAGGAAGTTTCGGTGAAAAACACATCAAGAGCCTTGACGGTATAAAACTCGGCTACAGATATGCTACTTCCGTTAAACTTGATAAAACAGCAGTAACTCTTCAGGTTGGCTCCGCACAGAAACTCACCGCAACTCTTGCCCCCACTCCCCTTTACAACAAAAAGGTCAAGTATTCAACAAGTGCAAAAGCAGTTGCAACGGTTGCTTCTGACGGAACAGTTACCGCAGTTGCACCGGGTACTGCCACAATCACCTGCACCGCTAAAGACGGAAGCGGCAAAAAGGCAACCTGCAAAATAACCGTAACTCCTCAGAAAGTTACCGGTCTCAAGCAATCGGGCACCACCCCCACATCTTACACACTTAAATGGAACAAAAGTGCAGGCGCAACAAAATACACTGTTTTCTGTTACAACGAAAAAACAAAGAAGTGGGATAAATTAGCATACACAACAACAAATTCCTATAAAGTTGCAAATCTTGCAATGGGTTCAAGCCGGAAATATAAAGTCAGGGCTTTCACACAGATCGGCAAAACTTATTACAAAGCCCCCGACTCATCAGCGTTCACCGCAAAACCCACATATCCCCGTGTACCCCAGGGACTTGAAGCAACCGTCGGAGTTACGGCAATAACTCTCAAATGGTCTAAGGCTGCAAATGCAACGGGCTACAGAGTATTCTTCTATAACCCCGAAACCAAGGTTACAACATTCATCAAGAAGACTACGGGCACTTCTTTGAAGGTATCATCTCTTGATCCCAATACAGATTACAGTTTTGTTGTAAGGTCTTATCTTACACACAACAAAAAGACTATTTATTCCGATTTTTCAAAGAGCATTTCCTGCACCACACGTCCCGGTTATGTGCAGAATCTCAGAGTGAAAGAGAATTCCGTTTTTGTAAGTAAACTTACTCTTCAGTGGGATGCGCTCTCCTACGCAGACGGATACAGAATTCTTATCCTCGACAGTGAAAGCAACACATACCTGCCTTTCAGAACAATTGACGGCGGCAACAATACAGAATACACTGTTGAAGAACTTGAATCAGGCACAAGTTACACATTCAAAATTCAGGCTTTTGTGAAAAACGGTGATACTGCTGTTTACGGCAACAATTCAAAAACTCCCGTAACCGTAACCACAAACTCAAGACCCGGCAACAGTCAGGAGGCTTTCACAGGCTTCATTGAGGCATACAACGCTTCAAAGAATAACACGAAGAATTTCTCACTCATCGCAAACACTTCCGTAAGTAACTTTGTGGGAGAAAACAGTGAAGAATATACATCTGTTCTTTCTTCCGTTGCCGCAGACAGCACGGCGATTCTGCATTTCTCTGCAGGTATTGAAAGTGTAAGCAAATCACCCGTAACATCAATTCTTGCACCGAAAAACGCCTTCAGTACCCTCAGTTTTGAACAAATCACAACTGATTCGGTTTCTTTCACTGAAGACGGAAACGGATACAGAATTTCCTTCAACCTCGGTGAAGACGACGGAACAGTAAACGCTCTTATTACAGACACAATTGACTGGGACAAAGTTGCAGAAGACAACAGCGGTTTTGTTCTGAACGAATGTAAATACGGCGGAACAACCGTCAATGCAAAAGTGCAGAACGGATTCATTGACGACATAACAGTTACGGTTCCCGTTACAGTGAAATTCACAATCGGTGAAAAAACCTATGAATTTTCAGAAACAATCACAAAAGAATACTTATTTATCTGGTAAAACCGCCAACGGCGTTTTATATATGAATGAATGGAGGATAACAAAATGAAAAAAGCATTAAAATCATTAGTATTGCTGACTTTCTGCATTTGCATGATTATGTCAACAATGGTTATGGCTTCTGCCGTAGGCAATGTTACAGGTGCAAAGGCAACAAATGTTACATACAATTCAGCAACACTCACATGGAAAAAAGCATCAAGCTGTGACGGATATGAAATCCAGCAGTACAAGAGCAAAAAATGGACAAACATTAAAACCATTTCATCTGCAAGCACAGTGAGTTACAAAGTTACAAAACTCACAACAGGCACCACTTACAAGTACCGTGTACGCGCTTATGACAAAACTCTTTTCGGAACAAAATACAGTCCTTATGTGAACATCACTGTAAAGCCCCTTCCCGTAAAAGTTACAGGTCTTAAGGCAACTTCAGCATCTTACAACTCCGTTAAACTCACCTGGACAAAGGTTGCAGGTGCAACGGGCTATCAGGTGCAGATGTATAAAGGCGGCAAATGGGTTACAATCAAGAACCCCACAACAAACTCTCTCACTGTTACAGGTCTCACAACAGGTACATCATATTCATTCCGTGTGAAAGCCTACAGAACAGTTTCAAAAACAAAGCACTACAGTGCCGCTTACAGTGCAACAGTCAAGTGCACTCCTATTCCGGCAGCAACTTCTAAAATCACTGTTTCAGGAGAAACCGAAACCTCAGTAAAACTCACCTGGACAAAGGTTGCAGGTGCAACAGGCTATCAGGTTTATAACCCTGCAACAAAGAAATGGTTAAACGCAGGAACAAAACTCACCTACACTCTCAAGAGCCTTAAAGCAAACTCAAAGTATACCGCTAAGGTAAGAGCAGTGAGAAAAGTCGGCAGCAAAACATTCAACGGTGCAGAAAAGTCAATCACCTTTGTTTCACTTCCTGCAAAAATCACCAACGTTAAAACAAGCAATGTAACATCCAACAGTTTCAAAATCTCCTGGACAAAGGCTTCCAACATCACAAAATACAGAGTTTTCGTTTACGACTACTCAACCAAGAAAGAAACAAAGACTGACACAACAAAAACAAGTCTCACTCTTTCCAACCTTGTTCCCGGTGTGAAATACAGAATTGCTGTTCGTGCTTTTGCAAAGAACAACAATGAAATTTACGGTGCAAAGTCTTCTTATGTTTATCAGACAACATACACAACCAAGAGCGTTCCCCTTTCATGGTCTGCAGTTGCTGACGCAACAAGTTACACCATTGAACGTTTCAACCCCGTAACACACGCTTACGAAGCAGTCGGCACTTCAAACACAACCTCATATGTTGACACATACGAAGAAAAGACCGGCGGTCTTTACCGTATCACAGCCTATAACGGCACAACTGCTCTTTCTTCAATTGAGAAGGAATTTGCAAACGCATCATTCACTCTCAATAAGACAGCAAACGGCGTTAAAGTTACATGGCAGGCTCCCGTACCCGGTGAAGGCAAATCCATCAGATACTACACTGTTTATGAACTTCCCCGCAAGGGCTCCGGCGAAACTGAAGAAAAACTTGTTTATGCTATCGATACCACCGATACAACACACTCAATGTTCACTTCATACGGCACAGAACAGACCTATGTAATTTATGCAAACTACAACTTCTACAAGTACACCAACAATGAATACAGAGATAAGGTTGCTCAGTTCACAGTCGGCGCAAAAGACCTTGTAATTGACAACACTGACACAAGTAAGAACGGTCAGCTTCTTATGCTTGCTGAAGCAATCAACCGTACAAAGTATGACCAGGAAACAGTAACTGTTACTCAGGACTCTGCTATCAATATGACCTTCGATAAGATTACTCTCAGCCCCGGTATGTACTTCCTTATGGGCGTTGGCGGTATCAGCACCGACGGTTTTGAAGCAGTATGGGACGGTATTGTTATTTCACACTATGAATGTAAGGGTACAGACAACATCGTTAAGTTTATGCAGGCAAGCGGTGAAAGCACCACAGCAGAAGAAGTAAATGTTTCAGAGAAAATCAACGAAACCGTACGTTTCTCAAACGGTATCGGCGGCGGCAAATATCTTGAAACATATATCGAACCTTCAACCACCTACCCCTACAACACATACATCTATAACGGTGACAAAGTTGCAAAGTGGGATGACGGTTTCTCAGGTGTTACAACAACCAAACTTGCAAACGGCAACTACTCTTTCACAGGTACAATCAAGGCTGAAACCTACGGCACATCTTCAACCAAAAAGGCTGCAGATTACCACTCAGGCTTCACAACAGCATTTGATTCACTTAACTTCGGCAACACTGACGGTATGGGTCAATCAAGCACAACCATCAGCAAAACCAAAATTACCGCTGAAATTACCCCCGACGGCAAACTTGTAAGTTACACCCTCGGTGACACTTCAATGAAAATGGAATTCGGTATGAGCATGGGCGAGACCGACGATGGTGACGATGCTTCAATGGGTATGTATATGTCAGGTAACTGCAAATTCAGTTACACCTTTGAAAGATAATTTCAATTCAAATAATTCTTATTCAAGGGGTACCTAAAGTATCCCTTGAATTATTCGAAAGGAAACTCTCATGGATCAGAAAAAATTCACCCAATATGCAACAATTCTGGTCGCAGCAGTCTGGATTTTTTGCGGCACCTTTATGATAAGCGCAAAAATCATCAAAGATAAAAATGCCGTTAATAATCTTCCTTCAATTCAGACAACAACCGCACCCGGCACAACAATGGCTCCGGCAACCACAACTGCGCCTTCAACAACAAAACCTGTCACCTCAGGTCTGTTTACTATCCCCGGCAACAATGTTGCTTCAACAGTAACTGTCGGAGACCCTCAGTGGCTCATTGACCAGCAAGCTTCCATTGAGGCTTCCAAAAAGGCAGAAGAAGATGCAAAGAACACCACAAAAAACAATACTCCCACAAACAAAACGGATATTGTTGAAGCCTATGTGAAGGGTATTAACAAACTGAAAGACGCGAAAAATTTCACGGCTTCAAAAGCCTCAACCCTTGAGTTTGCAATAGACAGTGTAAATATTGATGGCGACACTCAACTCAGCCCCACGGTTACAAATTTTGTCGGAAACTTCCTTAATTCCAACAAACCGGTTGATATCACCTATAACTTTGTAAACGGATTGGATGAGGCAACAGGACAGACTCCCCTTTCGGCAATTGCTCCTTTGGGTAAATATGCCGCACTTTCTCCTGATGCAGTTAAATCTGCCGCTGCCGAAAAAACTATAAGCGGCGGTTACAAACTCGTTCTTGTTCTGGTTGACGAAACTCAGACACACGACACACCGGCGCCTAACCACTCAACAACTGTTGAAGTAATTGACACAGCATCACTTATGCCCGCAGATGCAAAACTCAATTACCTGACAATTCTTTACAGCGGAACGATTATCGAAGCCACCTTTGACAAAAACGACAGACTTATTACTGTTAAGCACAAACTGCCCGTTACAAAGGCTGAAGGTGAAGGCTCAATGAACATTGCCCTTATTGGCAATAAAACCGCAAGTATGCAGATGCACGGTGAATATAACTGCACTTACAATATCACTTATTAAATGATTTTTAATGTGAAATATTATTGACTTAACCTTTTGTTAGTGTTATAATTATAAGGTAATAAATTCTACGGAGGACAGTATTATGGAAACATTCAAGAAAATTGCAAAAATTGTGGCTATCATCGTTGCAGTTGCAGCAGCAATTGCAGGCATCTATTTCGCAGTTACAAAGATTATTGAAAAGAAAAAGGCTAAGAATGCAGACGACAGAGAAAACTTCGTTTCATGCTCCTGCTTTGATGCTGACTTCATTTCAGAAACAGTTGCTTAAGATTCAGAGAATAATAATCAAAATAAAAAAGTATCAGCAAATTAAGATTTGCT
>JAZOAX010000087.1:0-6868 GCA_045595685.1 Acutalibacteraceae bacterium
CAAGGAGTTGGCACAATAATTTGTCTTCCTAAGACCGCTTGGCCTCCGACTTGCAGTAATCGGTGAAATGGCTCAGTCACCCCGTTTCCAGGGCGCAGGCAGTTCACTTATTAATCCCACAGAACTTTCAGATGCTCTCACAGCACTTAGAGATACAGGCTACACAGTAGCCTATGCACAGGGTTATGACAAAAAGACAGATGCAGTGTCCGAATCTCTTGAAGCAGAGGCCTGCAAGGTTGCAAAAGATGCTGATACCGTTCTTGTTTTCATCGGTCTTACAGAATCCTATGAATCAGAAGGTTACGACAGAAGCCATCTCAACCTTCCCGCATCACACAACCACCTTATCTCTGAAATCCTTAAGGTTAACAGCAATGTTATCGTTGTTCTTTCAGGCGGCTCACCCGTTGAAATGCCCTGGCTTTCAGAAGTTAAAGCTGTTCTTAACGGATATCTCGGCGGTCAGGCAAGCGGATTTGCACTTGCAAGAATCATTTCGGGTGAAGTTAACCCCTCAGGTAAACTCGCCGAAACATATCCCCTTTGCCTCAGCGATGTTGCAAACAGTGATATTTATCCCGGTATGGACCAGACTGCAGAGCACAGAGACGGCATCTACATCGGTTACAGATATTATGACACTGCAAAGAAAGATGTTCTCTTCCCCTTCGGTTTCGGACTTTCCTACACTCAGTTTGAATATTCCGACCTTAAGGTAAGTGCTGCTTCAATCAAAGATACAGACACTGTGACAGTATCCTACAAAATCAAGAACATCGGCTCTGTTGCCGGTGCAGAAACCTCTCAGGTTTATGTTAAAGATGTTGAAAGCACCATCTTCCGTCCCGAAAAAGAACTCAAGGGATTCAAGAAAGTATTCCTTCAGCCCGGTGAAGAAAAGGAAGTTGAAATCACCCTCTGCAAGCGTGCATTTGCTTACTACAATGTTAACATTATGGACTGGCATGTTGAATCAGGTAAGTTCGAAATCCTTGTAGGTGCTTCCAGCCGTGATATCAGACTCACCTGCGAAGTTGAAGTTGAATCAACTGTAGATGCTGTTGTACCCGATTACAGCAAGACTGCCCCCTCATATTACGGTGCAGATGTGAAGAATGTTTCCGATAGTGAATATGAAGCACTTCTCGGTTTCCCCATTCCTTCTTCATCTTTTGACACAACACAGAAACTCACCGTTTCAAACAGCCTCGGTGATGCAAAACACACCAAGTGGGGCGGCAGAATCAACAGACTGATTGACTGGATTATGGGCCTTATCTTCAAGCCCGATGACCCGTCAGGAGGAATGATTAAGGCGATGGCTCTTGAAATTCCCATCAGAAACTTCATCACAATGTCTTCAGGCATTTTCAGTGAAAAGATGGCAGACGGTCTTCTGATGATTCTCAACGGCGACGGTGCAGGCAAAGGTCTTTGCAAGATCCTTGTCGGTATTCCCGGAGCAATAGTCAAGGTTCCCGCACTTCTTAAATCAATCTGATAAAAAGGACTTTGAGCGCAGTGTCGCTCAAAGTCCTTTTTCAGAGTACGGGTATACTAAAAAAACCGCCAAAGGGCGGCACTCCGTAAGGAATTTAAGCCTTAAAATTCGCTGTTTTGCAGCATAACAGCGTTAAAAATGCTCGAAATCCGCAAGGATTTCTGTGCTTTTTGCCTTGTTCTGCAAACAAACTATCTGAATTTTAAGGTGCAAAGCAGTTTTTATCGAGAACTTTTTCGATTAAAGGAAATGACAAAACTCCCGTAATACTCGCGTATTTCGGGAGTTTTTCGTGAACTTTTGGCGGAAAAGAGCCGATAAAAACCTTAACTTCCTTGCGGAGTGCCGCCCAATGCCTGTCATTTTTTTATGCAGTTTTCTCTCCCGTAAGTTTATAAACTTCGCTTTCAATCATTGCGTTGACTTCTTCAACATCAAAAACAATTCCCTTTGACAAAAGAAAAGAAACAACATACTCCTTTTTCTGTGTGCCGGTTTTGCTGCCGTAAATCTGCTCTGCGGCTTTCACGGCAAGACAGACCCACATTCTGAGATTTTCGCATTTTTCTTTTGAAAGTTTTTCTTTTATAAGAGGGATAAGAAATGTTGTGATGAGGGTTGAAGCCAGTGCAATCACAAGTTCCATAAGGGGTGTCAGGTCATATTTTGCTGTCATAAATACATCTTCTCCTTTTCTTTCACTGTTTTTCAAGGTCGTCTATCCGGTGGTTTGCGACCTTGATTTTTTCTTCGTGAATTTCAATTTTTTCTTCAAGTTCGTATGTTCTTTCAACCAGGGAGTTGTGCTTTTCAACCCTTTTTTCAAGTTGCTCAATGCGGTAATTTGTAAGTTTGCTTGAGGTGAGAATGCCTCCGAAGGTACCGCCGAGAGTACCGACAAGGCTGATAAGTGCAATAAGAACGGTTTCGCTCACTTTGTGCACCTCATATCTTACGGCAGTAATCAAGGCATACCCAACCTGACGGAGTTTTACCCCACACGCCGTCAGTTTCGGTGACGGTGAAAACAACGCCCTTCACATAGCCGTCAACTTTTCTGCCCACAAGTTCCTTTATCTGCTTTTTTGCCGAAGAAGTGAAAGAAATATACTTCTTTTTTCCGTAATTTGTACCGGGGCCTTTACGGACATAAAGCAAGGTGGCTTCACTGACCTTATAGGTACCTGCCGTGTACTTCTCTTCGGGTAAAAGTCTGAAGACAAGACCTTTTGAATGAATAACTTTTGTGAAGGCGCTGTTGACAAAGAAAAGTTGCTGGGGCTTACAGGCACCCTTTGTGCAGTTGAGCACCCACTTACCCTTTGAGTTTTTCACCCATCCGTTGCCGCGGATTTTACCCTTACCTGCGCTTATGTGAAGGTGGTTTCCAACACCGCCGTCAGAGCCTTCACTGCAGATGAGTTCTCCCCTTGTGAACTTCTGACCTTTGGTGAGTTTTCTCAGGTCCGAATCGTTGGGGTGTGTTACCTGAACAGACACATAGTCACTTGTGCCGTCTGCAAAAACAACTTTGGAAGTGGACTGAAGAAACAGTGTATTTGTGCCGCCGTTCCCCTGTCCGTACTTGATTACAAGTTTCATTTCATCGCAAGGGCAGTAAAAGCCTTCCCTGCCCGAATCCCTGCAAGCCTCATCAATGGGATAATCCTTGGGGCTGCCCGTTGTATGCGGCAGGTGAGATGTTCTGCCGTCATAACTCTGGGTAATCCTCATCACCTTGCAAGGATATACAAGATAATTTTTCATATTTTTACTCCTTTTCAAAAAAATAAAAAACCGCCCTGTCCTCCGATGCGGGACAAAAGCAGTTTTCAGCCGTATCAACGGCACTGTATTTTAAAACTGTGACTTGCGGAATCACACTTTCTATTTTAGAAGGTATTTCCGGGTTTGTCAACGGGCAAAAAATCACAGTACAGAAAAAAGGACTGAGAGAACAGGTGTTTATATAACTCAACACGAAAGAGGACATCACGAAGAAAATAGCAATTATATAAGAAAAACAAAATTCAGTTAACAACACAGGTTGACGGGTGTTAGAAATACATGCTCAGAACTGTCTCATATGTTATTTGGTGAGGTGGTAAGATGGAATTGTTTTTATCCATAGAGGCTCAAAATGCCAGTAATAACGGATTGGCAGACATATTAAGGGAAGTAACAAAAGAATTATCGTTTGTTACGGACTGAAAAACTTCAGGCGATATTCTTTTCAGAATATCGCCTGACTGATTACATTAATAGAATTTGATGTTCACTTTACAAATATAGTTTTCCTGATAGGTCAGCAACGCTTTGTGTGCGTTTGAATTTTTCTTTACAAGTACTGTTTTATCACCGAAAGCGTCAGTTCCGAAGCCAAAAAGATTACTCCTCTTTGGTTCATATACAAACTTGATTCGTTTCAGGTATTTGTTGTCTTTGAAAACACGAGCTTCAATTAGTCTTACACCGTCAGGAAGCACAAAGGTTTTATTTGTCTTGCTGTTAGAATAATAGCAGATTCTGTTTCTCTCTTTGCTGTAAACAATTCCGTCTTCAGATATGTATCTCGGATTGTTTTTTGAAAATTTAATATCTGAAAAAGAAGCACAGTTTATTGCTACAGAGGTAAAATCATAAGTTCCGTAATAAGGGGTAAAATTCTTGCCGAAATAAACTGATTTGAGGTTTTTGCATTTGTTGAAAAGCGGCAGACAGGTGTCTGTTACAGATTCGGGGAGAGTAACATTTTTCAGTTTTTTGCAATTATAAAACATTGCTCTATTATCGTAATCAACCTTATTATAACAACAGTATCCGTAATACACAGATTGGGAGTTACACCCCATATATTTCAATCCGCTGCCTTTTTCAAATGTTACGGATTTGAGATTCTTACAGTTATAGAAAGCACCGTTGCCGATGGAACTTACATTTTTCGGAATTACTATTTCCTCTATACTGCCGTGAGCAAAAGCGTGCTCATTAATGAATTGTGTTTCGGGAGCTATTTTTAATTTCGCCCTGTCAACAGTAACAAAAACTAAATCAAGCACAGTTTTCTTGCGGTATTTGTCCCACATATAAAGTGCTCCGTTTTTCATAAAGTACTCATCATTTTTCTTGCTGACTGTTATTTTTCTGAGATTTTTACAGTCATAAAAAATCAAAGAAGTGTTTTTTTCAAGATTTTCCCCAATAAAAAGATATTGCAAAGAGGTACAGCCGTGTAAAGTTCTTCCGCCTATTTTTTTAACCGAATGGGGAATAACCAGACTTTTAAGATTTTTGCAGCCTTCAAATGCACCGTAAGCCTCACGTTCACCGTCACCGTAATATAAATCAAAATCCGCAATTTCTTTAATCTTCGCAACTTTTTGGAAAGTGAGTTTTTCAACATCAGATTTATAGAAAGTTCCTTTACCGAATTTGGTTACAGTGTTCGGTATCACTACTTCTTTCACTTCTGAAAGGGCAAAAGCCAAATCAGAAATTTTTGTTACTGTTTTCGGGATTTTAACAACAGTCTGCTTCGGAGCAACTGCAATTAACTGTGTTTTGTTCTTATTATAAAGAACATTGTTTTTTGCACTGAAGTGCTGATTTTTACTGTTTACCGTAAGTTTTTCAAGATTAACAGCATCAAAAATGAAATTTTCTTCAATACAGCTTACATTTTTCGGTATGTTGAGTTCTGTTAATTTTTTACAACTGCGGAAAGCCTCAAAACCGATTTTTTCAAGAGATTCAGGCAGAACAATGCTGCGCAGTTTATAACACTCGTAAAAAGCATAATGCTCAATTGATGTCAGCGTGTCGGGTAATTCAACTGTTTGCAGATTTTCAAAATAAGCAAATGTTGCAGAACCGATGGCAGTAATGCCCTCCTGTACAATTACCTTTTCTGTGATTTTTCTGTATTTATGAAGCGGGTCGAATGCCTCGAGTTTCACACCGGCACAATCACCGGTAGCGTATCTGTCTCTGCCTTGGTCTGTGCTGTAAGTTCCCGTACCGCTTATTGTGATTGTTTTGGTTGCTTCATCATAAACGAAACGGACTGTTCCTTCTTCAAACACTACTGTCGTCGGTTTTTCTTCCGCCGATACCGTAAATGAAAAAAGTGACACAAAAACCAGTGCAAACAAAAAGATGTTGATTAGTTTTTTCATATCATCGTCTCCTTTGATTAAACCGTATAATAAACTTTACAAGGGGTTCATCACACTTCAAGTATATACTGATACATATTAAATGTCAAGAAAGCAGGCCTCATAACACAATATTATAAACATACACAAAAAACTTAATATTTTTTATACACTGAATATAGTTGACACACCCCGTTAAATATTGTATAATATTAGGGAACATTGGTGAGCGACGGCTCACCCAAAATATTAACTTTAGGAGATGTATTAAGATGGACACAAGATTTGCTATCACAAATTATCCTGACGCCAGAGCAGTGACTGAGAAACTTGAACACCTCATCACACTTCCCATGCACTCAATCAACCCTGACGTTCTCAAGAAGTATGAAGAAGATTTCTTCGACAAGAAGTGCCAGAAATCAAAGGAAATGATCGAAGAAGCAAAGCAGATTATTCCCGGCGGCGTTCAGCACAACCTTGCTTTCAACTATCCGTTCCCCCTCGTTTTCACAAAGGCTGAAGGCGCAAAACTTTATGATATCGACGGCAACGAATACTACGACTTCCTTCAGGCAGGCGGCCCCACAGTTCTCGGCTCCAACCCTCCCGAAGTTCGTGACCAGGTTATTGAACTTCTCAACACCTGCGGTCCTTCAACAGGTCTTTTCCACGAATTTGAATACAAACTCGCTAAGAAGATCTCCGATTCAGTTCCCACAGTAGATATGTTCCGTATGCTCGGTTCAGGTACTGAAGCATGTATGGTTGCTTGCCGTGTTGCAAGACTTGCCACAAAGAAAAAGCACATTCTCAAAATGGGCGGTGCATACCACGGTTGGTCAGATCAGCTCGGTTACGGTATCCGTGTTCCCGGCTCAAAGTTCACTCAGGCAAGCGGTGTTCCCATGCGTCTTATGAGAGACACTCAGGAATTCTTCCCCAACGATCTTAACGACCTTGAAAAGAAACTCAGAAGAAACCAGCTCAACGGCGGTACTGCTGCTGTATTCATTGAACCCGTTGGTCCCGAAAGCGGCACACGTCCTCTTGATATGGAATTCAACAAGGGCGTTGAAAGACTTTGCCGTAAGTATGGCGCACTTCTCATCTTTGATGAAGTTGTTACAGGTTTCCGTGTTGGTATGGCAGGTGCTCAGGGCTACTTCGGCGTTGAACCCGACCTCACAATCTTCGGTAAGGTTATCGC
>JAZOAX010000088.1:0-6070 GCA_045595685.1 Acutalibacteraceae bacterium
AGAATCCTAAATGCCCGAGTTATAGTGCATTTGGTGATTTCTTCGACGAAGTAATACTTGCGTATTACGAGGAGAAAAATCTTCAAAGGTGCTGTAAATCGGACATTTAAGACTTATTGGGTTCGATTGCTGTCACTTTACTCACTTCAGAAAGGAGAGAGGAAATTGACAAAATATGATATTTTAAATAAGTACTTCGGATATTCCTCTTTCCGTCAGGGTCAGGAGGAACTGATAGAAGCAATTCTTTCTTCCCGCGATGTAATGGGTATTATGCCTACGGGAGCAGGAAAGTCAATCTGTTTTCAGGTGCCTGCGCTTATGTGTGAAGGCATCACCCTTGTAATTTCACCTCTTATCTCACTTATGAAAGACCAGGTGAATTCACTTCTGCAGTGCGGAGTCAGTTGTGCGTATATTAACGGCTCACTTTCGGAGTCTCAGATAAATTCTGTTTTATCGGGAATGGAGACGGGCAGATACAAAATTATTTATGTGGCTCCCGAAAGGCTTGAAACCGAATCCTTCGTCAATACCTGCCATAAATCAGAAATTTCAATGCTTTGTGTTGATGAGGCACACTGTGTATCTCAGTGGGGACATGACTTCAGACCGAGTTATCTTAAAATAAAAGATTTCGTATCAAATCTCAAAAAAAGACCCGTTATCTGTGCCTTTACTGCAACGGCAACACAAAAGGTCAGGGAAGATATTGTTAATCTTATCGGCCTTGATAATCCTTTGGAAACCGTTACGGGCTTTGACAGAGAAAACCTTTATTTTGAGGTTCTACGCCCGAAGGATAAACTTGTTGCGCTCAGGCGCTATCTTGACCTTTTTTCAGGCAGAAGCGGTATAGTTTACTGTTCTTCAAGAAAGAATGTTGACACTCTTTATGAAATTCTCACAAAAGAAAAGTACAGTGTCACCAAGTACCACGCAGGACTTGCAAGGCAGATGCGTAAAGACAATCAGGATATGTTCATAAACGATGAAAAGGAAATAATCGTTGCCACAAATGCCTTCGGAATGGGTATTGACAAATCCAACGTGTCTTTTGTAATTCACTATAATATGCCCGGTGATATTGAAAGTTACTATCAGGAAGCCGGCAGGGCAGGCAGAGACGGCAGTGATGCTGACTGTATACTGCTTTATAACGGTGCCGATGTAAGAACACAGAAGTTTTTTATCGATAATCCCGAAGAAAATGAAGAACTCACCGAAAAAGAAAAGGCAGAAATCAAAGCCTTGAGAATGGAAAAACTCAATAAAATGATTGAGTACTGCACAGGCAATCATTGCCTGAGAAATTATATGCTGAGATATTTCGGTGAAACACCCCACGGAAGATGTCAGAAATGCTCCGTCTGTAACGGTAACGGCACAAGTGTGGATGTAACCGTTGAAGGACAGAAAATCTTTTCTCTCATCAAAAGGGTGGGTGAAAAAGAAAATCAGCAAACAGTTCTGCAGCTTCTCAAAGGTAATGTTAATGATTATATTCTCGAAAAAGGTCTTGATAAAACAAAAACTTTCGGTGTAATGTCAGACCACGCCGAAAGTCAGATTCTTCTTCACCTTGATTATTTCATCAAATACGGTTTTATAAAGGTGGGAAGAAACGGGGGACTTTCTCTTTCGGAAAAGTGTAAAGATGTTCTTTTCAAGGGTAAAAGAATAAGAAAAATGATACCGAAACAGGAAAAATCTCCGTCAGTTAAAACAGAAAACAATGTTGATGTGAAACTCTTCATCAAACTGAAACTTCTGAGAAAAGAACTTGCACAAAAATCCGGTGTTCCCGATTTCACTGTACTCACAGACGCAGTTCTGAAAAGCCTTGCCGTAGTGAAACCGAGAAGTGAGGTTGAACTCAGTCGCATACAGGGAATGGCTGAAAACAAGGTGAAAAAATACGGTGCAGTTGTTCTCAGTCTTATCAATAAACACTGTTCACAGTGTTGAAAATGAATCTAAACAGTGGTATAATTATAAAATTAAATTTAAAAAATCGAAGAAAGGGGGCAGTTAAAAATGAGCCGTAAAAAATGGGTTGTAGGTGTTATCGATAAAGAACTTGCAATGGATGTTGCAACTGAATATGATATTGATCCCTTTGCAGCACTTCTGCTCACTTCAAGGGGAATTATTGACGAAGAGGAAATCGAAGAATTCTTCTCATTTGAAGGAATGCTGTCCGACCCCTTCGAAATCAAAGATATGGACAAGGCAGTTGAAAGAATAAAACTTGCCCTTTCAAAAGACGAACTTATTTGTGTTTATGGTGATTATGATGCAGACGGTGTTACCGCTACTGCTCTGCTTTATTCTTATCTTCAGGGTCAGGGCTACAGAGTAGTGTCATATATTCCCGACAGAAACAGTGAAGGCTACGGACTCAATAAAAATGCAGTCAAAAAACTGTTTGATCAGGGTGTTAACCTTATTGTTACCGTTGATAACGGCGTTTCTGCATACGAAGAAACTGAATATATAAAAGAACTCGGAATGGATATTGTTATCACGGACCACCACAAAGTGCCCGAAAAACTTCCTTTGGCAGCAGCCGTTGTAGACCCTCACAGGCCTGACTGTCCCAGTATCTTCAAACAGTGGGCAGGTGTAGGCGTGGCATTTAAACTCATCAGTGCCATGAACGGCACTGACGGAAGTGATCTGCTCTCATCTTACGCAGACCTTGTAACAATCGGCACAATAGGTGATATAGTATCTCTTACGGGGGAGAACAGAACAATAGTAAAACACGGTCTTAAATTAATAAATGACGGAACCGGCACGGGTATTGAAGAACTTAAAAAGGTTGCAGGTATGGAAGGCAAGACCCTTAATGCCTCATCAGTTGCTTTTTCAATTGTGCCGAGGATAAATGCCATCGGCAGAACAAATCACGCATCAGAAGCCTTGAAACTTCTTCTCAGCAGTGATATTGAAACTGCAAACAAGCAGGCCGATCTTGTTGACAGAGCCAATGTCAGCCGTCAGGAACTTGAAAAAGAAATAACCCTTGAAGCACAGAAACAAATTGAAGAAAACCCCGGAATGCTCAATAACAGAGTGCTCATTTTCTCCGGAGAAAACTGGCACGGCGGTGTCATCGGTATTGTTGCCGCAAGACTGGTTCAGAAATACGGCAAACCTTGTATGGTAATCACCGATGACGGTGTTGAAGCAAAAGGCTCGGCAAGAAGCATTGACGGTTTTTCACTTTACGATGCAATTTCTTCCTGCGGAGAACTTCTTTCGCATTACGGCGGACACGTTCTTGCTGCAGGCTTCGGTATGAAAAGTGAAAATCTGCCTTTGTTCAGGCAGGCAATTGAAGAATATGCCAAAAAAGTACAGATGCCGTTTCCCACTGTGGAACTCGACTGCAAACTCCGTCCGGAATTTATAAATGCAGATATTCTAAGTGTAATTTCAGAACTTGAACCCTTCGGTGCAGGAAATCCTCAGCCTGTGTTCGGACTTTTCGGTATGAGACTGCACTCCATCACACCCATAGGCTCCGGAAAACATCTGCGTCTTTGTCTTAAAAGGGGAGAAAGCACCATAACCGCTCTTCTTTTCGGCACCTGTGAGTCAGACTTCCCTTATGTTGAAGGTGATTTGCTCGACCTTGCCGTAAAACTTGAAAGAAATGAGTATATGGGTCAGGTTAAGGTAAGTATATATATCAAAGATATAAGAATGTCAGGCACCGATGATGAAAAATATCTCAAGAGTGTAAGGCTTTATGAAAAAATAAAGAGAAAAGACCGCCTTACAGAAAAAGAGGCACGGTTTGCATTGCCGTCAAGAGAATTTGCAGTTGAGGTGTTTAAATACATCAGAGCAAGCGGCGGGTGGAAATACGATACCGACGTGCTTTGCTACCGCCTTAACGATGACGGCGCAAATGCCTGCAAAGTACTTGTAAGCATTGACGCACTGTGTGAACTGGGTGTTCTTAAAAACGAAAAAGGCTGCATCAGTCTCGGTGACATTCAGCAGAAAGTAAATCTGGATAATTCAGAATTACTTTCATATCTTAAGAATTATAAAGATACAATCTGAAGAAAGGAGAGAACAAAATGACACAGACCTATGAAACAGGCTTTGATAAACTCAGTGAAGCGCTGAAATGTAATTTATGTGAAAGAGATATGGAAAAAATAAACAAGGCATATTCCATTGCCTATGAAGCACATAAAGCCCAGAAGCGACGCTCAGGTGAGCCTTATATCATACATCCCGTTGCCGTTGCACAGATTCTTTGTGATATGGGTATGGATTGCGATTCAATTTGTGCCGCTCTCCTTCACGATGTTGTTGAAGATACGGAAATGACCGATGAAGAAATCAGAAGTATGTTCGGAAAAGATGTTGAACTGCTTGTTGAGGGCGTAACAAAACTCGGCCAGATTCCCGTTTCTGCCAGTAAAGAAGAACAGCAAAGCGAAAATGTAAGAAAGATGTTTCTTGCAATGAGTGAAGATATCCGCGTTATTATCATAAAACTTGCCGACCGTCTTCACAATATGAGAACGCTTAGGTTTATGCCTGAAGAAAGACGGCTCTTCAAAGCCAAGGAAACCCTTGAAATTTATGCACCTATAGCACACCGTCTCGGTATTCGTGCTTTCAAAGAGGAACTTGAAGATCTCGCCATCAGTTTTCTTGACACTGTTGCATATAATGAAATTGCAAAAACTCTTGAAAAGCAGGTTGAATCCCGTCAGGCTTTCCTCGACAATATCAAAGAAGAAATCCTTGAAAGAGTCCGTCAGGAAGTGCCCAATGTTCACATTGAGGGCAGAATCAAGTCTGTTCACGGCATTTACAGAAAAACCTATATGAAAGACAGAACTATCGATGAAATATATGACATTTATGCCGTAAGACTCATTGTTGATTCTGTTTACGAATGCTATAACTGCCTCGGTATTATTCACGATATGTTCAATCCCATTCCGGGAAGATTCAAAGACTATATCTCAACTCCGAAGCCGAATATGTACCAGTCACTTCACACAACCGTTATCGGAAAAGCAGGTGTACCTTTTGAAGTTCAGATAAGAACATGGGAAATGCACCATACTGCCGAATACGGTATTGCTGCTCACTGGAAGTATAAACTCGGAATGAACGGCAAAGCGAAGTTTGAAGAAAGACTTTCCTGGATAAGACAACTTCTTGAAGCACAGAAAGAAAGCGACGATGTTGAGGATATCGTTAAAACAATCAAGTCGGATTTTGTGCCTGAAGAAGTATTTGCATTTACCCCGAAAGGTGATGTTATAAGTCTTCCCATGGGCTCATGTATAATTGACTTTGCCTATGCTATTCACTCAGGTGTCGGTAATAAAATGATAGGCGCCAAGGTCGACGGCAGAATTTCAACCCTTGACCATAAGATAAATAACGGTGAAATTATTGAGATTCTCACCACTTCTTCTCAGGGTAAAGGTCCCAGCAGAGACTGGCTGAAAATTGCAAAAACAGCATCGGCAAAAAGCAAAATCAGACAGTGGTTCAAAAAAGAAAAACGTGATGAAAACATTGCTGAGGGCAAGGCTGAAGTTGAAAGAGAATTCAGAAGAAACAATATCACCCTGCCCGAAAAGCAGATGCTCGAATTCATCACAAAAATTGCTGAAAAGCAACGATGCAACAGTGCTGACGACTTTTTTGCCGCAATCGGTTACGGAGGAATTATTCTCACAAATATTATTCCCAGAATCAAAGACGAATACCTGAAACTCGTTAAAGCAAATCAGCCTCAGCAGGAAACAATACCGACTGTTCAGCCACCAAAAAAGACCGTTAAAAGTACGGAAGGTATTATTGTTGAGGGTATCGACAACTGTCTTATCAAGTTTTCACGTTGCTGTGACCCTCTTCCCGGTGATGAAATTGTAGGCTTTATAACAAGAGGACACGGTGTTTCCATTCACACAAGAAAATGTGCAAATGTGCCAAAGGATATCTCAAAAGCTGCAGAGCCTGAAAGATGGATAAATGCGGCATGGGATACCAAAGTTCAGAACTCATACCGTGTAACCCTTGC
>JAZOAX010000089.1:0-2352 GCA_045595685.1 Acutalibacteraceae bacterium
ATCCATATCGAAAACAGTGAAGCACACATGGTATCCGTGATCGAGTTTTGTTATTTCAACCCTGCTTTCTTTTTCAATGCGTTCTCTTTCGAGAATTTTCAGTGCACTTCTCACTGCCTTTTCTCTCACGGTTTTCGGCAGATCTTTTTCTATATATCTCACACGGTATTCCGTTTCACCGCTGAGGGTGATTTCTTCATCGCCGTTAACGAGTTTCGTTGTAACTCTTCCTGCAGTGATCAGTTCACTTATTGCGCCGTTTACTTCAAAATAATTGGCTATATTATATTCCTGGAGAATTTCATTTATCTGTGTTCTGGTCAATGATTTTCCCAACGTTTTCAGAAGGTAGCATACGAGAAGTTTTATCTCTGACCGTTCCTTGAGTCCGCCCGGAGCAACACCTTCAATAAAGCCTTTGTTTTCCATAATCAAACTCCTGTTTCCTTTCTGCACCCGGGGTGCATAGTTATACATTTTCTATTTTACCACAAGAAAGAAAAAAGTAAATAGATAATAAGAAAAATTTATTTATTGTGCTTTAAAAGTCCGTTATATCGGTCTGTGTTGACACAAACAGAAAAATAAAGTAATATTAACTCAAGTTAAAATAAAGGACCGGTAGATTATGGACAGAAAATATACAACAATTCTTTTTGATGCAGATAACACACTTCTTAATTTTGACAAAGATGAGCATCAGGCACTTGTAAAAACTCTTAAGGAATACGGTGTTCCGGTGACAGATGAAAACATCAGCACCTATGTTAAAATCAATCAGGGTTTATGGAAGCAACTTGAAAAGGGTGAAATCACAAAGCCCGAACTTAAAAGAGTACGTTACAAACTCTTTTTTGATGCTATCGGCTTCAGAACCGAAACGGACCCCTTTGAAGTGAACGAAAGATACCTTTCACTTCTGGGAGAAGGCGGAAACACCCTTGACGGCGCCGTTGAACTTTGCGAAGAACTGAAAAGCGAAGGATATGACCTTTATATTGTGACAAACGGAGTTGCGGCAACTCAGGTAAAAAGGCTGAAAAGAAGCGGTCTTCTCCCCTTTTTCACAGACATTTTTGTTTCGGAAACCGTCGGTTATCAGAAACCCCGAAAAGAATACTTTGATTATGTTCTGAATGCCGTTGCCGAAAAGGACAAGAGCAGAATTCTTCTTGTTGGCGATTCTCTCACGTCTGACATCAAAGGCGCAATGAATGTTCAACTTGACTGCGTATGGCTTAATATGTTCCGATCAGAACTTCCCGAAGAATACTCTCCCACCCACATTATTTCTTCAATTTGTGATTTAAGAAAAATAATATAAATTTACACACAACGGACTTTGATTTCTGACCCAAAGTCCGTTTTTCTGTACCGGAAAAGTCTCACTTTTAATTGACTTTTATTTTTCACTTTGATATACTATTGATGTAACAGTTCAGCCAAGATTGTCTTGAATAAAACTGAAACAAAAAAATCTATTTTTAAAGGAGAAAGCACCATGAACAAAAAAAACGGTATGCTGAAGTTTTTCAGTGTAGCAATGTGCATTATGCTTGTATTATGCGCTTTTGCCGTAACTGCTTGTGCAGCATCAACAATCAATCTTGTTGAGATTTCCAACCTCAATGCGCCTGAAGAAGGAGAAACTCCCGATTACGAAGCAGCTGTAGGTTTATCAGACTACAAGATTGACAGAATTGACTGGTTTGACAATGAAACAGGCCTTGACATCACAGAAACCGACAAATTCATTGCAGGTCACAGTTACAGAGTAAGAATTTATCTCTTACCTCTTGGCGGCTATGAATTCAAAACCAACTCAACAACCGGTAAGCCGGTAGTTGCTGCCCTTCTCAACGGCTCAGAAGAAGGTGTCGGCGTTTACGGCAGCGCAACTTCACTTCTTGTGCAGTACGATTACCCCGCATGTAAGCAGACAAAAATTTCTTCTGTTTCCGTTTCCGACCTTGACATTCCCGTTTTCGGCAAAACTCCCGACTTCACAGCAACAACTGACGGCACAGGATATGTTATTAACACAAATGCTGTAGAAGTTATCGGATGGTATGAAATTTCAAACGGCATCGAAATTCCTCTTGCAGCAAATGAAACTTTCAAAAAGGGCTGCACATACAGAGTTTATGTTGCTCTTAAAACCGAAGGTGACTACAGATTTGCTGTTGACGATCCTTCAGATCCTATGATGGAACTTACCATCACTGCAAAAATCAGCGGCAGAGATGCTTATGTTGTTCCCACCCTCGGCTATGACAACGTTGCAACAATTTATTGCGACTTTGACATTTGTGTACCCACATTAATCGAATCAGTTGCTCCCGGCTGCGAAGC
>JAZOAX010000090.1:0-2971 GCA_045595685.1 Acutalibacteraceae bacterium
GGGCGGATTCGGATTACACCCGCCAACCTGATCGGTGGCAGATTTATTATACTTTTTTCGGAAGTATAGCACATTTTATTTTTACTGTCAACAAAAACAGACGGAGATGCTATCCGTCTGTTTTTCTTCTGTTAATCCGCAACGGGCATTGCGGTAAAATCGTATCCCTTTTCTGCGGGGACTGCAGTTGTGAATTCCACATTGCGTTCTTCCTTGGTTGTGATGGTACATTCTCTCAGGTTCTCACCTGTTGAAAGGCTGTGCTCAATAACCTTGTAATCGTCTATTGTGTAAATCATATCCCCGATGTAAGTGCCGCGGAACATTGTTGAATAAATATCCGAAGCGTGCACAAAACCTCTCACTTCAGAAAGGCTGTTATCTGTGTATCTGATAACTGCAAAGCTGTTCACTTCACTTGTGCCTTCACTGTAACGGGTTACGGGAATGCCCACAATGTTTTTCTGCGGATAGTGTATCAGTGCCTTGGGCTCATAGTTTGCATCACTGTAACTGTTCTTAATCACAAACTCGTCAAGCACCGAAACGGCCGTCATATCACTGATATCAAAAAGGGCTATTTTCAGGTTTTCCGTTTTTGCATTTTCTTCGTCACCGTCATAGCCGATACCCATAAGAAGATTTTCTCCCAGAGGATGCAGATAAGTTGAATATCCGGGCAGTTTAAGTTCACCGAGTATCTTCGGATTTTTCGGGTCTGAAAGGTCAAGGGAATATAAGGGGTCGGTCTGCCTGAAAGTTACCACATAACCTTTTTCACCCATAAAACGAACTGCTTTTATGTTTTCTTCATCGTTGAGGTTTTCCGATTCGCCCACAACATTGAGGTTTTCGTCAAGAACATAAACCTTGTTCACTTCTTTGTAAGCAGTGTTATCGTAATAGCCCGTGGCCGCTCTGAGATATCCGTTATATTCATCGAAAGAATATTTATCGTCAAAGGTGCCTTTGATTTCTCCCGTTGCCTTACATTCGAATTTCGTGCCGTTAAGAGCGAAAGATGTTATTTTTGTTTTCTGCTCACCGTCTTTATAATATCCGTCAAGCAGATAAAGTGCTTTTTCACTGCAGTATACATCGTCGGTGCCGCCGATAAGAGCCACAGATGATGTGTTTTTTGTGTCTGTTACATCAAGGGCGGAAAGCACGGTATAAACTGTTGAATCGTCGCCGTAGTAATAGATACAGTCGCAGCCGATTTTTGCACCGTTAACGGTGGGAGTTGCATTCTTAATTGCTTCTTCTTCGTCTTTGCCCGAAACATAATAAGTTGAAACGGTGTAAAGCACGTTACCGATTTTTCTTGAACTGTTGAAAGAACCGTCCTGAGAAACAGCCGCAATTTTCTTCGGTGCGTTTTTGTTTCCTATATCGTAAATTTCAACGGTTGTTTTGCCGTTTCCCGTATTTGGTGCGTAATAGGGATATCCGCCGTAGCCCACTGTGCTGTATACCACAGAAAGAATATTGTCGGAAACATAAATTTCGTCAATACGGACTTTTTCTTCGTTTTTCACTTCAATGGTGGCGGCAAGCGTCATTGTCTCACTGTCAACAATTTTTATCTTTGTCCATACGGCGCCGTAATTTGACACAACATAGATGTATCTGCCGTCATTTTTGATGATATCGCCTTCGTCAACACCAACGGTCTGAACATTGGTTTCACCGTGCATATCTCCGGAAATTTCACCTTTCAGCGCACCGATGGAATTGGCTGCTGCAGTTGTCACAATTCCGTCAACAGCACCGGTACCGTAAGAAAGAATATTGCCGTTTATATTAATATATTCTGTTTTTTCGTTATAGAGTTTTCTGAAGTACTGTTCAATTTCTTTTTCTGTTTTAAAGGTCTGAATCCCCTCGGGAAGCACCGTTTCAACCTGAGTTTCAACCTGAGTTTCGGCATCGGTATGAGCCACATCATTTTGCTTTTCGATAAATCCGCTTTGTGTTACGGCAATGGCACCCACAATAATAACGGCAAGTGCTGCCGCCATGGCTTCTGCTTTGAAAGAAAAGGACTTCTTCTTTTCCTGAGGCACATTCTGTTCTTTTATTTTTTTAACTATGTTTTCTTTTGAAAGGCTTTCGGGAGTTCCGGGACAGTCCCTGAACTTTTCCTGAAGGTCATTCATTATTTCATCATACTGTTTCATCGCTTTACCTCACTGTTTTTAAATGGATAGCATCGTTCTGAGTTTTGCAGTGCTTCTTGATATTTTTGAGCGCACCGTTGCATCTTTTATCCCGGTTATTTCTGCAATTTCCTTTGAAGTGTAGCCGCAGGAATAATAAAGAATAAGAATGTCTTTTTCGTCTTCGGGAAGACTTCTGAGGGCATTTTTCAGTGCAATTTTTTCGTTTGTGTCCCCCGCTTCATAAACAAGTGCCGTCTGAGAGGAATACTCACTGTGCACAAGGGAAATTGCTTTTTCCTTCTGTGCGCCTTTACACTGATTATAAAGAATTTTGAAAAGCCAGGATTTGAAAGAAGATGCTTTTTTTAGTTGAGTTATTTTCTGAAAAGCAATCAGCGCAGTTTCACTCACACAGTCCTCTGCCGAAGTGACAGATGATGTGTAATAATAAGCAAAGCGGAACATATCGTCTTTGAACATATCATAAAGTTCACCGAAAGAATCCGCATCGCCCGTCTGTGCTTTTCTGACCAGATCACGCGTAATTTCTGAGCCCATAAATTTATCACCGTCCGTTCAACCTATTAGATAATAAACAACGAGGATTTGTTGCATATATTTTACTAAAAAATATAAATTTTTACAATATAAATAAAAACTCTTTTTTATGAGATAATATTTATGAGGTGATAACAATGGAGAAAAAGAACAAGAATTTTTCACACAGAAACAACAAAGCCACTCAGAAAAACATTGAGTCGGATAAGTTTATGAGAAAAAATGAGGATATTCCCACAGATGTTCTCGGC
>JAZOAX010000091.1:0-9023 GCA_045595685.1 Acutalibacteraceae bacterium
GGTTGACGAGTATAATCCGAACCCGTTTTTTGCAGGCGGATTTTCGCCAATCCTTTGTTAAAATACTCGCAAATCCGAAAGGATTTGCTGCGTTTTGTGCCTTGTTTTGACAAAAATTCTCACTTTTCGGCGAGTTCGGATTATTCTCGCCAACCTAATCATTAGACTTTACTTGCCTCTGATTTCAATGTAATTTCCACTGTCAGAAGGATGTCGCGAAGGCTGTCAGTTTCTCATTATCCCCAAACAAACATAAAAAAGACATCTGAACCTCAAAATTCAGATGTCTTTAAATTTTATAAAAGTCGGTTTAGCGGGCAGAGTTTAATCTCTACCGCTTTGTCCGGCGCAATTCTGCACTCTGCATTCTGCATTTTGCATTTACAAAAGTTCAGCTCCGCGCTCTTTGCAATATTTGACTGTTTCTTCGTCCCAGTATGAAGACTGCACTTCGCCTATGTGGGCTTTTCTCAGGAAGAACAGACACATTCTTGACTGACCGATACCGCCGCCGATGGTGTAGGGCAGTTCGCCACTGAGAAGTGCCTTGTGGAAAGGCAGAGTCTTTCTGTCTTCGTTGCCGCTTTCTTTCAGTTGCCTTTCCATTGCTTCTTCGTCAACTCTGATGCCCATTGAAGAAAGTTCAAGAGCAATGTCAAGAAGGGGATAGTAAACGATAATGTCACCGTTGAGTGTCCAGTCATCATAGTCGGGTGCTCTGCCGTCGTGAGGCTCACCGTCTTTCAGTTTGCCGCCAATCTGCATAAGGAAAATAGCACCGTATTCCTTAACTGCAAGATATTCACGTTCTTTTCTTGATTTATCGGGATATTTTTCTTCAAGTTCACTTGCAGTGATGAAAGTAATTTTTTCGGGCAGAAGTGAGCCGATAAAGTTATATTCTTTTGTTATGTAATATTCAGTGTGTCTGAGAGCAGAATAAATGAGTTTAACTGTCTTTTTAAGCATTTTTTCTGTTCTGTCTTCTTTTTCAATAATCTTTTCCCAGTCCCACTGGTCAACGAAAATTGAATGGATATTGTCTGTGTCTTCGTCACGGCGGATAGCATTCATATCGGTGTAAAGACCTTCACCGCTTGAAAAGCCGTACATTTTGAGGGCGTATCTTTTCCACTTTGCAAGGGAGTGGACAATTTCAAAATTCTTGCCGCTGAAAACATCAAAACTTACAGGTCTTTCCTTACCGCTGAGGTTATCGTTAAGACCGCTTTCGGTGTCAACAAACAATGGGGCCGAAACTCTTGTAAGATTAAGTTCTATTGCAAGGTCTCTTTCAAAAAAGTCCTTAACTTTTTTAATTGCAATTTCAGTTTCTCTTAAATTCAGGTGAGGTACATAATCCTCAGGTATATAGTGTGCCATAAAATCATCTCCTTAAAAGGAATAACATAAATTTTATTATATCAATTTGAAGTGTATCTGTCAATATTACCTTGCCTGTGACAGTTTCTTACTTTTCTTTTATTTCGCCTTTTTTCAGTTTTATAAAGTGCCTGATAAGATAAATAACGGCGCCAATGGGGATACAGATAATAACAATTTTAATAATCAGGTGAATGGGGATATAATCGTAAATTCCGTCACCGAGAATGGTAAAGAGAATTACTCTCGGCATAATACCCACAACCGATGCTATGAAATATCTGGGGAAACGGCATTTTGATGCACCCCAGAAAAGGCTCACAAAGTCAATGGGGAAAACGGGCAGGGCACGGATACCGAGAAGGGTTGGGAAGTTTTCGTTGAGTTTCATATCAAGGATTTTTTTGCCGCCCTTGGTTTTTGCAAGTTGTTTGTTAACATAGTCACCGCCGAGAAAGAGCCCGAGATAATAAGTTACGGTAACTTCAAGAATAATACCCACAAGGCTGATAAGGCAGGCAACGGGGGTATCAAAAGCCATACCGATTGAAATATAGATAAGTGAAGCGGGTATAATAAAAAGAACACTTTTAACAAGATACACGCCCCATATTGTACCGATGGCAACGGCAATGTTTGCACTGGAATCTACAATTGCTCTGATGTCAATGTTCTTGAGTTTTTCATAATTGACAACGGCAAGAACAAAAATAGTCATTGCAACTGCCACGCGCAAAAGTGCAAGAAGGGTCGCCTTCGTTTTGTAACTCATATATCCACCTCGAATTTAATAAACACAATTATCTTATTATATACATTTTTTGTTGCCTTTACAAGCGAAAACAATGATAAATTTTAAAAATCCGCCCTTTATTAATAAAATATTTCAATAATAAACAGAATAAAACTATGGACTTTTATTTTTGTATGTGCTATATTATAATAACGTATTATGCGGTTGTTTTTAGAGAGGTGTAATTATGACCATTAAAGAAAAAGCAGAAAGGGCAGCCATTGGCGCCACCCTTGACGGACTTTTAAAATATGTTGATAAAAACCCCAAGGAAAACCTTACAAAACTGCTTGATATTGCAGAAAAACTTCTTGGCGGCACTTTTCCGAAAAAATATCTTGATGCAACAAGAGAAGCCATTAAAGACGGCGATAATGTATACTATCAGCTTGCAATGAATGTGCTTTCAGACCTTGACAGAACAATGCTCAAGAAGATGCTTCTTGCAATGGGTCTCGGTGCAGGCGTTAAGGGTACAAAGGCAGTAAGAGAAAACAGAGAGATTTACAAATGTAACATTCCCTTCCTTCTTCTTATGGATCCCACAAGTGCCTGCAATATGAAGTGTAAGGGCTGCTGGGCAGCAGAATACGGACACAAGAACAATCTCACCTATGAAGAAATGGAATCCATTGTGTCTCAGGGCAGAGAACTCGGTACACATCTTTATATGTTCACCGGCGGTGAGCCTCTTATCAGAAAAGATGATATCATAAAGCTCTGCGAAACCTATCCCGACTGTGCTTTCCTTGCCTACACAAACGGTACTCTTATTGATGAAAAGTTCTGCGACGATATGGTAAGAGTGGGCAACTTTGCCGTTGCAATTTCCGTTGAGGGCGAAGAAAAGGTAAGCGACGAGCGCCGCGGCGAAGGTCACTATCAGAAGGCTGTTGACGCTATGAAACTTCTTAAAAAGAAGGGTTGCCTTTTCGGTATTTCCGTTTGTTACACAAGGGATAATATCTACAGCGTAACAAGTGACGGGTTCCTTGACAATATGGTGGAACTCGGCGTTAAGTTCGGTCTTTACTTCAACTATATGCCCGTTGGTCACGATGCGGCACCGGAACTTATCACAACACCCGAACAAAGAGAATATATTTACTACCGTATGAAAGAACTCCGTAATTCAAAAACAGGTAAGCCTCTGTTCTTTATGGACTTCCAGAGCGACGGCGAATATGTGGGCGGATGCATTGCAGGCGGCAGAAACTATTTCCACATCAACTCAGCAGGTGATATGGAGCCCTGTGTATTCATCCATTTCTCAGACTCAAACATCAGAACTCACACTCTTCTTGAAGGTCTCCGCAACCCCTTGTTTATGGCTTTCAGACACGACCAGCCCTTCAACGATAACCACTTAAGACCTTGTCCTATGCTTGAAAACCCCGAAAAACTCAGAGATATCTGTAGTAGAACGGGCGTTAAGTCAACAAACCTTATCCGTGAGGAAACTGCAGAAATGCTTTGCAGCAAGTGCGATAAATTTGCTAAGGAATGGGCACCGAGGGCAGAAGAAATCTGGAAAATCAACAAGCATCCCAATCCCAAGACTCAGTATTACAGAGATACTCCCGAGGGCAAATCCGAATTCGGAACAAAATAAAGTCCTGCAGTCCGGAAAAAATCCGGACTGCTCTTTTGTTTTGTGTATTGACCTTACAAAAGATGTTTGATATAATATCTATCATCATATAAATCGGTGGTGAGGCTGATGAAAAATAAAACAAAAATCGTTGAGGCCCTTGCTTTTGCGGCTGTTATAGGTGTATCTGCCGTGGGTGCGGTGAAGTATTCTCAGGCTAAAAATTTCAAGGTGAACCTTCCCGAAAATTTTACCCTGACCGCTCATACGGGATGTGAGGGAACTAAGGATAACTCCCTTGAAGCAATTAAGGTCGGCTATGAAAAAGGCGCAGATATTGTTGAGTTTGACCTGAATTTTGATGCTTCAGGTATGCCTGTCCTCTCGCACGATGAAGCGGAAAATAACTCAGTTGCCCTTGAAGAAGCCTTTAAGTTTATTGGAGAATATGACAGTTTGAAGGTTAATGTGGACTGCAAGAAAACCGATAACCTTAAAGCCGTGGTCACTCTCAGTGAAAAATACGGCGTCCGTGACCGTATTTTTTACACAGGTATTGAAGAAAAGGATGTCCCCGCCGTAAAGGAACAGACCCCCGATGTGGAATATTACCTGAATGTGCCTGAAAAGGAAATCGGTCAGGATGAAAAATCTCTTTCCGCCCTTGCAGATAAGGTGAAGAGCCTTGGCGCAGTGGGTATAAATATGAAATACACAAGGTGCTCGGCAAAACTTGTTGAGATTTTTCACAGTAAGGGGCTTCTTGTTTCCGTGTGGACGGTAAATAGCAAAAGCGCTATGAGAAGAATTCTGCCCTTGGGTGTTGATAACATTACAACAAGGCACCCCTCAGACATTTTGGAACTCATAAAAAGCAAAACAGAAAAATAAACATCAAGGAGTACATAATAAAATGGAAAAAATCAAAATGGGTAAAATCGTCGAAATGGACGGCGACGAAATGACCAGAATCATTTGGAAAATGATAAAAGATGAACTTCTTTCACCTTTTGTTGAACTCAATACAGAATATTATGACCTGGGTCTTCCTCACCGTGACGAGACCAACGATCAGGTGAGCATTGATGCTGCCGAGGCAACAAAAAAATACCGCGTTGCCGTTAAATGTGCAACAATCACCCCCAACGCACAAAGAGTTGAGGAATATAAACTCAAGGAAATGTGGAAAAGTCCCAACGGCACAATCCGTGCAATTCTTGACGGCACCGTTTTCAGAACCCCAATTCTTGTAAGCGGCATAAAGCCCACAGTCAGAACTTGGAAAGAGCCTATCACAATTGCCCGTCATGCCTACGGTGATGTTTATAAGGCAACGGAATTCCGTCCCACAAAGCCGGGTAAGGCTGAACTTGTTTTTACATCGGAAGATGGCGAAATCGAAAGAGCAACTGTTTATGACTTCGAGTGCGGCGGTGTGCTTCAGGGTATGTATAACAAGGATACTTCGATCCGTTCCTTTGCACATTCCTGCTTCAAATACGCCATCGACACAAAGCAGGATCTCTGGTTCTCCACAAAGGATACTATCTCAAAAAAATATGACCAGACCTTCAAACTCATTTTCCAGGAAATTTACGACAAGGAATATAAAGAAAAGTTTGAACAGTTGGGCATTACATATTTCTATACACTTATTGACGATGCCGTTGCAAGAGTCATCCGTTCAAAAGGCGGCTACATCTGGGCGTGCAAAAACTATGACGGCGATGTTATGAGCGATATGGTATCAACTGCCTTCGGCTCCCTTGCAATGATGACAAGCGTACTTGTTTCCCCCGACGGAAACTACGAATACGAAGCCGCACACGGCACCGTTACCCGCCATTATTACCGCTACCTTGAGGGCGAAAAGACCTCAACCAATCCCATTGCAACAATTTTTGCCTGGACAGGCGCACTTCGCAAACGCGGTGAAATTGACGGCAACGAAGCACTTGTCGACTTTGCAGATAAACTTGAAAAGGCATCACTCGACACCATCGAAAGCGGCAAAATGACCAAGGACCTTGTAGGTCTCTGGGAAGGCAGTGAAGCCACCGCTCTTACAACAGAGGAGTTTATTCTTGCCGTTAAAGCTGAGCTTCAAAAATCACTTGCATGATTTTTCAGTAATCAGTAGTCAGTATTTTAATTTTACAAATCAAAAAAAGACTCAGCATTCAAGTTTTCGGATGCTGAGTTTTTAATATTCTGACTACTGACTACTAACTACTGACTACTATCAAAGTGCTTTCACAAGTTCTTTAAACATCGTTCCTCTCTGCTGATAATTCTTGAACATACCCCATGAAGCACAGGCAGGGGAAAGAAGGCAGCAGTCACCGCTTTGTGCCGCTTCGGCTGAGATTTTGACTGCATCTTCAAGGCTTTCGGCAAAAACATAATCCTTAAATCCGATTTTGTCGCAGGCGGCGGCAATGTTTTCTTTTGTCTGACCGATAAGAACAAGTTTTCTCACTTTGCCGGGGAAACGGCTTACCCATTCGTCATACTCGCTCTTTTTGTCATATCCGCCTGCAATAAGCACCGTTGTTGAGGGCATTGCGTCAATGGCTTTTATTGCCGCATCGGTGTTTGTGCCCTTAGAGTCGTTATAGTATTTAACTCCCTTTTTCTCGCACACAAATTCAATTCTGTGTTCAACTGCAGTGAAGTTTTTCACTGCTTGTCTGATTGTGTCGATGTCAACGCCGAAACTCAGTGTCATAGCAGTTGCAGCCATAATGTTTTCAAAGTTGTGAAGTCCCACAAGGTTTGTTTCATCTGTGCGGATAAAGAGTGTGCTTTCTCCTTTTTTTGCAATGTAAATGCCGCCGTCTTCATAATAAAGTCCGTCGGTGAGTTTTCTTTGTGATGAGAAAAACACAACATTGCATTTAAGTGTTTTTCCGAATTCACGAAGAACTTCGTCTTCATAGTTAAGCACGCAGAAATCATTTTCATCCTGATTTTTTGTAATGGACTTCTTCACATTCTCATAATTTTCCATTGAGCCGTGTCTGTCAAGGTGGTCGGGAGTGATGTTGAGAATTGCAGAAACTTTCGGCTTGAAAGTGAGCATTGTTTCAAGTTGGAAAGAACTGATTTCAGCAACAGTTGCACCGCCTTCTTCAGATGTGAGGGCAAGACCCGTATAAGGAATTTCGATGTTGCCCACAAGAAGAGTTTTGCTGTTCCATTTTTTCACAATTTCATAGGTGAGGGCAGTTGTGGTTGTTTTGCCGTTAGTACCGGTAATTCCGATAACACCGCCTTTGTCATAGCGGTAAGCCAGTTCAATTTCACTCCATACGGGAATGTTTTTCGCAGTAACCGCTTTCATAACGGGAGTTGTGAGAGGCACACCGGGGGACACAACGCAGACAGTGATGCCGTCAAGGTCTTTTTCCGTAATATCACCGAGAATAAACTGCACACCGTCTTTTTTGTCGAGTTTTTCAATAATAATGTCAGTGTCAAGGTCGGTTTTGCTGTCATATATAACAAAATCTTTTCCGAGTTCATAAAGCATATTAGCGCTGCAGATACCACTTCTGCCTGCACCGACTATAAGATATTTTTCCATTGTTACACCGCTTTCACAATTAGTTCGTCTAATTATAGCACTATGCAAAAGTTAAATCAAGGTTACAAAAGCAAACCAACCAAATTTTCCTCTTGGTTTTTGTGTATTTTCGCAGAAAGAGTTTTGGCTTATACAGGGAATTATTGACTTTTACCGTTAATGATGTATAATTATATAGGCAAATAAAAATAAAAACGGAGGAATAAATATGAAATTATTTAAAAGAACGCTTTGTCTTGTTCTTTCACTTGTTATGGTGTTCTCAGCAACATTTGTGGCAGGTGCAGGGGACGAAGCAGTAACCGCAGCCGATGAAATCACAGGCTTCACAGACGAAGATTTTCTCGTAACAAAGGGTCAGAAAATCTATAACCGCAAAGGTGAAGAAATACAACTCAAGGGTGTAAACCTTGGTGCATGGCTTGTGCGTGAAGACTGGCTCAATCCCGACCATATCCCTGCAGAAGTACTCAGCGAAAAGAAGTATGACGGCGAAATGGTTTACGACAAACTCGAAGAGCGTTTCGGCAGAGAAAAGGCTCACGAACTTATGACAATGTTCTATGAAAACTGGATTACAGAATGGGATCTTGACAACATCAAGTCACTCGGTTTCAACTGTGTGCGTGTTCCTTTCTGGTACAGAAACTTCTATTATGACGACCAAGGTACAAAAATCCTTGACGAAAACGGCGAATGGGACTTCTCAATTCTTGACTGGGTTGTTGAAGAATGCTCAGAGCGTGAACTTTATGTTATTCTTGATATGCACGGTGCAGTAGGCTCACAGAGTGATGCACCCCACAGCGGACGCGCTTTTGCAGGCTATCAGCTTTATGAAAAGAGCGAAAGAGGCGAAAAATACCGCGAACTCACAAAGGAACTCTGGACTGCAATCGCAGGCAGATACAACGGCAACCCCGCAGTTGCAATGTATGACCTTCTCAACGAGCCTATGTGCGATGTTCAGTGCTCCGAAATTGAAAGACGCATAAACAACGAATGGATGTACGGCCTTCTTTACGATACCGTTCGTGCAGTTGACGAAGACCACATCATCACAATGGAAGCAATCTGGACTGCTCTTGCACTTCCCCATCCCGAAATCAAGGGCTGGAAAAACATTGTTTATCAGGTGCACTTCTATAACAATTCAGACTTCATTTTCACATTCTTCTGTCTTCTCACAAAACTTTATTTCCCCACCGTACCGATGATGATGGGTGAATTCTATCCCCACCAGAGAACAACCTGGGATAACTGCTTTAAAACAATGAACACCCTCAACTTCAGCTGGATGCTTTGGACCTACAAGGCAACAGGTCACGGAATGTGGAGTTCCGACTGGTGTATGTACGGAGCAAAGGACGGCTTCTGGAGAGCAGACATTTATAACGGCACATACGAAGAAATTGCTGAAGCCTGGTCCGCTGAAAGACTTAACACACAGACAGGCTTCCAGGATACAGGACATTTCGAAAAGAATGTTGAAAGATTCCTTGGCTGATAAAAAAGGCTATCGCACTGCGATAGCCTTTTTTTAATGCAGAATTCAGAATTAGGGCCTAGGGCCTGGGATATAGGAGTTAGTAGTAAGTAGTAAGTGTTCCTTGCCTCTCCCTGCGGGAGAGGTGGCAGCCGTCAGGCTGTCGGAGAGGGCAAACTGAATG
>JAZOAX010000092.1:0-5568 GCA_045595685.1 Acutalibacteraceae bacterium
GGGGATTAAAATATTTCTTTTTGCGGTGATGCTCGTGGCATTCGGTAGAATACCGAATAAACAAGCATCATCCGAGAACTGAACGGTTTTGGTTACTTTTGCCAAGACAAAAGTAACGCTAAGCGCAGCGTGACCGACTGAATGTTTGATAACATATTGAGGTGAAAGTACGAGCCCCCGCGGCTCGAGCGGGAGAAGTTGGCGGAAGATATTAAACGTAAAGACAAAAATACCTAACACATAAAAACGGGATTAAAGTACACCTGTAAAAATCGATAGAATCACAAGAAAAAACTCTGTTCACAGAAAGTGAACAGAGTTTGTTTTTAATAGTATTCTTTGCCTGTGAGATATCTCCATGAAGCAACATATTTGTTGGGTGAACGGGGAACCTGACACTTGATATCAAGGAAAATCTTGTCATCAACAATCAGAAGCGTGTCTTTGTTTGCAATGGAAGCCTGCTTGATTTTTTCTGTTTCCATCACAATGGGCTCACTGCCGTCACCGAGGTCAACAACAAACTTTTCGGGGTAAAGGCTGATTGTTGCGTTTTCGGAAAGGGGAGTTTCTTCTTCTCCGTCAACCTTTGTAACAATCTGTCCGTCTTCACTGAAAATGCAGGTGCCTTTTTCGGCGGAAAGAACTTTTTCTTTCCACACTTTTCTCTGCCATAAATCCCAGTCAAGAACATTGTCGTAAATATTGCCTGTGCCTGTGTTGTGGAAAAGTCCGTCGGTGCCCATATCAACACTGTAACCGCAGTCGCAGGTGAGGGTATTGCCTTTTGAGTGAAGTTTTCCTACCTCACCGCACTTGGGACAAACATAAAGAATTCTTTCAACACATTCTGCAAGGTTTTCACCTGCGTATTCCTGAGGATTCTTTTTCTGTTCATCATAAACGTTTACATAAGTATCGCGTCTGATGATTTCAGTGATTTCCTGAACGGAGAGTTTGGAAAGTTCTTCAGGTGAGTATTCAGCAACAAAGTGACCTGTGATGGGGCCGCTTCTTGCTGTGTTTGCCCAACGGGGTTTTCTGAGATATCCGCCAACAAAACGGTAGGTGATAAGGGCGGCACCTGAATCCTTAACGAGTTTGCCTGTATGCTCTGAAATGAAGCCTGTCTGGCCGTTGAGTGACATAGCACCTTCTGCGTGAAGTCCTACGGGAATGCCTGCGTTAAGGTTTTTGATGATTTCATCGGTTAGAATCTTGGAAGGCTTGTCTCTGTGCTTGATGATAACACCGCCCACAATTTTGAAAACGGGGCCGACACCTTTCATTCTTACTGCGTGGTCACTGGAAACATATCTGATATATTTCTTCATCGCAGCCATCTCATATCCGGGGTCAAGTGCCTCAGTATGATTTGCAATGAGAATAAAGGCTTTGTGCTTCGGCTTATAATACTCAAGATGAACATTGTTTTCGTGGATTACTTTTTTCTTGAGAATGTTGATAATTGTTGTGGTGGTGAAACGGTTGAAATCATATCTGGGTCTCATTTTTATTTTGTCGAGAGTGCTCATACTGTTGCGGCCTCCTTTTCGCTGAGTTCTTTTTCTGCTTCTTCTTCAAGAGAATGGTAAGCAACTTTACCAACAAGGGTTTTGGGGAGTTCGTCTTTGAAAATGATTTCCTTTGGTCTTTCAAAAACATCAAGGTATGTTTTGCAGTAGTCAAGAATACTCTGCTTTGTTTCGTCTGTGCCTTCAAAACCGTCTTTAAGAACAATGTATGCTCTTACTCTCTGCATTTTGTAGGGGTCTCTTACGCCGATAACGCAGGAGTAGTCAACGGCTTCGTGCTTATCGAGGATATTTTCAATATGGGTGGGATATACATTGTAGCCGCTTGTTACGATAAGGCGCTTCATTCTCTGCTTGAAGTATACAAAGCCTTCTTCGTCCATAAGTCCCATATCGCCTGAGAACATCCATGTGGTACCGTTTTCGTCAACTCTGAGGGTTTTTGCGTTTTCTTCAGGAGAATTCATATAGCCGAGCATAAGAGTGGGACCTGAAATGATGATTTCGCCTCTTTCGCCTCTGGGAAGTTCGTTGAATGTGCCGGGCTCAACAACTTTGTAAATCATATCACGAAGGGGAAGACCTATTGAGCCTTCTTTTGCTCTGTCGTGAGGAGTTACGCAGGAAGCGGTAACACATTCTGTAAGTCCGTAGCCTTCTCTTATCTGAATGCTTGCATTGTGATCTTTAAGGAATTTATCGGCTCTCTTTTTAAGTTCGGGGCTGAGTGAGTCGCCGCCTGAGAATACGCCCTTAAGGAATGAAAGGTCAGCACCGTTGAAAACATCAACTTTGAGAAGTGCTTCAAAAAGGGTAGGTACACCTGCAATGAAATTGGGTTTGTTTTTAAGAACTGCCTTTGCATAGGATTCTTTTGTGAACTGAGGGATAAGGATACACATAGCACCGTTTTCAAGAACTGTGTGAATACCGATACCGAGTCCGAAACCGTGGAAAATAGGCATAACTGAAAGGAACTTTGTGCCCCAGTCAAGTTTGCAACCTGCAATTTCACCAACCTGCATACCGAGAGCGTTGAAGTTGAAGTCTGAAAGCATAATTCCCTTGGGGATACCGCTGGTACCGCCGCTGTAAAGGATAACTGCAGTTTTGTTTTTGTCAAATTCAACTGCGGGAAGTGTAATACCGTCGGTATTCTTTACGAAATCGGACCAGAGAATGTCTTTCTTGCCTTCGGGAATATTTACGGTTTCTTTGTTTTTAACAAGTCTGAAAAGAATATTTTTGGGGAACGGAAGTTCGTCGCGGATACGGGCAACAAGCACGGTTACGTCGTTGTCTGCTTCATCAACGGCTGCTCTTACCTTGTCGTAAAACTGAGCGAGGGTGAGAATCATCTTGCTTTCTGAATAATTAAGGTAGAAAGTGATGTTTTTCTGTGATGAAAGGGGATGCACCATATTTGCAACTGCGCCGATACGGTTAAGAGCATAGAGGCAGATAACGCCCTGAGGTGTGTTGGGCATACAGATTGTTACAACATCGTTTTTCTTTATGCCGTATTTAAGAAATGCTTTTGCTGTCTGTTCAATTCTTTCAACAAATTCTTTGTAGGAAGTAATCTTGCCTTCAAAAGAAAATGCGGGAGCCTGAGGAACTCTCTCTGCGGAAAGTTCAATGGCGCCGAACATAGTTGTCATAGGGTACGGACGACTGACGGGAGTCATGTCAATAGGGGGCATTTTCATTTTATATATCCTCCGCAATTTGTGTTTTGTTAATAGAAGGTTTCTGAGAAAACCTCAATTCCACATTATACTATATAATAAATAAAAAATCCATTTATTGACTGTAAATTTATCGAATTGTTAATAATTGTGTATAAGTTTTTTTCAAAAGCATATATAATCATTAATTTCTGTTTAATGGAGGAATATTGTTTATTCTAAAATAGAATATAAAAACAGAAATTCGCAGTTGACAGAAAAGGCAAAGGATGATAAAATTGTCAAAGCACAAAAACATACGCCTCCTTAGTTCAATGGATAGAATAAATCCCTCCTAAGGATTAGATGTGGGTTCGATTCCCGCAGGGGGTGCCAGAAGCGGCGAGACAAACTCGCCTAAAAGAAGAAAGAATAAAGAATAAATAAGAAATAAAAATGTTTCCGTTTTCGGTGCCGCTTCTGTATTATTCTTTATTCTTTATTATTTTTTCTTTATTCTTTAAAAAGGAGAATAACGATATGCAGAAAGATAATCCCTTATTAGATAAATCCTTGTTGTTCGCCGCAAGAATAATAAAACTCAATAAATACCTTACCAAAGAGAAAAAAGAAACAGTTATCGCTAAGCAGATTATCCGCAGTGCGACATCAATAGGTGCAAATGCCAACGAAGCGATTTACGGTCAGAGCAAGGCTGATTTTATAGCAAAGCTGCAGATTTCTCTGAAAGAAACCGCTGAGACAGAATATTGGTTAAGACTTTTGATTTTATCTGAATACATAACCGATAAGGAAGGTAATTCTTTGCTGGATGACTGCCTTGAAATTAAAAGAATACTCATTTCTACACTGAAAACTGCAAAAGAAAACAAATAAAAAAAGCCGAAAAAACCTTGATTTTACAAGGAGTTTCGGCTTTTTGATTTTTAGGTGAGTTGCTTTGCTTGAAAATTCAAACTCATTTAAAAATTTTTTTCTTTAGCTTTTCAGTAATTTTTTTTTGCTAATGAAAATTAGCAGATTTTTCGGTTTTCTGCTAATGAAAAAGCCCGTTCTGCTAATATTCGATTTTGAATATATGTTTGCTAATGAAGGCGATAGTTATTATGTTAATATTGTATCAGACGAAAGAAACTGTATTTCATGTCAGACTTGATAATTTAATGTGTAGAAAAGTTTAGAGGTATGTGTTATAATATGATTGATAAAGTGAATTATAGTTTATCTGATGGAGACGTTATTAATATGACAACTGAATTGAAAATAGATATCCAAACAAAAATAGAACAGTATCGTACCGAGCTTTTCGCATTTGGAATGAGTGAGCCTACTGCACGTCAATCATCCAGTCATTGGTATTTTTATAAGCCTATGACAGAACTAACAGCTTTTATCGTGAACTTAACAATGAATGACTGTAATGTTGAAATTTCTTATGGCTATGCATCAACTGCATTTACAAGGATGGCTGGTGATGAAAACGCTTTGCGCGAGTGGGGTGTTCCGGATGAGGATATTACTATTAGAGAAAAAGTTGTTGTATATAATGAAATAGATGAAGTTATTGCAAAGCACAAAGTAGCGGAAATGTACACTGCTTATCAGAATACACCAAAAGACGAATTGTTGCTCTATGCAAAAGAAAAGAGAAAAGCTTTTATTCAACAGATTCACGCAAAGCTAAAACCACTTGGTTTTAAGAAAAAAGCTAACACATGGACACGTTCGCTTGACGATACCTACTATATAATGTTCAATGCACAAAAATCTGCATATTCTGATGAGTACTATTTTAACCTTTATATAGGAAAAAACGAAACAAACAACTATGGAGATTGCTATGATACGAGAATTGCTCCAAACGATAAGTTTCCTATGGATTGGCAGGCATTGTGTAAAGAAGATTTTGATTTGTTTTTAGATAAAACTGTTGTGCCTGAATTAGAGAAGATTATTAGAACACCTTTGATAGAGTTGGGTCAAATATCTTCCTATTGGAAAGGTTGTCATTGTAATCGTCAAAAATGTGAAAGCTGTTGGATGAAGAAAAACTTGTGGGAAATGAAATCTTGATCATAAAAAGAAAAAATTAACACAACATCATTCGCCTGTTTGTCGCTCACTTGCTAATAATCTGCTAATTTTCATTAGCAAAACTGCTAAAAATCAGAAAAAACTGAGAGTGACTCTGTTAACATCATAACACCCGCCAACCCTAGTAAAATAAGGGTGCGTGAGGGTTTTTAAGTGACAAAAAGTGAACAAAACAACACCCCTTGGGGCAAACTCCTAAGGATTAGATGTGGGTTCGATTCCCGCAGGGGGTGCCAGAAGCGGCGAGACAA
>JAZOAX010000093.1:0-3695 GCA_045595685.1 Acutalibacteraceae bacterium
ACGAACTGTTTATGGACACAGGTCTCGGCAGAGACGGTTACTCAATGGTCAGCCAGGGCAAGATTGCCGATATGGTCAGCGGAAAGGGTAAGGAATGCCGTGAAATGCTTGAAGAAGCAGCTGGTATTTCTTCTTACCGATATAAAAGAAATGATTCACTTAAAAAACTTTCTCAGGCAGAGGAAAATCTTGTGCGCCTGAGAGACATTCTCACAGAACTTGAATCACGTATAGGTCCCCTCAAGCATCAAAGTGAAAAAGCAGAAAAATTCATTGTTCTTGCCGAGGAGAAAAAGGGAATAGAAATCGGTCTGTGGCTTTATAATATCGATAAACTTAAAGCAGATATCAGTGCTCAGCAGGATAAAATTGCAATTGCTCAGAATCAGTACGACAGTGCGGAAAGTGAACTTTCCGAAATTGAAAAAATGATTGAGCAGTGTATGACCGATATTCAGAATATCAACATCAGAGTTGAAGAAATCAGAAACGGCATTTCCGAACTTGAGGAAAAAGCCGCCGCCGCAATGAGTGAGCAGGCTGTTCTCAGAAATTCAATTTCTCATAACAACGAAACCATCGAAAGAATCGGCAGAGACAGAACAGACTCTCTCAGCAGCCGTCAGCAACTTGTGAAAGAAATTGAAACGGAAGAAAAACTCATTGCTCAGATGAGAAAAATCCGTGATGAAAAAAGCGACGAACTGCAGAAAACAAGGGAAAAACTTGAAAAAATGCAAAGTGAGGGCGGCAACCTTGACGAAGAAAGTGCAGAACTTTCCGCATCAGTTACCACACTCACAAACGACCTTTCCGAAGCAAGAGTTGTTCACTCCACTCTTGTGTCTTCAGTAACCGAAATCAAAACAAGAGTTGAAACCGTTGAACTTCTTCTTATTTCAAAGCAGGAAACCGTTGATGAACTCTCACTCCAGTGTGGAAAAACCGAAGAAGAAAAGCAGAAGTGTGACGAACAGATTAGTGAAAGCATCAACGCAGTAAACGGTTATAATTTAAGACTTAAAGGCAAAAACGATAAAGCAGATACCCTGAAAAAAGAACTTGACGATATGACTTTTGAGTCTCAGCGCATATCATCAAAAATTAAGATGCTCGAAGAACTTGAAAAAAATATGGAAGGTTATTCGGGCGCAGTTAAAAGGGTTGTAAAAGAAAGTCAGAAAGGCGCCCTCAAAGGTATTCACGGCACAGTTTCACAACTTATATCTGTTAAAGCGGAATATGCAGTTGCAATTGAAACTGCTCTTGGAAATGCAATTCAGAATATTATCACAGACACTGAAAATGATGCCAAGAACGCCATTAATTTTCTTAAAGCAGGTAATGCAGGCAGAGCAACATTCCAGCCGATTTCTGCAATCAAAGGCAAAAAACTTGAAGAAGACGGACTTGACGACTGCTACGGTTATGTGGATACAGCGGTAAATCTTCTGACATATAACGAAATTTACGGCGAAATTATATCGTCACTTCTCGGAAAAGTTGTTGTTTGCGAAGACCTTTCTTCTGCCATCGCCATAGCAAAAAAATATGAGCACCGTTTCAAAATTGTAACACTTGACGGCCAGATAATTAATGCAGGCGGTTCAATGACAGGCGGTTCACAGGCACAGAATACAGGTATCCTTTCAAGAGGTACAGAAATCGAAAAACTCAGAGAAAAGGATAAGAAATTCACCGCAGACCTTGCGGAAAAGCAGGAATATTACGATAAACTCTGCGACGAAATCCGCAGAATTACTGCAGAACTTGATGCTGAAAAGGCAGAACTTTCCAATTTGCAGGAAGAAAAAATTCGCCTTGAAGGTGAGTATAACCTTATTCATCAGCAACTTATTACTGCACAGAATGATCTTGGCGAACTCAAAAAAGAAAAAAACAGTGCCGATGAAAGAATTTTTGCAATTCAGAAATCCATTGAAGAAAAGAAATCTCTTATTGAAGAACTCACTGAAGGCATCCGTCTTGCTGAACAGAAACTTGTTTCACTTTCAGGCAGAAAAACAGAACTGACTCAGAAAAGAGAAGAAATTTCTGTTGCCATTTCAAAACTCAATATTGATGTTCACGGTGCCGACAGAGAACTTGCCGCAAGACAGCAGGCACTGGGGCTTCTCAAGGCAAGGCTTGTAAGCCATGAGGACAGAGACAAAGAACTCGACAGAGAAATTGAAATCATTAAAGAAAAGAACATTGAAATTGAAGAAGAAATAAGAAAACTCGCAGTTCTTTCCGAAGAACTTCATTCTCAGAGTGCAAAGTCCAGATCTGATATTGATGCTTTGCATAAAAAACGCAGTGAAACTGAAAAAGAATCACAGACTCTCCGTCTTCGTGAAAGAGAAAAATCTGCCGAAAGAGAGCAGATAGGCGGCGAAAAGGCAAGGCTTGAAGAACGCAGAGAAACTATGATGCGTGAGTACGATGAAACTGCAAACAAACTTTACGAAGAGTATCAACTCACAAAGCGTGAAGCAGAAGCCATTGCCGAGCGCCCCGAAGATCCCCGAGGTGCACAGAAACGCCTTCACGAACTCAAAAACTCAATCCGTCATCTCGGTTCTGTTAACCTTGGAGCCATTGAGGAATATAAAGAAGTAAAAGAGCGTTATGAATTTATGTCATCACAGGTGGGAGACGTTGAAAAGAGCAAAAAGGAGCTTATCCGTCTTATTGAAGAATTAACTCATAAAATGAGTCATCAGTTCCGCGAACAGTTCACAAAAATCAATGAAAACTTCAACGAAACATTCCGTGAACTTTTTGCAGGCGGTAAAGCCGAACTAATTCTCGAAAATCCCACAGATGTTCTTGAAAGCAATATTGATATCAAACTTCAGCCTCCGGGAAAAATGGTTAAGAGACTTGACTCTCTTTCAGGCGGTGAAAAAGGTCTTTCGGCAATAGCACTTCTTTTTGCAATTATGAAAGTCAACCCCGCACCTTTCTGCATTTTCGACGAAGTTGAAGCCGCTCTTGACGATGTTAATGTAACAAGATATGCCCAGTATGTGAGAAGAATGACGGAAAACACACAGTTTATCCTCATCACCCACAGAAGAGGCACAATGGAAGAAGCGGATATGCTTTACGGCATAACAATGCAGGAGCAGGGCGTATCAAAACTTCTTGAACTCAAAACAGCAGAACTTGCAAAGAAATTAGGTATCACACAGTAAGGAGTATATACAATGGGTATATTTAAAAAACTCGGTTTCGGACTTAAGAAAACCCGTGAGGGTATGACCGGCAGAATAGAAGATGTTCTGGGCGCCTACGAAGAAATCACGGACGATTTCTTCGATGACCTTGAAGAAGCACTCATTATGGGTGACATCGGTATGAAAACTGCAACAGACATTGTTGAAGAACTCAGAAAAAGAGTAAACCATAACGAAGTAAGAAATCCGAAACACGCTAAAATGATTATTTCCGATATCATTGCCGAAATGATAGACGGCGGTGAAGATATGGGTCTTATCACAATTCCCTCAATAATTCTTGTTATCGGTGTTAACGGTGTGGGTAAGACCACAACAATCGGCAAACTTGCAGCAATGTATAAAAGACAGGGCAAAAAAGTTATCCTCGGTGCAGCAGACACTTTCAGAGCCGCTGCTATTGAGCAACTTGAAATCTGGGCTGACAGAGCAGGTGTTGATATAGTAAAGCAT
>JAZOAX010000094.1:0-7193 GCA_045595685.1 Acutalibacteraceae bacterium
AAAAAGAACATTCCTCTTAAAATTACAAGAGAAACTAACTACTCAAAAGACAAGAACATCTGGCACCTTTCCCACGAAGGTCTTGACCTTGAAAATCCCGCAAATGAGCCCAAGTATGACGAAATTCTTGAAATGGGCGTAACTCCCGAAAAGGCTCCCGATGTTCCCACATATATCACTATCGGTTTTGAAAAGGGTGTTCCCGTAACTCTCAACGGTGAAAAACTCGACGGTCCCGCAATGGTTAAGGCACTTAACAAACTCGGCGGTGACAACGGCATCGGTATTTCAGACATGGTTGAAAACCGTCTTGTTGGTATGAAGAGCCGTGGCGTTTATGAAACACCGGGCGGAACAATTCTTTACAAGGCTCACGAAATGCTTGAACAGCTCTGCCTTGACAGGGACACTGCTCACCTTAAAGAACAACTCGCAGTTAAATATGCTGAACTCGTATACTACGGTCAGTGGTTCACAACCTGCCGTGAAGCTCTCTCAGCTTTCGTGGATAAGACACAGGAAACTGTTACAGGTGAAGTTAAGCTCAAGCTCTATAAGGGCACAATCATGGGCGCAGGTATGACATCACCCTACTCACTTTACAGTGAAGATATGGCAACCTTTGATGAAGACGATTGCTATGACCAGATGGATTCTCAGGGCTTCATCAATCTCTTCGGTCTTCCCCTCAAGGTTAAAGCAATGCTTTCAAAGGATTGGGATATTAAATAATAAAAAAGGTGCCTCAGGCACCTTTTTTAAGTAGTCAGTATGGACTATTGACAAATAATCTGTTTTTTAGGATAATAAAACAAATAAAAATCACGAATTCCGAATTCATAATTCCGAATTCATTTTCCGGAGGAAAATGCTATGCCTTTATGGACAGGACGATTCAAAAAATCACTCGATAAAAAGACCAACGATTTCAATTCATCAATCCCCTTTGACTGCCGTATGGCTCAGCAGGATATCAGAGGTTCTGTTGCCCACGCAACTATGCTCGGCAAGCAGGGAATTATTGATAAAAGCGAAAGCGATAAAATTGTTGCTTCCCTCAAAGAAATTGCCGCAGACCTTGAATCCGGCGCCCTTGAAATTGATATGACCGCAGAAGACATCCACACCTTTGTTGAAGGCGAACTTACAAAGCGTATCGGTGACAGCGGTAAGAGACTTCACACTGCAAGAAGCCGTAACGACCAGGTTGCACTTGACCTTCGTCTTTATCTTTTAGAGCAGTGCGATGTTCTTGAAGATTCCATCAAGGCTCTGATTGAGGTTATCGTCAACAAAGCCGAAGAAAACTACGATGCGGTTATGCCCGGATACACCCATCTGCAGCGCGCTCAGCCCGTAACCTTCGGTCACCACCTTTTAGCATACGGAAATATGCTTCTTCGTGACCTTGACAGACTTTATGACTGCAAAAAGAGAATGGCTGTATCCCCTCTCGGTTCAGGAGCCCTTGCAGGCACAACATATCCTCTTGACAGAGAGTATGTTGCAGAACTTCTCGGGCTTAAGGGTGTTTCCGACAACAGCCTTGACGGCGTTTCAGACAGAGATTATGCCCTTGAACTTCTTTCAACCCTTTCCATTGTGATGGTGCATCTCTCACGCTTTGCCGAAGAAATTATTGCCTGGTGCTCATGGGAATTCAAATTCATTGAACTTGACGATGCTTTTTCAACGGGCTCAAGTATTATGCCTCAGAAGAAGAATCCCGACATTGCAGAACTTGTAAGAGGCAAAGCAGGCAGAGTTTTCGGTGATTTGCAGACACTTCTCACTGTTATGAAAGGCATCCCTCTTGCATATAACAAAGATATGCAGGAAGACAAAGAGGCAGTATTTGACGCAGTGGACACTGTTATAATGTGCCTTGACACCTTTGCTCCCATGCTTGAAACAGCAACGGTGCTTCGTGAAAATATGAGAAATGCGGCGGCAAAGGGCTTTATCAATGCCACTGACTGTGCAGACTATCTTGTTTATAAGGGACTTCCCTTCCGTGACGCATACAAGGCAACGGGTATGCTTGTTGCTACCTGCATCGATAAAGGGCTCACCCTTGAAACACTTCCTATTGAGGAATACAAGGCTGTCTGCGACCTTTTCGACGAAGATGTATACACTGCCATAGACCTTGACGAGTGCGTTAAAAAACGTACCGTTAAAGGCGGTCCGTCACCTGAATGTGTTATGGCGGAAGTTAAGGCAATGAAAGAAAAAATGAAAAATTGGTAATAAAAACAACCGTTGATTTTTAAGTCAACGGTTGCTTTTTATCTATCCTCAATCGCTTCATTTATCTTATTGGCAATTTCATCAAAGGCGGATTTGTTTTCTGTAATTTTCACATTACTTTTACCGTACCTTACGAACAGTATTTCCGCTTTGATATAAAAAATGTTCTCCTCGTCATTTTCTTTTTCTACGAATATTTCGGCAACATAGGAATAATTCTCTTTAGGTCTGCTGCCAAAATCTTCATCATCAATAAAATATGTACAGGATGCATCAATAGTCTTGCCATACAGTTTTGCCTTGGCTTCATATTGCGCTACTGTGCTTTTAAGGCTATCTCTTACAGCCTTTTCTTTTTGTCTTACCTCGGTTAAATCATATTTGACATTCTTTTTAGTTTTTGTACAGTGCTTTTTAAACCAAGAAAACGAGTCATCCTCTATTGCACCGTTCCAGTATTTTTTCAGCATTCTTTTACTAAGAAATGTTTTAAAAATCTCTGAAGAGTGAAAAAAACTGTGATATTTTGAGCCTTTATAGTTCTGTTCTTTCATAGGTACAATTTTATACACCTTCCAGAAGTAGTCCAGACAAGTTTTTCTGTAACTTCTGTCCTCTACGATTTCTATTTTTCTGATTTCACTCCACTTATAACTTTCCTTTACAAAAGGCAGATAATAAATTGATACGCCTTCTTCATCTGCAACAGAGAATTTCGGTATTATAACTATTCCGAAAATAAAAAGCAGAGTAATTGCACCGCCAACTATAAGTGCAGGTCCGACATCACCATCCAATATTCCCCCGTATGTCATTACACCGAAAAAGCAGGTAACAATAATCATCAGAAAAAATCTTGGATCCATCGCAAAACTTTTCTTCATTTCTTTCTCCCATTTCAAATTTATTGTGCTTCAATTTTATTCCATACACAAGGCAAAGTCAATGCTTATTTCGATACTTTTCAGCAAGAAAAAATGTACCGCTGATATATTCAACAGTACATTCATTATATTATATTATATTTTCTTTTCAGACAGCGCCGAAGGCGCCCTGACTACTGTCTACTGACTACTGACTACTTATTAATCACTGATTTTGCTCAGAAATGCCTTCAGTCGTTCTGTTTTAGGATTGTTGATTACTTCTTCTGCCTTGCCTTCTTCGGCAATAACACCGTCATCCATAAACACAATGTAATCGGAAACCTCTTTTGCAAAGGTCATTTCGTGGGTTACGATTACCATTGTCATATTTTTTTCGGCAAGTTCTCTGATAACTCTCAGAATTTCGCCTGTAAGTTCAGGGTCAAGGGCGGAAGTGGGCTCGTCAAAGAAAAGTATCTTCGGCTCAAGTGCCATTGCTCTTGCAATGGAAACACGCTGCTGCTGACCGCCTGAAAGTTGGCAGGGATAGTGGTCCATTTTATCGGCAAGTCCCATATCTGAAAGAAGTTTCTTGGCTTTGTCGTCAATTTCTTTGAGAATCTGCTTTTTGTTCTGCTTGTAATCAGGTCTTTCCTTTGCCTTGAGTTTTACGGCAAGGGTAACATTGTCAAGAACATTATACTGAGGAAAAAGATTGAACTGCTGAAAAACAAGTCCGATTTTCAGTTGCTTTTCTCTTGTTTCCTTTGCCTTGTGCTTTGACTTGTCCTCACCGTCAAAAATCACATCGCCGTCAACCATAATTTTGCCGCTGTCGGCAGTTTCAAGGAAGTTGATACAACGAAGAAGTGTTGTCTTGCCGCTGCCTGAGGAGCCGATGACGGACATAACCTGTCCTTCTTCAAGAGAAAGGGATATGCCTTTGAGAACTTCGTTTTTGCCGAAACTCTTTTTAAGTTCATTAACTTCAAGTATAGACATCTTATCCCCTCCTTAGTTTTTGAAATAGTCAAGTTTCTTTTCAAGTTTGCCGAAAAGAATTGTGAGAAGGCCGTTGAACACAAGATAGAATAAACCTGTGTAAAGAAGCGGCCACAAAAGACCGTCGCTCTTGATAAAGAGTTGTCCGCTCCAGATAATTTCGTAAACTGAAATTGTTCTTGCAAGAGATGTATCTTTAACAAGGGTTATGATTTCGTTACTCATAGGCGGAATAATGCGCTTGATAACCTGCAAAAGCACAACCTTGAAGAAGGTCTGACGCTTTGTCATACCAAGCACCTGACCTGCCTCATACTGTCCCTTGGGGATGCTTTCGATACCGCCGCGGTAAATTTCGGAAAAATAGCAGGAATAGTTGATAACAAAGGATACTATAACTGCATTAAAACGGTCAAAACCGCTCCATGTAGCCATCCATTCAATAAGGCTGTTAAACACCCCTGTTGAACAAAGCCACTGTTCCAGTGCGTTATCGGGAGTGAAAGAAGCCGCCCATGTGCCGATAAGTCCCGGGCCGTAGAAAATTACGATGAGCTGAAGCATAAGAGGAGTGCCTCTTATTACCCACACGATAAGTTTTGTAAGATATTTGATGGGGCTGAACTTACTCATTGAGCCGAAGGACATTATAAGTCCAAGCGGAAGTGAGAAAACAAGAGTAAGTGCAAATATCTCAAGGGTTTTCCCGAAGCCTTCAAGAAGGCTTGAGGTTACTGTCCAAAACATAAAAAGTCCTTAACCTTTCTTTTTTGAAAGTTCTTCTTTACCGACGGAAAGACAGGAGGCACAGGCCTTCTGTCTTTCCTTTGATATTAAAGTCTGATTTTAAAATTATGCGAGTGTGAGGCTGTATTTGTCTGCAAGAGCCTTGAGTGTACCTGCTTCAACGAGGTCTGCCATAATCTTGTTAACTTCTGCAGTTACGTCTGAATCCTTACGGAATGCGATACCGTATTCTTCTGTTGAAAGTTCAAGTTCATAGCCAAGGTCTGCGTATGATGTGCCTTCACCTGTCATTGCATTTGCCATTGTGATATCAATACACAAGCATCTGCCTTGCCGCTTGCAACTTCAAGAAGTGCTGCAGCCTGATCGGAAACTGCTGTGTAGTTTTCAATTTCAAGTGCCTGGATTTCTGCTTCACCTGCTGAGCCTGCTTCTGCAACGAAGGAAAGGTCTTTGAGTGATGCTGCGTCTGCATAGTCAGCAAGTTTGCTGTTCTGCATAACAACTACCTGTGCGTTCTTTACGTATGCATCGGAAACGCTAGCGTTTTTGAGTGCTTCTTCTGTGATTGTCATACCGTTCCAGATACAGTCAATCTTCTTTGATTCAAGTTCGAAGAATTTGTTGTCCCAGTCGATTACGATGAATTCAACATCTACGCCGAGTTCCTTTGCCACTGCCTGAGCAAATTCTGTGTCAAAGCCTGTCCAGTTGCCGTCTGCATCTTTGTAGTTCATGGGTTCATAAACTGTCATACCAACAACGAGTGTGCCTTTTGCTTTGATGTCTGCAAGGTCTGAAACAACGTTTGTATCTGCGTTACCGTCTGTTGTTTTTTCACCGCCGCATGCTGCGAATGCGAAGCACATTACAACTGCGAGTGCTGCGAGGATTAATGCAATAATTTTCTTGTTCATTTTCTTTTCTTCCTTTCGAAAATACATAAATTTTTATGAGTGATTTGTTTTATCACTTTAGCGTGGTAACATATTAACACATTAAAACAACAGTGTCAATAGGTTTTATGAAAAAACTTTATCTTTTTTAATAAATGCAAAATGCAGGTCTGATATAACCTAAAGATTTCTCCCGCATAAAAAAGTATATCATACAGGTCATTGTTAAGATTATGATGTTGTATAATAAAAAAGACACCTGAATTTTAAACTCAGATGTCTTTTATAATTTGTTAATTCAGCAGATATAACCTGCCGTCTGTACTGCACAATTCTGCACTCTTATTTTGCTTCTTTCTTGCTTTTTGAAAGAACAAGGTTTGTGATGATGCCGAGGATAAGTGCACAGGCTGTTGTTGTGAGGGTAACCTTGCCGATTGCAAGAGCCATACCGCCGATACCTGTGATAAGAATTACAGATGTTGTGAAGAGGTTTGCGTTGTCTTCAAGGTCAACTTTCTGAATCATCTTAAGACCTGAAACAGCAATGAAGCCGTAAAGTGTGATGCAAACACCGCCCATTACGCAGCCGGGGATTGAATCAAGGAAAGCAACGAAGGGTGAGATGAATGCGATAAGCACTGAGAGAATTGCAGTTGTTGTGATTGTTGCAACAGAAGCGTTCTTTGTGATAGCAACGCAACCAACTGATTCGCCGTAGGTTGTGTTGGGGCAACCGCCGAAGATAGCGCCTGCGATTGAGCCGATACCGTCACCGAGGAGTGTTCTGTGAAGGCCGGGATCTTCAAGAAGGTCACTTTCAATGATTGATGAAAGGTTTTTGTGGTCTGCAATGTGTTCTGCAAAAACAACAAATGCAACGGGGATATATGCAACTGCGATTGTTGCAACATAAGAAGCTTCAAAATCCTTGATACCTTCAAAAGCAGTGAGGAATGTGAAATCGGGAATTGCAAGGAATGTTTTGATTGTTACACCGTCTGCAACAAGAGCCTGGAAGGGAGCAAAATCAATAACCATAAGGTCTGCATTGCCTGTTGCCTTACCGATTAATGTGAACACAAGAGCAACTGCATAACCTGCAAGAATACCGATAATGAAGGGAATGAGTCTTGCCATCTTCTTGCCGTAGGTTGAGCAAAGAACAACCACGAAAAGAGTAACAAGGGCACAGATAAATGATACCCAGATGTTAGTTGTCATAATGAATGAGCCGTTACCGTCCTGAGGACCGTATGAGAATACGTCTTTAACTGCTGCACCTGCAAGAGAAAGACCGATAAGTGCAACTGTGGGGCCGATAACTACTGCGGGCATAAGTTTGTTGAGCCAATTAACGCCTACAAACTTAATAACAAGTGCAATAATTACATAAACAAGACCTGCAAAAACTGCACCGAGGATAAGTCCG
>JAZOAX010000095.1:0-27951 GCA_045595685.1 Acutalibacteraceae bacterium
CATCCAAAAACTCTACAAAAATTCGCACTTTTTGGTCTGATGATTTTTTTCAGTGCGAATTTTTGTCAAAACAAGGCACAAAACGCAGCAAATCCTTTCGGATTTGCGAGTATTTTAACAAAGGATTGGCGAAAATCCGCCTGCAAAAAACGGGTTCGGATTATACTCGTCAACCTATGATTATCATTCTTTCACCGGAAAGCTGTGCAGGGTATGTTTCCATAATTTCCGCACTGCATATAACCGTCACCTTTTTACCTTTGAAAGAATTGGCGGACAAATCCACCACATAGTATCCGTCTTCCACAACTTCAACCTCGTCACTGTAACAAAAGGAAAATCTGCCGCCTTCGCCGTCGGAAATGAGAAGAATATTTCCGCTGACCTTTTCAACGGTACCCGTTATTTCTGTTTCACCCGACTTCACGGAAACATCGGCACGGTTTTCAGGTTTTGCACAGCCGCAAAGCGCCGCTGCAAGCAGAACAGTTACCGTAAATATAAGCATAATCTTTTTCATAAGTTTATCACCTCTGACATATTAGATGAAAATTTTGCGAATTTTGTTGCACGGGATAAAAAAATACATAACGATTGTAATACTATGTGAAAAAAGTGTCAAGAAACTTCAAGAAATCACCTTTTACTTCTTGCAATCTTTTATATAATATAGTATACTATTACAGTATATGCAAAGTGGAAAGTTATCGGAATTTTTCCGAAGTTCTGCAAAAAAATAAATGGAGGAATTACCATGGCAGAAATTGAAAAAAGCAACAGTTTTATTTCCATGGAACACGATGTTCTCAAATTCTGGGAAGAAAACGAATGCTATGAAAAGCGTAAAGCAAAAAATGCGGGTAAGGAGCGTTTCCGTTTCATTGACGGACCTATCACCGCTAACAATCCTATGGGTATCCATCACGCATGGGGCCGTACTCTTAAGGACACTTTCATAAGATATAAGTATATGAAAGGTTATGACTGCCGCTGCCAGAACGGTTTCGACAGTCAGGGACTCTGGGTTGAAGTAGGTGTTGAAAAAGACCTTGGCTTCGAATCCAAGAAAGATATTGAAGATTACGGTATTGATAAATTCACAAGAAAGTGCGTTGAGCGTGTTAAGCAGTATTCAGGTGTTATAACCGAACAGTCCAAGAGACTCGGTCAGTGGATGCAGTGGGATAACTCCTACTTCACAAACACCGACCTTAACATCACTTCAATCTGGCACTTCCTTAAAACCTGTGACGATAACGGCTGGATCAAGAGAGAATACAAACCTATGCCCTGGTGTCCCCGTTGCGGCACTTCACTTTCAGAGCACGAAATGACAGGTTCTTATAAGACCGTTACTCACAACTCTGTTTTCTTCAAACTTCCCGTTGAAGGCACAAACAGCAAAATTATTGTATGGACAACAACGCCTTGGACTCTTTCTTCAAACGTTGCCCTTGCAGTTAACCCCGAAATTGATTATGTTGAAGTTAAGGTAAAAAGCGACGAACAGACTCTTATTCTTGCTAAGAACGCTATCAAGTATCTTGGTGACGACAAAGAAGAAGTTCTTCGTATGTTCAAAGGTGAAGAACTTGTTGGCCGCAAGTATGACACCTGCTTCCCCGAACTTGAAGCACAGCAGGGCTTTGAACATAAAATCGTTGCTTGGGAAGATGTTGACGCTGAAGAACGTACCGGCGTTGTTCACATCGCTCCCGGCTGCGGTGCAGAAGATAACGAACTCGGTAAGAGACTCGGTCTTCCCGAAATTATGCCCGTTGACGATATGGGTATCTTCCTTAAAGGCTTCGGCTTCTTTACAGGTAAAGACAGCAAGAAAATTGCCGATGAAGTTTTTGAAGAACTGAAGCAGAGAAACAAACTCTATCTTATTAAACCCCACGAACACAGTTATCCTGTTTGTTGGAGATGTAAAGAAGAACTTATCTACCGTCTTGTTCCCTCCTGGTTCATCAAAACAGAAGAACTCAAGCCCAGACTTATCAAAAACGCATTAAGCGTTAAATGGGAACCCGAATCAAACGGTAAGAGAATGATTGACTGGCTCAACAATATGGGCAACTGGAACATTTCCCGTAAGCGTTACTACGGTATGCCCCTTCCCTTCTATGTTTGTGAAGAATGCGGCAATGTTCACGTTGTTGGCTCAATTGAAGAACTCAGAAACCTTGCAGTTGACCCTGCGAAAGTTGACGCTCTTCCCGAGCTTCACAGGCCCTGGATTGACGAAGTAGAAATCAAGTGTCCCAAGTGCGGCAAAAATGTTAAGCGTATCACCGACGTTGGTGACGTATGGCTCGATGCAGGTATCGTTCCCTTCTCAACCACAGGCTATTTTACAGATAAAGAAGAATGGAGAAAGAACTATCCCGCAGAATGGATTGTTGAAATGCGCGAGCAGGTTCGTCTCTGGTTCTATTCAATGCTCTTTATGAGCACCGTGCTTGAAGACAAGGCTCCCTATCAGCGAGTTCTTTGCCATTCAAGTGTTGTTCAGGAAAACGGACAGAAGTTCTCAAAAACCGGCTTTATGATCCGCTTTGATGAAGCTGCAGAAAAAATCGGTGCCGACACAGTCCGTTACCTTTATGCAGGCGGCTCCGTTGCAAACGATGTCCGTTTCGGCTTCAACCTTGGTGACGAAGCCAGAAGAAAGCTTCTTTCTTTCTGGAACATCTACACCTTCTTTGAAACCTACGCAAAAATTGACAAGCCCAACTTTGAAGGCTACACACCCGATAAAAATGCAATGACAGTTACTGACAAGTGGCTCATCTGCAGAACAAACGACTTTATCAGAAAAGCATCTGCACAGATGGAAGATTACAAGGCCTACAATGTAGTTAAGGAATTCGAAATCTTTGTTGATGATATTTCCAACTGGTACATCAGAACAAATCGCCGCCGTTTCTGGAAAACAGGCGACGAAAGCGACAAGATGATTGCTTACTGGACTCTTTTCCAGGCTCTTAATGCCTGCGTTAAGGTTATGGCACCCATCACTCCCTTTATGACAGAAAGCATCTGGCAGAATCTTATCCGCCGTGTAATGCCTTCCGTTGAACTTTCCGTTCACCTTTCAGACTGGCCCACAGAAATTGAAGGCTTTGAAGATGACGGCATTATTGAACAGACCGCTTTTGCCCGTGAAATCATTGCTGTAGCAATGAGACTTCGTAATGAGCATCAGATTAAAGTCCGTCAACCCCTTTCAAAACTCTTTGTATGCTGTGAAGCAGACAAGGCTGAACAGGTTAAGGTATTTGAAAAGAACATTCTTGACGAACTCAACATCAAAGCCCTTGAATATATCAGTGATTCCTCAGTTCTTGAAGACAGTTACCTCACTGTTAACTTCAAGGTTGCAGGCGCAGTACTCAAGCAGAATGTAAACAAAATGAAGCAGGCTCTTGAAAATGCAACTGCAGAACAGATGGCCGGATACACCGCAAAAGCAAAAAGCGGTGAAGCAGTGCTTGTTGAAGGCTTCGACGAAGCATATGATCCTTCAATCTTCTCTGTAATGTCAAAGACCAAGGCAGGTATTGTTTCTGCTGAATGTCAGGGTGAAACAATCATCGCTCTTGATGTTGTTCTTACAGAAGAACTCATTGCTGAAGGTACACTCCGTGACATTATCCGTCAGTGCCAGCTTATCAGAAAAGAAGCAGGCTACGAAGTTGACCAGAGAGTTGCAATGGCAATTGTTTCCGACGATGCTCTTATCAACGGTGTTCTTGAAGCAAACAAAGATTATATGTGTGAAGAACTTCTTGCAGACAGCATTGCAGACGGTGCTATTGATGCCGACCTTACAAAAGAAATTGCAATCGGTGACAAGAAACTCACAATTTCTGTTAAGAAGGCTTAAAAAAACAATAATTCAACCCACAGTTTTCACGCTGTGGGTTGACAAATCCACCGCGAAAAAAGTCAGAATTTGTATACTATTATATATATGTGTTTTTTCGTGAGTAATTTGAAAGGAAAATTACTATGGCTAACGATAAAAAAATGGTTGAAGATATTACTTCAATGGAAGAAGATTTTGCCAAATGGTATACCGACATCTGCAAGAAAGCAGAACTTGTTGAATATACAAGCGTAAAGGGCTGTATGGTTATCCGTCCCTACGGTTATGCAATCTGGGAACACATTCAGAGAATCCTTGACGGTATGTTCAAAGAAACAGGCCACGAAAATGTTTGTATGCCTATGTTCATTCCCGAATCACTTCTTCAGAAAGAGAAGGACCACGTTGAAGGCTTTGCTCCCGAGGTTGCATGGGTAACCCACGGCGGAAGCGAAAAACTGGAAGAAAGACTTTGCGTTCGTCCCACATCAGAAACTCTTTTCTGTGAACACTATGCAAACATTATTCACTCCCACAGAGACCTGCCCAAACTTTACAACCAATGGGTAAGCGTTGTGCGTTGGGAAAAAACAACAAGACCTTTCCTTCGTTCAAGAGAATTTCTCTGGCAGGAAGGCCACACAATTCACGCAACTGCAGAAGAAGCAATTATCGAAACAGAAAAAATGCTTAATGTTTATGCAGAATTCTGTGAAAAGTATCTTGCTATCCCCGTTGTAAAGGGTAAGAAAACCGAAAGCGACAAGTTCGCAGGTGCAGTTTCAACCTACGCTATTGAAGCTCTTATGCACGACGGTAAGGCTCTTCAGGCAGGTACATCACACTATTTCGGTGACGGCTTTGCGAAAGCATTCGGCATTCAGTACCAGAGCAAGGAAAATAAGCCTGAATATCCCCACCAGACATCATGGGGTATGACAACAAGACTCATCGGTGCAATCATTATGACTCACGGTGACAACAACGGCCTTGTTCTTCCTCCCGCAGTGGCTCCCATTCAGGCAGTTATTATTCCCGTTGCTCAGCACAAGCCCGGCGTTCTTGAAAAGTGCGATGAACTTATGGCTGAACTCAAGGCAGCAGGTATCAGAGTTAAGGTTGACGACAGCAACAACTCAGCAGGTTGGAAGTATGCCGAATACGAAATGAAGGGTGTTCCCGTTCGTATTGAAGTTGGTCCCAGAGACATTGAAAACGGACAGTGCGTTGTTGTTACACGCCACAACAGAGAAAAGGCTTTTGTTTCACTTGAAGGTCTTGCCGATACCGTTAAAAATAAACTCGCAGAAGTTAACGAAGGTATCTATAATAAAGCACTCGAAAACCGTGAAAAGAGAACTTACGCCTGCAAAACAATGGACGAAATCACCGCTGCGCTTAACGAAAAAGGTGACGGATTTATCAAGGCAATGTGGTGCGGAGACGAAGAATGTGAGGATAAAGTTAAGGAAATCACAGGTGTTGGCTCCCGTTGTATCCCTCTTGACCAGGAAAATATTTCAGACGCTTGTGTTTGCTGCGGCAAAAAAGCACAACATATGGTATATTGGGGCAAGGCTTATTGATTTTAACCAAAAAATCGACAAGTTTTTTGTGCACAATTTGCACAAAAACGCATTTTTGGCCATTTTCAGCGTTTTGAATAATAAATTCAATTCAAAAATTCAGTTTTTATAAAAAACTAACATAAATCACCCTGCTAAACAGGGTGATTTTTTTGATTTTTATGGCTAAAAATACCCCAAAAATGCATAAAACTTGACAATTCAGGCATAAATAGATATAATACCAACCGTTGCCCAACTACATAGGGCGGGAATACTCCCACCCTTTCAGGCAAGAAGGCAGGAAATGCTTACATCTGCAAGGTCAGAGCGAGGCAGGACACAACTTATAAAAACTGTATAAAAATTCACAAGAAAATTCGATTTACGTGTCCCGAACAGCCGAGTTTATGCAAATTCAAAGTGTATTCAGATTCCCCTTCAACAACGCCTGTCTGTCGGATTACAAGGAATAAAAATCCGACATAGAATAAATCAGAGGTGATAAAATGAAAAAGGCTTTAACAAAAGCACTGCTTATCGCAATGACTATTGTTACTCTTGCCGCAATTATACCACTCTCAGCAAATGCAAGTTCCAGCAACAAACAAAAAATCTATTCATTTCTCACAAACGAAATGAACCTTAATTCAGCAGCAGCATGCGGCATCCTCGCAAACATTGAAAGAGAATCCGAATTCAACCCCGCACTTGTTATCAGAGACAGTAACGGTCTGCACAGCGGCGGTCTTTGCCAGTGGAACGGCGGCAGATTCTCAAACCTTAAAAAGTATTGCGAAAAGTACGGTTACAGTTATCTTTCCGTTGAAGGACAGATGAACTACCTTAAGTACGAACTCAGCCAGAATTCTTACAACTACATTTACAAGTACCTGAAAAATGTGTCAAACAACGCTGACGGCGCATACAAAGCAGGTTACTACTGGTGCTACTACTTTGAAATTCCTTCAAACAGAAGTGTGAAGGCAAAGCAGAGAGGCACAAACGCAAAGAATATCTATTGGCCCCAATACGGCAACAAAACTCCCAGCAAGTCTGATTTGTCCTTCGCAAGTAAAGACACCACCTACGATATGGACAACGCAATCAAACTCAAGTGGACTTCAGCGGGTAAGAACTGCACATCATATAAGATTTATGTTACAAAGAAAAGCGGTTCCGACGGCAAGTATGACTGGAGTGACAGCAAAACATTCAATGTTAAATCCTCAGCCAAGTCATACAGCATCACAAAAAATGCATTGAATGTGGGCTCTTACAAAATCAAGATCCGTGCAATCAATGACACAACAGGTGAATACAAAGACAGTAACTCCATCACCTGCAAAGTTAAATGTGAAACTCATTCTTTCAAAAGCAGCATAACAAAGCAACCTACTTTTGAAAAAAGCGGTGTTAAAACCCTCACCTGCAAACAGTGTAACTATTCAAAAACACAAACTGTAAAGCCCCTCACTTACGATAGTTTTCAGACTCTTAAAATGCACACCCCTGAGGCTTCCGGTGTAACAACCAAGTCAATAAAACTCAGTTGGAAAAAACTTTCAGGTGCAACAGGCTACAGACTTTATCAGAAAATCGGCGACAAATGGGAACTTCTTACTGAAATCCCCGCTACCGATAAACTCACTTACACTGTTAAAAATCTCAAGGCATCCACAGAATATAAATTCCGTGTGAGAGCATACGCCAAAATTGACGGCAAAACCTACCTTTCAAAATATTCAAATATCCTTGTAACTTCCACAGAACTTCAGCAGACACCTAAAATCGCTCTTAAAAGAGGCACAAGCAAAGCAATTGTTTCCTGGACTGAAGTTAAAGGTGCAGACGGATATGAGATTTTTATGGCAACGGGTGAAAACAGCAAGAATTACAAAAAGGTTGCAACAGTAAACGCAAAGACCTTATCTTTCACAAAAACAGGACTTACAAAAAATCAGTATTACAACTTCAAAGTCCGCGGTTATGTGAAATGCAGTGACGGCTCTGTGGTTTACGGCAGATTTTCGGAAGTAAGATATATAATCGCAAGATAAGCCAATTTTTTAAGGCAAATTTCAAAGCGGATATGCAGTGCATATCCGCTTTTTATGGCTTGTTTTTTGTCCTTTGCTGAATTTTCTTCAAAATTGCCCCAAAAAGAAGTTTTCTTGATTTTGCTTGTAGTTTCACGATTTTTTCACACAAGGCCTTTACAGCCTGTTTTTCACAAATATTTTTATATCATTATTTGTTTTCTCCATATCTTCTCCATTCAGAAGCCATTTTTAACAAAAAAAACTGCATTTCAGGTTGTCTTCCCCCACCGAAGATGTGTTTTTACGGCAAAATCCGACAAATAATAACATCCCCGTTTTCCGAGTGAAAAACGGGGATATTTATTCAGAAGTGCTTTTTGATATTGTAAATATCAATGCAGCCTACGGGACAAGCCTCGTGACAGGCACCGCAACCGGTACACTTGTCATAGTCAACTTTTGCGCAGAAGTTTTCAACGGTAACTGCACCTTCGGGACAAACCTTGGTGCACTTCATACAACCGATACAACCTGCTTTGCACTGTTTTCTTGTTTCGGCACCCTTTGCGTGATTCTTGCAAAGAACTGCTGCCTTTGTGGTGTCAAGAGGGAACAGGTCAATAAGCTGTCTGGGGCAGGTCTTGATGCACTTTTTGCAAGCGCGGCATTTATCGGGATTGATTCTTGCAACACCGTCGCAGATGAAAATTGCATCGTAGGGACAAACCTCAACGCAGTCGCCAAAGCCGATACAACCGTGAACGCAGTTCTTGGGACCGCCGAAAAGCTGAGTTGCAATTTTGCAGGAACGAACACCGCTGTATTCGAGTTTTTCTTCAACATTCATTTTGTTGCCCTGACACATAACGGCGGCAACCATAGGTGTTACACTGCCTGCTTCAAGGCCCATAACCGCTGCAATTGCCTGAGCGGCATCGTTACCGCCGGGAGTACAGAGGTTACACTCTTTGGTTTCGCCCTTTGAAAGAGCATCGGCATAGCCGTCACAGCCTGTGTATCCGCAGGCACCGCAGTTTGCACCCGGAAGACATTCGCGGACCTTCTGAGCAGTTTCATCAACAGGTACGGCAAAAACAACAGAGGCAATTGCAAGTCCGAGACCTGCGATAAGTCCTATTGCCGCAACAATAATTACGGGAATTAAAATCTGACTCATTATCTGACCTCCTTAACCGAAAATGTTTTCAACAATACCGGTGAAGCCGAGGAAGGAAACCGAAACAAGTGATGCCGCAACAAGTGTGATGGGCAAGCCCTGCATAAACTTCGGAATTTCACAGCTTTCAAGCCTTTCTCTTACGCCTGCAAACATAACCATTGCAAGCATAAAGCCCAGACCTGCACCGATGGAGTTGAACATTGACTGTGCAAAGTTATAGCCTTCATCAACGTTGAGAATTACAACACCGAGAACTGCACAGTTTGTTGTGATAAGGGGAAGATAGATACCCAGTGCACTGTAAAGTGCGGGGATATACTTTTTAAGAATGATTTCAACAAGCTGAACAAGGGCAGCAATAACAAGAATGAAAACGATTGTCTGAAGATATTCAAGGCCGTTTTTCACAAGGATAAACTTGTTGATGGGGAAGCAAACTGCCGTTGCAAGACCCATAACAAAGATAACTGCTGCACTCATACCCACTGCTGTGTTGAGTTTCTTTGAAACGCCAAGGAAGGGACAGATACCAAGGAACTTTGCAAGAACAAAGTTCTGTGTGAGTATTGCGGTGAGGAGAATTGAGAATAATTCTTTTGTCATGATTCTTTTACCTCCTCTTTATTTTCCTGCTTTTTGTTAAGTGCACAACTCTGAGCCATGGGACATGCCTCGCAGCCTCTGAGTTCTGCTCTGGGCTTGCCTTTCTTTTCGGCAAGTCTGTTGGCAACGGCCATCAGTATGCCGTATACGAAGAAGCCTCCCGGAGGAAGAATGAATATAAGCATGGGATTTTCTGAAAGGAAGGGAATGCTGATACCGTAGAAAGTACCTGCGCCCATAATTTCACGGATTGCACCCATAATGAACAGTGCAGCCGTAAAGCCGACACCCATACCAAGACCGTCAACTGCAGAAGCAAGAACAGGATTCTTACTTGCAAAAGCCTCTGCTCTGCCAAGAATGATGCAGTTAACAACGATAAGGGGAAGATAAACACCCAACTGTTCGTCAAGGGCGGGAAGGAATGCCTTAACCACCATCTGAACAATTGTAACGAAAGATGCGATAATAACAATGTATGCAGGGATACGCACCTTATCGGGAATTACTTTACGAAGTGCGGAAATTACAATGTTTGAGCAAACAAGAACAACGGAAGCTGCAAGGCCCATACCAACTGCACTTTCAACGGAAGTTGTTGTTGCAAGGGTGGGACAGGTACCGAGAACAAGACGCAGAACGGGGTTTTCCGCAATAAAGCCTTTTGTCAGTTCTTTACCGAGACTTTTCTTTTCAGCCATTGTTCTCACCTCCTCTTAAATTAAGTTCTTCAAATGCAGCGGTGATTGAATTCACTGCACTTGTTACTGCCTTTGATGTGATTGTTGCCGCTGTGATAGCCTGAACATTCTGTCCGTCGTTTGAAGTTTTGTCAACGGTGAGTTCACCGCTTTTACCAACGAATCTGCCTTTGAAATCGGGCTTTACGGCATTTGCGCCAAGGCCGGGAGTTTCTGCGTGGGAAAGAATTTCAAGGCCTGTGATTGTGCCTTCATTATCAAGACCCACCATAACGGAAACTGTTCCGCCGTAGCCCTTTGCACCTGCAGTGAAAACATAGCCCACCTGATTGCCGCTGTCGTCGGTACCGATACAGTATGTTACACCGCTTTCAAGAACGGTAACTTCACCGTAGTTTTTGCCATCGGGAAGAACAAGCATACGGCTGCTTTTTTCTGTTTCAACTGCGTTAAGAGCAATTTTTTCGCTTGTGATAAGGTTTGTTCCTGCAAGAAGTGCCGTTGCAATAAGGCATATAACGAGAAGGGCAACGGCAGGAATGAGGATATCTTTGGGATTCATCTTTTTCATGCTTTTGCCTCCTCCTTCTTTGCTTTTTTCTCTTTAATCTCACCGAAAACCTTGGGTCTTGTCATATTTTCAATGTGAGGAACAAGAATATTCATAAGAATAATTGAGAAGGATACACCTTCGGGAAGTGAGCCGAAAATTCTTATTACAGAGGTAATAAGTCCGCAGCCGATACCGAAAATGATTTTACCCTTTGTGTTGATGGGTGATGTTGCATAGTCTGTTGCCATAAAGAATGCACCGAGCATAAGGCCGCCGCCTAAAAGCTGATAAGCAACAAATTCGAAGTTGCCTTTGCCTGCAATAAGCATAAACACTGCAACAGTGCCGATAAATGTGAAGGGAATAACGGGAGAGATAACTCTTCTGAGAATGAGGTAAAAACCGCCGCAGATAAGAGCGATGGAGCAAACTTCACCCATTGAACCGCCGTGTCTTCCGAGGAACATTTCTGCAAGTGAGGGAAGTTCTGCCGCAACTGCTGAAAGGTCGCCGCCCTGAGCACCGGCAAGAGTTGCCATAGGTGTTGCCGTTGTAACTGCATCCCATGAACTTGTGAAGGGTGACACCCACTGAGCCATTGCTGTGGGGAAAGATACCATAAGAATAATTCTTGCAGTCATTGCAGGGTTAACAAAGTTCTGACCGATACCGCCGAACATCTGCTTAACAACCACAATTGCAACCACACTGCCCACTGCCGCCATCCACAAGGGAAGGGTTGAGGGAAGATTGAAAGCAAGAATAAGTCCTGTTACAATTGCTGAAAGGTCACCGAGAGTTCCGCTTCTTTTCATTACCTTTCTTGAAACGAATTCTGCAAGAACTGCACTGCCCACTGTAACTGCAGTGAGAAGCAATGCACGAAGACCGAAATAAACAACGCTCATCACAAGGGCAGGTACAAGAGCGATGATTACATCAAGCATAATACCTGTTGTGGTTTCTGTTGAGCGCACGTGAGGTGAGGCGCTTACAGTTAATTTTTTAGCCATTATTTTGCACTCTCCTCTCTGAGCACCTGCTTGGCAAGTCTCATATACTGAACAAGAGGTCTGCCTGAAGGACATGCATAAGCACAGGAGCCGCATTCCATACAAACCATTACATTGAGATCCTTAAGTTTTTCAGCATCCTTTGCCCTTGAATATCTTTCAATGGAAGTGGGCATAAGACTCATGGGACAAACATCAACACATCTGCCGCAACGGATACAGTCTCTTTCTTTTTTAAGAAGATCTTTTCTGTCGTCAAAAGCAAGAATTGCGTTGTTCTGCTTACAGATGGGAGCATCTGTGCCGCAGATTGCAAGACCCATCATAGGTCCGCCTGAAATAAGTTTTCTGGGCTCGGACTTAAAGCCGCCGCAGAAATCAATAATATCCTGAATATTTGTGCCGATGGGAACACGAAGGTTCTTGGGCTCTTTGATTGCGCCGCCGTCAACGGTAACACTGCGGGAAACAAGAGGCTTACCTGTTTCAAGATATCTTGCAACGAAAGCAACTGAGGCAACATTCATAACAACACAGCCGACATCGGCAGGAAGTTTTCCGGGAGGAACTTTTCTGCCCGTTGCGGAAAGCACCATCATCTTTTCTGCGCCCTGAGGATATCTTGAACGAAGAGTCATAAGTTTGATTGCGTCGTCCTTATCGTTGTCACGGTCTGCAATCTCTTTCATAATTTCAAAAACCTTGGGTTTGTTGTCTTCAATAGCAATAATAACCTGCTTGAAGCCGAGAATCTTTTTTAGAATCTCAACACCCTTGAGTACGTTTTCTGCATTTTCAATGCATTCACGGTAGTCTACGGTGATATAGGGTTCACATTCTGCAGCGTTGATGATAAGAGTATCAATCTCTTTATCTTCGGGAATGTTGAGTTTTACATGGGTGGGGAAACCTGCACCGCCAAGACCTACAAGTCCGGATTCTCTCACAGCGGCACAAAGTTCAGCCTTGTTTGTTACAACGGGAGGCTTGATACCCTCGTAAAGTCTCATTTCGCCGTCACTTTCAATGGTAACACCTTTGGTAATAATACCGTTGGCAAGTTTAACATCACCTACTGCAACAACTTTACCCGATACACTTGCGTGAATGGGAGCAGAAACAAATTTGTCACTGTCGCCGACTTTCTGACCTACGCCTACAATGTCGCCAACCTTGACAACGGGTACACAGGGTACACCGATGTGCTGCTGCATGGGAAGAACTACCCTCTGAGGTATGGGCATTCTTTCAACGGGCATTTCGGCTGTGTTTTTGTTGTGGGATACGCTCACGCCGCCGCGTCCGCGTCTTACAGCGGTGAGAACTCCCGGAGCCTTTTTGCTCATGTTTTCCATCTCCTTTTTATTTTTTACTGTTATCTTTATATATTGTTGAAAATCTTTCCACTCTGGGAACAATCATCAGAAGCATAATGCCTGTGACAGAGCCTGTTATGAGTGAAAAAACCATAAGATACTTGCCGTAATTGAGAAGTGCGAAGGTGCCTGAAATTATTGTGGCGGCAATCAGTTGCCCCATATTGTGCATCACTGCAGATGCCACACCTGTTCCCCAGAAGGAAAAATGTTTCTTTCCCCACCTGAGAATGATGCAGGTCACTGCCGTGCTGAACACCCCTCCGCAGAAACTCATAAAGAAAGCCGTTGTTCCCCTTGTTATAAGGGCGAACATAGCCTTGATAAGCGTTATATATATTGCACCCCCGAAGCCCCAGACCGATGCAACATACATAGTTACAACATTTGAAAGCCCCGGCTTTGCCCCTACGGGCAGAAAAGGTATGTCGGGAATGAAAAGGTTTTCAAGAAAACCCAGAACGAGTGCCAGAGCACCCATTATTCCGAGAAAGGCAACTTTTTTTGTTTTCATTTCAGTCACCTCAGTATGCAACGGAATCAAAGTCCGTCTTTTTATCGTTTCTGAGCACCACAACAACTTTTTGGGGTACACATGCCATTGTGTCACCGCTTTTTGTCATCTTGCCCCTTTTTTCGCAAAGTTTATCGTCACATTCACTGTGAACAAAGGTTACGCCGTCTTTTTCAAAAAGAAGATTGCAGGAAGCGACGGAAAACTCCTCATCGCTTTCAAGTTCCGAAAGCATAACCGTGTGCACGATATCGCCGTTAAGGTAAACTTCTGCTTTGAGGCTGCCTTTTTCCTGACCGGGTAAAAACCACAGTATACAAAGAAAAATCAGCACAAAAACCAGAATGATATCTCCTTTTCTGATGCTCTTATAAAACTTCAAAGTCAACTTCTCCCACAACGGAAACTTCCATATCGCTGTTTACAAAAACTGCCGATGCGTTATACTTCTCAAGAAGTTCCCTGCTTTCATTTTCGCCAAGAATAAAACAAGCCGTTGAAAGCGCATCGGATAAAAGTCCGCTGTTGCAGATAACCGTTACGCTTATGAGCCCTGAAGATGCAGGGTAGCCTGTTTTCGCATTGAGAATATGGTGGTAGCGCACTGAGTCTTTTTCGAAAAATCTTTCATAATCGCCTGAAGTTGAAACAAAGCCTTCGCTGATACTCAGCACACCGAGAAAATCGTTACTTCTGGGGTGGCGGATTGCAATTCTCCACTTGTCCCCTGCTTTGTTGTAACTGCCGAAAGCAAAATTACTGCCGCCAACAGACACAACTGCACCTTTCACATCGTCACAGACTTTAAGATAATCTGCAATATAATCGCAGGCAAGACCTTTGCCAACGGCGCCAAGGTCGATACTGCACTCTGAAGAAAGGCTTATTCTGCCGTTTTCGATATTTATATTTTCATAACCGACATTTTTAAGTTCTTCTTTTATTTCTTCTTCTGACGGAATTCTTTCACCGTCTTCACCGATACTCCATAGCCTGCTGAGGTTACCCACGGTAACATCGAAAGCACCGCCGCTTTCTTCACTCAGTTTTTTGCAGTCTGAAAGTATCTTTGCAAGAACTGCGTTTTCTGTTTTTTCACCCTTGTTGATTTTTGCAACTGGAGAGACGCTTTCACGCCAGGAAATTATATCTTCAAGGGAATCAACAATGGAAGTTATATGAGAAATGTGTCCCCCCGACTTATCCGAATAAATCTTCTGGGTGAGAATTGTACCCATGGCGAAAGTATTTTTTTCGGCAAAGTCATAACGCCTGTTTCTGTCCGAAATAAAAAGTGCCGAAAGAATAAGGGCGGATACAACAAAGACACTGAGAGATATTTTAAGTATTTTTGTTTTGTTCTTCATTTTTACTCCTCAGAGTTATATATACTATATAATATATTAATCAAAGTTCCGACTTTTTCACTCAACTTTTATATTTTATACTATATCGACAATTTTTTCAAGTGAATATACTGTAAATATTGAAGTAAAGTTCTGGTTTTACAGTGACATATTGAAAATTTTATGGTATAATCTGTAAAATGAAAAAAATACATCCAAAAGGTGAATAAAATGGACTTCAATATCAATCTTCCCGTTAAGGTTATCAGCGGCAGAAACTGTGTGAAAGAAAACTCATCTCTTTTGTGCGCTTTCGGCAAAAAATGCATTATTGTAACAGGCGGCACAAGTGCCGTGAAAAGCGGTGCTCTCAGTGATATGACAGATGCCCTGAACAAAGAGGGTATCACATACACCGTCTATGATAAAATAGGTCCCAACCCACGCATTGACCACTGCCTTGAGGCAGGTCAAATTGCAAGGGATTACGGTGCTGATTTTGTTGTCGGTATAGGCGGCGGCTCTCCCCTTGATGCTGCAAAAGCCGTTGCTGTTTTCGCATCAAACGAGGATTTTTCTCAGGACGATATCTATTCCCGCTCAATTTCACAAAGAAACAGAGCACTTCCCATTGTATGTATCGGCACAACGTCGGGAACGGGCAGTGAAGTTGGCAGAGTAAGTGTTCTCACCAACCCCGCAACAAACAGAAAAAAGAGCATTTCCCCCGAAGACTGTTTCCCTGCTCTCACCTTTGCAGACCCGACCTACACCCACTCAATGCCCTATGACATAACAGTTTCAACTGCCCTTGATGCCCTCGCCCACGTGCTTGAAGGTTATATGTCGGTAAAATGCGGCACACTGCCCACTCTTTTCGGTGAAAAGGCAATTGAACTTATCTGGGAAGGTCTTTTGCATCTTCACAAAGAAAAAACTCTGCCCGATGAAAATCTCAGAGAAAAACTTTATTACGGCTCCCTTTTTGCAGGTATCACACTTTCTTACTGCGGAACGGCTTTCCCGCACCCTCTGGGATACATCCTCACAGAAAATTACGGTATTCCCCACGGAAAAGCCTGCACTGCTTTTATGGGTGAATTCATTGAAAAAAGTGAAATTCACTGCAGAGAAAAAACCGAAAAGGCTCTTTCAATTATGAAAACGGACATTGATTCTTTCAGAAAAATTATTGAAGAACTCACAAACCTTCCCGCTCTTACAATGACAAAGGAAGAAATTGAGTCCTACTGCGAAAGATTCAACACCGTTCCTGCAAACTTCACATTTTCTCCCGGCGGATTCACAAAGCAAGAAGCCGTTGAAATTTTCAAAAGGAAGTTTATGAAATAAAATGAACAAAGAGTATAAAGAATATGTTACAGATACCTTGTTTCTTATCTGGCCTTTTATTCTTCTGTTCAGTCCCTTAAGGCCCTTGGCAGAAAAATACATAATAGGAACTGAAAATACCATTGCGTATATCTCTGATTATTCCTTCGTCTTTCTTCTGCCTATGGCATTCTTTCTTGCCTTTTTGCTGAGTTTTATTATTAAAATGATAAGGCTGAAAAAGAGAGAAAACAAGGTGTGGAATCCACTGGAAAAAACAGACAGAAAAAGTCAGATAAAATGGAAAGCCGGCTTTTCGTTAATCTGCATTTTTATTTTTATTATCTGCTCCCTTATTCTTTGTGCAGGCACCTTGAGAAGAACTGTAATAACAGATGATTACACAGTGAAGAACTATAACTTTGCAGGTCAGGTCAATGCTGAATATAAGCCCGAAAGCATCAGGTTTATGAAAATATATCCCGAAGCGGAATATTTAAGAAGTAGCGGTTTTGACCATATGTATGCGGTTATAGAAATTTATATAAACGACGATGACTGTTTTATTTTCACAAGTTCTGATTTTTACAGTTTTGAACAGATAAGAGAATACAAAAAAGCAGTTGAAAAGCACGAAATAAAGGTTTATTTCACAGACCGTGCCTATAATGAGCCCGATCCGGATACACATAATCTTGATGACGAAGACCTTGAAAAGATTGAAAACTTCTATGCCGAATATGAAAAAATCAAATAAAATATAAAAAAGACTTTTCTTTTTCATAAAATCGGTGTATACTGTTTAGCCGCAAGAAACAAATCAAAACAAAAGGAGTTATTCCAATGCTCAGAAAAATCAGGATATTTATTAACCGACTCAAAACTATGAGTTTCAAAAAAATGTTTATGATGATAAACCAGATTCACGAAGAATATCATAAGTCGAGGGTAATCACTTTTATTGATATGATAATCTGTGCCCTCAAATTCGGTGTGGGATATCAGGACTACCGTGTTTTCGGCTTTGCAAATGTTCCTATGAAAAAAAGAGAAACATTTATGACAATGAATCAGAATCTTTCTCTTGTGCGTCAGGTTAACAACCCCGAATGCTTCAAACTTTTCAACAACAAAATTCTCTTTTTCGAAAAGTTCAACAAGTTTATCCGCAGAGACTGGATTAACCTTGAAGGCAAAACTGCCGAAGACCTTAAGAACTTCTGTGAAGGCAGAACAAGAGTTTTTGCAAAACAGACAGAAACTTTCGGCGGTCAGGGTATTTCTCAAGTGAAACTTTCCTCAGATACAGACTATGAAAAACTTTTCTCGGAACTTTGTGAAAACAAGCAGTATCTTATTGAGCAGGCAATTACCCAGCACCCGAAAATGAACGAACTTTACAAGGACAGCGTTAACACACTGCGTATGGTAACCCTTGTTAAAGACGGCAGAAGCGTTCTTATGTATGCCCTTGTGAGAATGGGTCAGGGCGGTGCCGCAATTGACAACATCACAAGCGGCGGTATGTATGCGCCCCTTAACGAAGACGGCATTATCACCCACCCCGCATTCTGCGACAGAGAAGGCGTATGCCACGATGTTCACCCCACAAGCAAAACAAAGTTTGTCGGCTTTGAAGTGCCTTTCTTCAAAGAGGCTGTTGAACTTGTTAAAGAAGCATCCCTTGTTGAGCCCGAAATGAGATACATCGGCTGGGACGTTGCCATAACTCCCGACGGCCCGATTCTTGTTGAAGGCAACAACTTCCCCTCTTATGAACTTCCCCAGAACTACAGACACAGAGACAACGACGAAGGCATAAGAGCAAAATTTGAAGAAGTTATGGGAATTAAGTTATAATAAAAAGACCGCCGACGGCGGTCTTTTTTAGTAGTCAGTAGTTAGTAGTCAGTGGTCAGGATTTTCACATCAGGTCAACATACTCCGCTGCTTTTGTTGCCGCAACGGTACCGTCGGAAACGGCAGTTGTGAGTTGGCGGATTTCTTTTTTGCGGCAGTCTCCGCAAACATATATTCCGTCTTTCACCGTGCAGTTTTCACCCACATCAACATAGCCGTATTCGTCAAGAGGAAGTACATCGGCAAAATCTTTTGTGCCGGGAATCTGACCTATGGCAAGGAAAAGTCCGTTAACGGCAAGTTCTCTTTCCTTTTCCGTCACTTTATCCTTAATTTTAACATATTTTAATATAGGTGCTCCGCCAATTTCACTGAGAGTGGCATTTGTGATTATTTCCACATTTTCCTTTTCTGTAATTTTTTCCATAAGATTCTTTTCGGCTCTGAATTCGTTTCGGCGGTGAATGAGATATACCTTAGCGCAGATTTCACTCAGATACAGTGCATCCTGAACTGCCGTGTTTCCTCCGCCCACAACGGCAACTTCCCTTCTTCTGAAAAAGTTTCCGTCACAGAAAGCACAGTATGAAACACCTTTTCCGATATATTCATCTTCATTTTGAAGTCCGCTTTTTCTTTCTTTTGTGCCAAGGGCAAAAATCACCGCTTTGGCTTCGTATTCACCGGACTGAGTGATTACTTTTTTTGTTTTGCCGTCACACAGAGAAACAACTTCTTCGTTTCTGAACCCACAGCCGTAACTTTTTGCCTGATTATATAAATTCACGGAAAACTCTGCACCGCCAACGGAAGATATGGCAGGATAGTTTTCTACTTTTGCACTTTTTGATATCTGTCCGCCGTAGGAAAGTTTTTCAAAAAGCAGAACGCTTTTTCCGCTTCTTGCAGCATAAAGTGCCGCAGTGAGACCTGCAGGTCCGCCGCCGATAATGATTATATCTGTCATAATTTTCCTCCTTCAAAAGTCATTACGGAATATATTTTACCATAAAATATCAAAAAATAAATAGTATTGAAAATAATTTTGTTAAAAACGGAATAAATCTTACTTTAATATAGAAATTATCATTCTTTTGTGTTATACTGTTTTAGTATGGGCAAATATGCTCAACTGCTTTTCATATAAATCCGGACTTTTTTGAAAGGAATGAAGACTTTGATAAAAAATATCGGCGGACTTAATATAAATTACAGTGACCGCGGTGAAGGCGATATCGTTGTTATTCTTCACGGCTGGGGCAGCAATATAACTCTTCACGAACATATGGCAGGTATTCTCGAAAAAAAATACCGTGTTCTTATGATGGATATGCCCGGCTTCGGTGAAAGTGACGAACCCGCAGAGCCCTGGTGTGTTGACAGTTATGTTGATTTTGTGCTTGAATTTCTTAAAGATTATGCTCCCGAAAAAATCACCTTAATCGGTCACTCCTTCGGCGGCAGAGTAATTATCAAACTCTGTTCAAGAGAACTCCCCTTTGAAATTGAAAAAGTGATTCTTGTTGACTCTGCAGGTGTTATGCCTAAAAAAACATTCAAGCAGAAAACAAAGCAGAAAATTTACAAGGCCGCAAAGAGCATTTACTCATCTGCACCCGTGCAGAAAATGTTCCCGGATGCCCTTGAAAATCTCCGCAAAAAAAACGGCTCGGCAGACTATAATGCCGCCTCCCCTGTTATGCGTCAGACTCTTGTTAAGGTTGTAAACGAAGACTTGTGCCACCTTATGCCCAATGTTACGGCACCCACACTTCTTGTATGGGGTACACTTGACGATGCAACTCCCCTTTCCGATGCACTCACAATGGAAAAACTTATGCCCGAAGCAGGACTTGTTAAATTTGAAGGTGCAGGCCACTACTCATTTCTTGAGTGCCGCGAACAGTTCGGCAGAGTTCTCGCTTCGTTTATGAACATCCCTCTTAACTGAAAGGAGAGACAGATATGATAAATACTGTTCTTTTTATAATCTCGGTTGTGATTTTTCTTGTTCCCACAGCAATGAGCGCCATTGACTCAATGCATTTTTTCCAGCTTAACTCATACCGTTTTGACACACATACAAAGTGGATTAAAGAAAACACACGCAAGTATCTTGCCCACGCAACAATCAGCGTTCTTATGCTTATTGCACTGCTTTTCAATATGAACATCGTAATCAAATACGTTGTTCTTTGCGTGCTTTTGCTTGTTGCAATTCCCGTTTCAAAGCCGAAAAAGGCAAAAAAGCCTCTTGTTTACACTCCCCGAGTTAAGAGAATGCTTTTCACAGAAACACTTCTTTATCTCATAATCACTGTTGCCGTGGCTGTACCCTCACTTAAAACAAGCCACGAAACATTCTCACTTATGGCACTGGCTCTTATGTTCGGCTTTTCTCCCCTTCTGTGCCTTGTCGCTAACCTTATCAACAAGCCCGTTGAACTGAGCATCAATCAGTATTACACAAACGATGCAAAGAAAATGCTGCGCCAGTGTCCCGACCTTAAGATTATCGGTATCACCGGCTCTTACGGCAAAACAAGTGTCAAGTACTACCTTACAACCTTGCTCAAAGGCAAATATAATGTACTTATGACACCTGAAAGTTACAACACACCTATGGGCGTTGTTAAAACTATCAGAGGCTCCCTTAAGGCCACCCACGAAATTTTTGTTTGCGAAATGGGTGCAAAATGGGTTGGCGACATCAAAGAACTTTGCGATATTGTTCACCCTCATCACGGTGTTATCACATCAATCGGCCCTCAGCACCTTGAATCTTTCAAGACCCTTGATGCAGTTAAAAACACAAAGTTCGAACTTTCTGACGCACTTCCCGAAGGCGGTATGCTTTTCCTTAACGCCGACGACGAAAACATAAAAGACCACGGCAGTAACAGACCTTATATTTCCTACAGCGTTGAAGGTGAAGCCGACTATGTTGCCTATGACCTTTCCGTTTCGGAAAGAGGCACAACCTTCACCGTAAGAACTCCCGAGGGTGAAACTGCAGAATTTTCAACAAGACTTATCGGAAGACACAATGTTCTTAACATTACAGGCGCCATTGCCATAAGCCACAAAATGGGTATCGCTCTCAAGGACCTGCGAGGTCAGGTAAGAAAACTTGAAGGTGTACCCCACAGACTTCAGCTTTCCGATAAAGGCAATGTCACAATCATTGACGATGCATACAACTCAAACCCCAGCGGTACAAAAGCGGCACTTGAAGCCCTCAGCCTTTTTGACGGATATAAAATCCTTGTAACACCCGGTATGGTTGAACTTGGTGAAAAGCAGGATGAACTCAACCGTGAATTCGGCAGGAACGCTGCAGATGTGTGCGATTATGTTGTTCTTGTCGGAGCAAAGCAGGCTGTACCCATTAAAGCGGGGCTTCTTGACAAGAAATATGACGAAAGCAGAATTTTTGTTACTTCCACAATCAACGAGGCACTCACACACGTATATGCCCTCAATTCTCAGGGCAGAAAGAAGATTATTCTTCTTGAAAACGACCTCCCCGACAACTATTAAAAGATTACTTTCAGAAAGGTGATGCAAAATGAAAATCAAAGTCGGTGTTCTTTTTGGCGGCAAGACCGTTGAACATGAAATTTCAGTTATCTCGGCAATTCAGGCAATGGGTTATCTCAACCGTGACAAATACGATGTAATTCCCATTTACATAACTAAAAACAATGAATTCTATGTTGGTGAAGATATCGGCAAAATTGAATCTTATACCGACATCAACGCACTTCTCAAAAACAGCCAGCGAATTATTATGGTTAACGAAGGCGGCAAGACTCAGCTCATCAAATATCCCCAGAAGATGTTCTCCAAGGGTGTTGTTGATTATATCGACATCGCTTTCCCCGTTGTTCACGGCACAAATGTTGAAGACGGCACTCTTCAGGGTTACCTCAAGATGTTCAATATCCCCTATGTCGGCTGCGATGTGCTTTCATCGGCAGTGGGTATGGACAAGTATGTTATGAAAACAGTTCTCAAGGATAACGGCATTCCCGTTCTTGACTGCAAATGCTACACTGCAAACCTTTACGATGAAGACAGTGAAAAAATCGTTGAGGAAATCGAAAACGCAATCGGTTATCCCGTTATTGTAAAGCCCGTTAACCTCGGCTCATCAATCGGTATTTCAAAAGCAGAAAACAAAGCCGAACTTTTCGACTCCCTTGACACTGCTTTCCACTATGCAACAAAGGTACTTGTTGAAACTGCAGTGCAGAACCTCAAAGAAATCAACTGCTCTGTTCTCGGTGACTACGAAACTGCAGAAGCATCAGAATGTGAAGAGCCCGTATCTTCCGATAAAATCCTCACATTCACAGAAAAATACATCGGAGACGGTTCTGCAAAAGGCGTAAAAGGTACCAAAGGCGGCGTAAAAGGCTCCGCATCAGGCAGCAAGGGTATGGCTACACTTAAAAGAAAAATCCCTGCCGATATCACAGATGCACAAAGAGACGAAATCCGTCAGATGGCAGTGAAAGCCTTCAAATGCCTCGGCTGTAACGGTGTTTCAAGAATCGACTTTATGATGGACAAAGAGACAGGCAAAATCTGGCTCAACGAAATCAACACAATCCCCGGCTCACTTTCATTCTATCTCTGGGAGCCTCTCGGTGTTAAATACACAGAACTTCTTGACAGAATGATTTCCTTCGCTCTTAAAAGAGAAAGAGAAGAAGAAAACATCACCTATACTTTTGATTCCAATGTTCTTCAGGGTGTAAAACTCGGCGGCGGCACAAAGGGCGCAAAGGGAACTAAAGTATAAATCTCATATTTAATTATAAACAGCTACATTTTTTCTTGAAGTGTAGCTGTTATTTTAATTTAAAAGGCAATTTAAACTAAATTTTAAAGCTCCGTTTGTTAACCCTGCCAAAATTAATATATTTCCCTTTTTTGTGTAGCCAAAAGATATTATCTGTGGTATAATCTGTATTTGTATAAGGCTGTGTATTATTCTTTATAATCACAGCAAATCACCACAAGGAGGTAAAAAAATTGGTAAACAAAGTTAAATCAATTCTTTCGGACGCCCGAGTTTACTGGAATCTTCCCATGCCCGGACGTTACATGACCTTTAAGGAAATTGCTGCTTATGCCGGCGGCGGTATCGGTGCCTATTTCCTTATCTATATGGGTAATCAGCTTGTTGTTAACATCAACAATATGATTGTCGGCGGTGCTATCGGTGTTTCCCCGACCCATATGTATCTTCTTTACATAATTGCCACACTGTCAAACATTCCTCTGACTGCTATCAGAGCAAATATGATTGACAACACAAGAAACAAAGCCGGTAAATACAGACCGTACCTTATTTCAATGGGTATTCCCACTGCACTTATTGCCATCGGCTATGTATGGTTCCCCTATGATGCTCTCTATGATTTACTGCCTATGCAGTTGTTCGGCTTTGACGGCGGATATGTTGCAAAATGTGCTATCGTTCTTATTTTCAACCTGCTTTTGCAGTTCTTCTTCAACTTCTTTAACGATGCATATACAAACCTTATCCATGTTCTTTCTCCCAACACACAGGAAAGAACTGACGTTCTTGCAATCAAGAGTGTTGTTTACTCCCTTGCTCCTTCAATTGCAAACATCATTCTTCCCCTTGTTGCTCAGGTTGCAACAGACAACAACCTCTACAATATCAGGGTTTACAGAATCACCTACCCGATTTTCGCCGTATTCGGTATGGCTCTCACAGTTCTTGTATTCGGATATACAAAAGAAAAAATTGTTCAGGCTAAAACACGTGTTATCCAGGTACGCTTTATTGACTCTTTCAAGGCAGTTGCAAAGAACAAGTATTTCTGGATTATTGCTCTTGCAGGTTGGCTCGGATTCCTTGAAAGTTCCTACGGCAACATCCTTTCCTGGACCTACAACTACGGCCATGCATGTTCCGGCGGAACAATGAGTATCATCAACACAGTTATCAGTAATGCTTCTTTGTGGGGTATGATTCTTGCACCCTTCTGCATCCGTGCTTTCGGTAAAAAGAAGGTTCTCATCGGTATCAACACCATGAACATCATCTGCATTCTTGCAATGGGCATTAACAAAACAAGCATTATCTGGCTTGCAGTATGTGTTTATCTTAACTGGCTCTTCGGTGCCTTTGAACAGATTACAACTCCCGCTATTCAGGCTGACATCCGTGACTATCATCAGTTCAAAACCGGCGAACGAATTGACGGCATGTTTGCAACGGTTCAGACTATCGGTAATATCGTAACACTTGTTACTTCCTCCGTTGTTCCTTTCGTTTATGAAAGTTACGGCATTTATGAAGGCAACGGCTATGCATCACCCTACGATATCCTTGATGTGAAAGACGGCCAAGCGGGTCTTCTTGAAAAGGTTGTCGGCACACTTATTGTTATGGCTGCAGCAGGTGCTCTTATGAATATGATTCCCTACCTCTTCTACGACCTTAAGGAAAAAGATCAGAAGGGTATCATCCGTATTCTCAGAATCCGTGCTATGTTTGAAGACTACGGCAATGGCGTTGTTAACGATAAGACTCTTGTTGAAGCTATTGATATTATCAGAGAAGCAAGAGAAAACGCAGAAAAGACCCCCGTTCAGGTTACTAAGGCTGACAAGAAAGCCGACAAGAAGGCTTATAAAGAAGCTCGCAGCCTCAATGAGGAAATTGAAATTTCCAAGATGGTATGCGCTGAGCTTGATAAGTTCAACAAGGGCACATATATTGCAAAATATAATGCTTGTCTCAAGGTTTACAATGCAGGCCTTATAGGTCTTTATAATGAAGATATTTCAAGCATTGCCGCTGAGCTTAAAGAAGCAAGAGCAATGCCCAAGGGTACAAAGGAAGAAAAAGAACTTCGTACCTTTGCAATTGAAATTGCTCAGAGTAAGCTTTCCTCAAAGAAGGCTATCAGAAAGTATTACAAGGATTCAGCATCCTTCAAGGAGCCCGATTACAAGGCTCTTGAAGCCCTTTATAACATTGAAGACGAATGCGAAGCAAAGCTCAACGCTCTTTATCTTGAACAGGCAGAGTGCAAAAAGCGTAAGGATTCCTTCAGACTCAAGGAAATCACTGCAGAAATCAAAGAGCTTAAAGCTAAGAAGGCTCAGTCACAGAAGGATGCAAAAGCAGAAATGGATAAGCATGTTCAGTTCAACCGTGCTGCTAAAGCCTATCTCAATGCTGCAAAAACAGTTAAAGAGAAGGAAAACTACACTCACCTTGAAGAGCTTGCAGACCAGTATGAAGCAGCAAAGGCAAGAGAAGAAGCAGCCCGTGAAGCTCAGATTGCTGAACAGAAGCGCCTTGAAATGGAAAAGATTGCTCTTAAAGAAGAGAAACTTGCTGAAAAGGCAGCTGCTAAAATGGCAAAGAAAAAGTAATTATAAAAAAAGAACCGACGGTAGGGCGGCACTTCATAAGGAAGTTAAGGTTTTTATTGGCTCTTTTCCGCCAAAAGTTTACGAAAAACTCCCGAAATACGCAAGTATTACGGGAGTTTTATCATTTCCTTTAAACGAAAAATATCTCAATAAAAACTGCTTAGCACCTTAAAATTCAGATAGTTTTGATGCAGAACAAGGTGAAAAGCGCAGAAATCCTTGCCGGATTTCGAGCATTTTTAACGCAGTTATGCGCAAAAATAGCGAATTTTAAGGCTTAACATCCTTATGAAGTACCGCCCTCGGTTCTTTTTTTTATTTGTTTTCTTCCCGTAACTCTTTTAAAAGTTCTTTCATATCCTCAGGCATTTCTGCCGTAACCTTAATTTCTTCATTTGTTACGGGATGTGTAAATGTAAGATTTTCGCAGTGCAGTGCCTGATGGCAGATTCTTTCGTCTTCGGTGCCGTACATTCTGTCACCGTAAAGGGGTGTTCCCAGATAAGCAAAATGCACCCTTATCTGATGCGTTCTGCCTGTTTCAAGGTCAATTCTCATAAGAGAATAGTTATCCCCTTTTTCTTCAATATGATAGTGGGTTACGGCATAGTCGCCTCTGTCATCGGCAGTGCGGTAGGTTTTCATCGGGTCAGGTCGGTAAATAGGTTTATCTATTGTGCCATCTTCATCGTACCTTGCCGTAACAAGTGCAAGATACTGTTTTTTGATTTTGCCCGAAAGCCTTGCTGCAACATGGGTATTCAAAGCACATACCACTATTCCCGATGTGCCTTTGTCGAGCCTTCCGATTGCTCTGAATGTTGCAGGCTTGTTCTTTTTCATAAGATAACCTGCAACGGCATTTGCCAATGTATCACCCTGATGGTTATGGCTTTCGTGCATCGGGAGCATCGGTGGCTTATTGATAATCAGAAGATCATCGTCCTCATACACCACATCAAGAGGATAGTCAATGGGAATTGACATTGTGTTATCGTCGGGAATGTTGATTGTAACAGTATCACCCGTGTGTATAATATCAATTGTTCTTGCCCTGACACCGTTTAGCATAATGCCGTTTTCAACCGTTTTCAGACTTCTTAAAAGCCTGACGGAAATTTTCACATATCCCCTTAAAAAGTTGAATATCTTTTTCCCGTCAAAATACTCTGTTACTGTATAGTCTATACTTCTCATCAGTTGTTTTTGGAGTATTCATCAAGCAGACGCTTCTTTTCTTCCCAGAGTTTCTGTGAAAGGTCAACATAATATGTGTGGGGGTTTTCAAATCGCTTAACTTCATCCCAGAGGGTTTCAACCTGCTCGTTGCAGTATTTTTTGATATCCTTTATGTCGGGACTGTCATAGCAACATTTGCCGCCGTCAAAAATTTTCACGAGAAGTGGCTTTGCAACAAAGTTTGAAACAACTTTTCTTTTCCAGGTATAGTTGGGATCGAAAAGTTCGTATTCCTTGCTGTCGTCAATTTCTTCATCAAGAAGAGTAATCACATCGGCAATTGCCTTACCTGATTCTCTGTCGAAAAGGCGGTAAACCTTCTTTGCGCAGGGAGTTGTGATTTTCTGAACATTTTCACTGAGTTTGATTCTCGGTACGGGAACACCGTTTTCTTCAACGGCAACAATTTTATAAACACCGCCGAAAACCGGAGTTGAAGCCGCAGTGATAAGTCTTTCGCCAACGCCGAAAGAATCCACCTGTGCGCCCTGAATGAGCATATCGCGGATAATAATTTCATCAAGGGAGTTACTAGCCACAATTTTGCAATCGGGGAAGCCTGCATCATCAAGCATTTTTCTTGCCTTTTTTGAAAGATATGTGATATCGCCTGAGTCAATTCTTATTCCCTTGGGTCTGAAACCTCTGGGAAGAACTTCCCTTCTGAATGCTTCAATGGCATTGGGGATACCTGACTTGAGTACATTATATGTGTCAACCAGCAATGTGCAGTTGTCGGGGTACTGTCTTGCATAAGCGCAGAAGGCTTCGAGTTCATCACCGAAAAGCTGCACCCATGAATGTGCCATTGTACCCACGGCAGGTACACCGAAATCTCTTTCGTCTATTGTGCAGGCAGTGGCATCGCAACCGCCGATATATGCGGCACGGGCCCCGTAAATTGCAGCATCGTAGCCCTGAGCACGTCTTGAACCGAATTCCATAATGGCTCTTTCGCCTGCTGCCCTTTTGAGTCTGTTTGCTTTTGTGGCAATAAGGCTCTGATGGTTTATTGTGAGAAGAATCATTGTTTCAATAAGCTGTGCTTCAATAACAGGACCCTTGACGGTGATTATAGGCTCACCGGGGAAAATGGGAGTTCCTTCGGGAATTGCCCACACATCACAACTGAAAGAAAAATCACGCAGATATTCTATAAAATCCTCATTGAAGCCCTTTCTTTTGAAAAGTTCAATATCTTTCTGAGTGAACTTCAGATTCTTGAGATAATCAATAAGTTGCCTGAGGCCTGCCATAATTGCAAAACCGCCCTAAGTCGGATCGTAGCCATGTCGTTCTGTGAGCCAAGGAGTTGGCACAATAATTTG
>JAZOAX010000096.1:0-8990 GCA_045595685.1 Acutalibacteraceae bacterium
TGATTGACACTGAATACGCCCGTGAAAGAGGTATTCTTGCTTCAAACATTCCCGCATACAGCACCGACGGTGTTGCTCAGCTTGTTTTTGCTTTGCTTCTTGAAATCACAAACAATGTTGCACTTCACAACGACACCGTTAAAGAAGGTGAATGGACAAAGAGCAAACATTTCTGCTATTGGAAAACTCCTCTTACAGAACTTTCGGGAAAAACTCTTGGCATAATCGGTTTTGGCAAAATCGGCTCTGCAGTGGCGCAGATTGCAAACGGATTCAAGATGAATGTTATCGCATACTCCCCCAACACCAGAACTTACGACGGTTTCGGCAAGGTTGATTTTGTTTCACTGGAGGAAGTTATTACAAAAAGTGATGTTATTTCCGTTCACTGTCCCCTCAACAAGCACACCGAAGGACTTGTTGATATTGAATTTCTTAAAAAGATGAAATCTTCAGCCTATCTTATAAACACCTCAAGAGGTGCTGTTATTGTTGAAGAAGACCTGAGAAAAGCACTTGACGAAGGTATTATTGCAGGAGCAGGTGTTGACGTGCTCTCTGTTGAGCCGGCAAAAGCAGATAATCCTCTTTTAAAATGTGAAAAATGCATCATCACTCCCCATCTTGCCTGGGCAAGTTTTGAATCCCGCTCAAGACTTATGGATACACTTATAAGAAACATCAAAGGTTTCCTTGAAGGCAAGCCGGTAAACGTTGTAAACTGAATATAACAAAGCAGAACACACCGCACTTTGAAAGTACGGTGTGTTTTTCTAACAAAAAAGATATCTCCGCAAGTTAAACTTACGGAGATGCTTCGTTTCAAATCAATTATTCTGTGAAACCTGATTCAACAAGTTTTACAAGTTCTTCAACTGCCTGTTCTTCATCGGGACCGCCGGCGATGATGCGGATATCTGTGCCGCCCATAATGCCGAGTGAAAGAACACCGAGAAGGCTCTTAGCGTTAACTCTTCTTTCTTCCTTTTCAACCCAGATTGAAGATTTGAACTCGTTTGCCTTCTGGATAAAGAAGGTTGCAGGACGAGCGTGAAGACCTACCTGATTCTGAACTTTTACATCTTTAACAAACATATCTATTACTCCCACAAAATATTTTTACCTTTGACAAAATCGGGGGTATTTACTTTGATTTTGCCTTGGCAGATTTATCAGTTTCCTATATATTATACCACAAAACTTTTCTTCGTCAATGAAAAAAATCCACTTTCAAACTTTTTGGTTGGAAGACTAAATGTTGCACAAATTATCCAAGCCAATTTGTGCAACATTACTATTTTTTATTCCTCGTTTTCTTTAGCTCTGAGTTCTGCTTTGAAGAATCTGAGATATTCTATATCCTTTTTAGTTAAATCTGCCTTTGAAAGCATATCGGGGCGCCTGAGATAAGTTCTTTCAAGGCTTTTTTCTCTGCGCCACTTTTCAATGTTTGCATGGTGCCCTGATAACAGTATATCGGGAACAGCCTTACCTTGCCACTCATAAGGTCTTGTATACTGCGGATATTCAAGAAGAGATGAGTAGTGGCTTTCATCTGTGAAGGCATCTTCATTGGCAAGAACACCGGGAAGCATTCTTGAAATGCTGTCCGCAAGAACGAGAGCAGGTAATTCTCCCCCCGTAAGAACATAGTCGCCGATTGAAATTTCTTCATCAACAATTTCTTCAATAATTCTTTCGTCAACACCTTCATAGTGTCCGCAAAGAATGGCTATGTTATCAAGTTCCGACAGTTCCTTTACTCTGGACTGAGTGAGAGTTTTTCCCTGAGGAGACATAAAAATAAGATGCGGTTTTGTACCCGTTTTCTCGCAAAGGGCCTTGTAGCAGTCATAAATCGGCTGAATCTGCATTATCATTCCAGTGCCGCCGCCATAGGGAGTATCATCAACACGTCTGTGCTTATCAAGGGTATAATCCCTTATATTAATGCAGTTGATTTCAACTTTGTTTTCCTGTCTCGCTCTTCCGATTATGCTTTCGGCAAGCACACCTTCGCACATTTCGGGAAAAAGCGTCAATATATCAATTCTCATCGTCAAATATTCCTCTCAGCGGGCGGATTTTAATAATGCCCGACACGACATCGGTGTCAATTACAACGGGAGGGATTGCAGGAATAAGATATTCCCCTTTTTCATTTGTGATGTGCCAGACATCGTTTGCCCCCGTCTGACTGACATCAGTAAGAACACCGTAAACCTTGTTTTCATCATCAGCATCAATTACCTTACAGTCGATGAGTTCCTGAATGAAGTATTTTCCTTCGGGCAACTTTGCATCGCTGCGTTTCATAAAAAGTATCTTGTCACGATACTTTGATGCTTCTTCAACAGTTTCAATACCTGTCACCTTCATAATGACCATATTGCCGTTGGGACGGCAACTGACTTTAAGAGGCTTTGTTCCGTTTTTGTCAAGATAAAGGGTTTTGAAGTTTTTCATAAACTCGGGGCTGTCACACCAGGGCTGCACCCTCATTTCACCTCTTATACCGTGGGTGGATGTGATTTTTCCGATTTCAAGATAGTCTTTTATCATATGCTTTCACCTTTCACCTAAAATTAAATGGCTGTTGCAAAACAGCCATTTGATTTCGGATTATTCTTCAGGAAGTACCCAGTCAGGATTTACTTCTTCGTCGAAATGACCTGCAAGGAACTCATAAAGTCTATTCCAGAATAAAATAAGAATTTTTTCAATTGCTTCCCATACTTTCATCAGTATTATCCTCCTTGTAAAAATCTTACACAAATATTATATACCATTCAAAAACAAAATTCAATATCTATTCATACTTTTTTCTTTTGCAATAATCATTCCGAAAGATATTTATCAACTTCTGCCTGAGTCATATTGAGAGCGTCTTTCATATGGTCGATGAAAATATCTCTTTTTCTTTCAACAATGGTGCGCAGAGTCGCAACTCTCTTTTTCCATGCATCGTAACTTGAAATATCCCATCTTTCAAGATAATAAGGCATTTCAGAGTCAATTTCAGCAACAAGTTCGTCAAGAATTTTAAGCATTCTTTCTGTTTTGAAAGTGGTTTTCAATTCTTCGGAGAATATTTCAATCATTCTCTGACGGAAGTTCTTATTCTTGATAAGGTTGCTTGTGATAACGGTACTGAAGCCTTTGCCTACGCCGTGACCTTCAGGGTCCATATAGTTATCAATGATATTATATTCATAGGTTGAGCCGAAAAGTGACCAGTCAACATCAAAGAATATCCAACGCCACTTTGCACCTTCTGTATTTTCACGCCAGAATTTAATGTTACCCGTATCGGTATTTGTGAAGAAGGATTCACAAAGCCAGTAGTTTATAAGTTCATCAATATCAATATACTGACAAACATAATTATAATGTTCGTCTTTTGAAAGATCATGGGTCTTGATATAATCCGTCAGTTCATAGTAGTTGTCCATCGAACCGCTCTTGACATATCTGTTACCTTTGATAAGGTCTACATTTTCGGGGTCAATTCCGTGGTGATTGGCAAGATATGATTCGTCAATTTTTTCACGAAGGTCATAAATGCCGTGATATTTACCGTTGACATAGCAGACAACAGGCTGATAATCCATAAGGTCGATATCCATCTGGTTTTTGATTACCATTGCACAGAATGCATCTCTGATATGGGCAATGTTGTAATCCTGTCCGCCGTTACGAAGAACCAGAGATGAGAAAACATTGACATCGTTATCTTCAAAAAACGGATAGCACACTTCACGGGGACCGTACTTATCCTTGAGTTTGATTTCAACACTCTTCTGGGCATTTGCTCTTGAAAACTGGCCGAAAACGGAGATACCAGCATCAAAATTCACCTGAGCCACTCCGTCGGGAGTCATATATTCAAAATTGACGGGTCTTTCCCAGTTCTGCCAATAGTTTGCCCCCACATGAGGGAATGTTGATGTGTAGCCGGGGCCGTCAGCCCAGATACCCGTGTTATAGTCATAAAGGTGCTTTGAATCTGTTGTGAGGAAAACAACGGGAAGGTCATGCTTTCTTTCTGTTACAAGATATGTTGACGATGTTGTGTCTGACGGCACGTATCCTTCGGCAAAAGTTCTGGCTCTGAGCACAGTTGTTTTGTTCACGGTTATGGCGCCTTCATAAAGTTTTGATTTCTTTGTTGGCTCACTGCCGTCAAGAGTGTATCTGATTTCACCGTAAGGAGCGGTAATTTCAACGGTTGTGCCTTTATCAACATAGGTACTGTCTAAAGAAAACTCGGGGTTTCTGAGGCTTTTTTCCATAACTGCCGTTGAGTTTGCCTTTGCGGGAGTGAGACCGTAATAATACTTAACCTCATTTGTGCCGTTAATATCCCTGCCTGCACAGTAGCCTTTCTGCAGTCTTCCGTATTTAAGGGTATCAACAATAACATTATCTTTATTCATAAGATAAATTGTTTCACCGTAACGGTTAAGACCGTAGTCAAGATAAATATTCCCCGTACTGCCGCTGACATAACTGCTGTCTGCACAGTAAATTGCAACATATCCGCCGGGTGCCACCGTTTTCTCTGGTAATTGCTTAAAACTCTCCGCTTTTTTGCCGTCGGAGAGTTTATAATTAGCAAGGTTTATTTCTTTATCTGTGGTGTTGTAAAGTTCAACATAATCAAAGTATTCACCAAGGGAAGACTGGGCAACGGTGGTGTTAACCGCTGCAACTTCAGTGATTACAAGTTCACGGCCGCCTGTGTAAATCGCACTGTCTACACTTTCAACAAAAGAGGGTGAATTCTGTCTGCCCGGTGTTGCCTTTGTGAAGAAAACATACTTTTTACTGTCTTCAAGACTTCTGCCGCAGGAAAGATTTGAGAACAGTTCAAACACCTGAACTCTGTCTATCTCTTTTCCCGATCTGTTATAAAGGGAAAGCATTTCTTCCTGACCGTTAAGTTTGAAGGTTGCGTGAATTTTATTTGATTTGTCATATTCCTTTGCTTTGCCTGAAAGGTATACAACTGCATAGCCGCCTGCTTTGATTTTGAAGTTGGGGAAGGTCCACTTTTCTCTGTCCATACCGTCATCAGAAAGGCTGTAACCTCTGAGGTTTACGGTTTTTTCGCTTTTGTTGTATATTTCTACCCAACTCACAAAATCGCCTTCGTCATCCATAAGGGTTTCTGTGGAGTTAGGAGCATATTCATTGATAAAAACTTTGCCTTTAAGGTCTTCTTCCTCAGGGGCAACTGCTGACACTGCATCGCCTGTGTTCTGTGCACCGGGAGTGGGTGCATCAAAAATTGTGAGTTTTTCTTCTTCACCGATGCCGAAACTGCGGTCATCTTCCAGAGGAAGCACATTCATTCTGCAAAGGAGTTTGCCTTTTGCGTTGTAAAGATAAAGGCTTTCACCCTTTGTGCTTATGGAAAGAGGCACGTGGATGATTCTGTTTTCAGTGTCAACTTTTTCAACGCCGTTGGCAAACACAACAAAGTATTCACCCGGCTTGAGTGTGAAATCAGGGAAAATAAACTTATCCATATTGGATGAGTTATCGGTGAGCATATAGCCGTTAAGGTTAATGGGCTGTGTTGTGGGGTTGTGAAGTTCAATCCAGTCACAGACATCTCCGTTTTCGTCGGAAAGAGTTGTGACATTGTTGGACATAACTTCAGAAATATAGATATCCTTTGTAAGCCCCATATCATTACACGCAGTAAAACTGAGGCAAAGTATCAATGCTAAAACCAGAGTAAGAAGTATTTTTTTCATAATTATCCACCTTTAAAAACAGGATGCGAATTTTCAGTATATTATATCTTCAAAGTTTCCGCCGATACAACCGGCAAGGTCTTTCGGTGAAAGAAAGAGTTGTATTCCCAAAGCACCGCCGCTGACTATTATTTCGTCAAAATCAAGTGCCGAGGAATGTATAACCGTTCTGAACTGCTTTTTCATACCGATTGGAGTGCAACCACCCCTTATGTAGCCCGTTACGGTCTTGATATCTTTTACATGAAGAAGTTCAACGCTTTTTTCCGAAACGGCTTTTGCAGCTTTTTTAAGGTCAAGTTCCTTGTGAACGGGAAGACAGAAAACATAGTTTTCTTTGCTTTTTCCAACGGCAACAAGAGTTTTGAAACTCATATCATAACTTTGATTTAATTTATCAGCAATGTGAATTCCGTCGATGAACTCATCGCACTCATAGTAATTGACCTTATATGGTACTTTCTTTTTATCAAGAATACGCATTGCGTTGGTTTTGATATTCTTTTCTTTTGCCACTTTAAAACGACCTTTATTGACTAAAATCACCGTATCGGTTATAATTACTGATATGATACCACATAAATGTAAATTTTTCAACAAATAGGTGAAGAAAATGACAAATATTATTTGCCCTGTATGCAGTAATGTTCTCATTAAGCAGGACAGGTGCTATAAATGCGAAAACAGACACAGTTTTGACGAAGCTAAAGAAGGATATGTCAACCTTCTCACCGGCTCAAAATCGGGTGCTCTTACAGGTGACAGCAAGGATATGGCAAAATCAAGAAGAGACTTTCTCAGTAAAGGATATTTCTCCCCTCTTGCAGATGAAATTATTAGAATTATCGGCGAGAAAAGCAAACAGAATCCTTTTATCTGCGATATTTGCTGCGGTGAAGGCTGGTACAGTGACTATATAAAAAGCAGAACTGACTGCACAATGACGGGGTTTGATATTTCCAGGGAAATGGTAAAACTTGCCGCAAAAAGAAAAAACGGTGTTAGTTATTTTGTCGGCAATCTTGCAAAAATACCCATAAAAAGTGAAAGTGTTGACATTGCTTTTCACCTTTTTGCCCCCTTTCACGAAAAAGAATTCAGGCGTATTTTAAAAAATGACGGTATAATAATAACTGCCGTTGCAGGCGAAAACCATCTTTTTGAAATGAAAGAAGTTCTCTATGATACGCCCTACAAAAACGATGAAAAACCGCCTGAAACAGAAAATCTCACCATAAAAGAAAAAAGGAAAGTGACTGCAAAAATTCATTTGGAAAGCAAAGAAGATATTGATGCTCTTTTCAGAATGACACCGTATTATTATCACACAAGTGAGGCAGACAAGAAGAAACTTGCTGAGTTTCAGGAACTTGATGTTACAATTGATTTTGCAATATTTATTTATGAAAAAACAGAGGTCTGACCTCTGTTTTTTCATATACAAAAATCGGAGCAACACAGTGTGCTGCTCCGTAAATTATATTATTCTTTTGAGAAACCGTAGTAAATATCTTCTGTGTAAACGTTGTCTTCGTCTTTATCATGGTGTGAATACCAAACCTGTGCAAAGAAGGGATTAACCTTAGCAATTTCGTCATACTTCCAGGGCATAGGAAGACATTCGGGGCACCAATGACCGCCTTTAAGAACAAGGTTGGGCGACATTTCGAATTCGTGGCCGCAAGCGCACTTCCACTTAATCGGAGTGTAAACATCCTTGCCCATCTTCTTTGAAAGACATTCGCCGCCTCTGAATTCTGCAGCCTTTTTCATATCTGCAATACCAAGAGTGTTGAAGTCCTTGGTTTCATCATAACCGTGGTCAAGGTAACTCATTTCGTACTTATCAGGGATAACAACTTCGAATTCATCCCAAGTCTTAGGAATAGCGTTGTACTTTTCGAGTGAGCCGTAGTATGCAGTAATTCTGTCCTTCATACCGTTCTTGATCCATGCCTGTGTGCCGTAAAGCGGTGTGTTTGCGATGGGTTCCATCATAAACTTCTTAACAAGGCTGAGAGGAGCAAGACCTGATAATTTATAGAAGAATGCAACCTGATTTGCCATTCTCTTGAAATATTCCTTAACGGGAACATTGTGTCTGAAGTGGAGATAGTTTTCAAGGTCGTCAGCATCGGTATACCACTGGCCGTGGAAGTTCTGGCTGATGAACCAATTGGGGTTGAAGAGTTTCTTAGGAACATCAGCGCCTCTCATACCGATAGCATTGAGAAGAAGAACCTCGAATTCATAGTTTGTAATTCTGTAGTCGGGGCCTGAACTGATATTATAGAATCTTCTCCAGAATTCCTCGGGTACTGAATCGTTACATACCTTAGCACAAAGAAGACCGCTGTCTTCCACAGTTGCCCATTCAAGAACGCCGTTGATGGGTACGTGGAACATAATGGGGTCCATATTCTTAAGAATTTCAGGATAAAGGATACCTGTCTGACGGAGTGATACCCAATACTTGAGACCTGATTCAGCAAGAATTGCTTCTGCCTTGGTCTTACTGATTGCATAGTGGTCATAGATACTGATCTGGATCGGGTCACCTGTTCTGCCCCAGTGTGTGGGATAGTTTCTGTCACCTGTCTGTGCAACGGTACCGATATAAACAACCTTGATTGCATCAGGGTCGGGCTGAGCCTTAACAGCCTTAACAATGTTTTCCATTGCTGTAACATTGGTGTAAAGAGTCTTCTTGGGGAAGTAGTCAGCAGCGGGAGAAACAAGACCGCCAACGTGAAGAACATAGTCTGAGCCTGTTACGCACTCAAGGATATCTTCATAATTTATAAGGTCACCCCAAACGATTCTTACTGAAGGATCGTTTTCATAAGCAGCAAACTTTTCTTTGTTTTTCTGGCTTCCGCGGTTAAGAACAACGATGTTGTACATATCGCGTCTTTTATAGAGTTCTTTGAATGCCTGGAAACCCATTGTGCCGGTTGAACCGGTGAGAAATACGGTCTTTTTCATTATTTTCTACCTTTCTTTTTTTTATTGGGTCTGATAAAACCCCACTTTGATTTCAGTATACATCATATTTCCGTAACATTTGTTAATATTTGGTTAACTTATAAAGCAAAAGAAAAAAATATTTATTTTGAATTATTTTAACATCCGTCATAAGAAAAGCAAAAATGCAGATTGCTTTAAGGCACTCTGCATTTGTATTTTGTTATCTGTAAACGCCGAGGATATCCTCTGCCCTCTTTTTTA
>JAZOAX010000097.1:0-2170 GCA_045595685.1 Acutalibacteraceae bacterium
TAACAGCCTTTCTGAGCCCTTCGGGATAACACATAAATCTGTAACCCATATAATCACATCCTTTTATTTGATTATAATGCATTCATTACAAAATGCAACACAAAAAATATCATAACACAAAAAAGAAGAGAAAGACGAAAATTTCATCCTTCTCTGTTGGCTTACAGCTCGGTTCAGCAACAGCGGATTCTTAGTGTTATTCTGCCTTCGGCAGAGTGATATTTTCACTACCGTGAAAGTGTTATTGAAACCTGCGGTTTCAGTGATATTTTATTCGCCGATAAACTCGCGCAGCGAATAACACTGTGCGAAACACAATAAAACTGCGAAGCAATATAACTCGCCGTAAGGCGAATAAAACTGAAAACGACAAGTTTCTGTCGAAACTTGTCGTTTTCCTTGGAGCTGATAACCGGATTTGAACCGGTGACCTCATCCTTACCAAGGATGCACTCTACCGACTGAGCTATATCAGCACGCTATTTTTTAACAGCTTTATGATTATACCTTAATAATTGACTCTTGTCAACATTTATTTTGAAATTTTTTCAACAAACTGTCAGAATTGCACCTTTGGAAAAAAACTGTTGCAGATATATTGTCTGTTTGTTATAATTGAATATGTAAAAAAGTAAAAAGGAGTAATGTCTATGAAAGCCGCAGAAAGTTTGCCGCAGAATTACAGAGAGATATTTTCCGTTAATCTGCAAAAAGATAAAAAAACAGCATTGCTTGTAAATCTTACGGCAGTGGTAATTGCCCTTGCATTCGGCGTTCCGATGCATTTTTATGTTCCCGTTACAACTCTGTTCGATATGGAAAAAGGCATAATAAACTACTTTCTGAGATTTTTGGTTTTGCTTGTGGGAAGTGTCGCTTATATCTTTCTGCACGAGGCAGTGCACGGAATTGCAATGAAGTGTTTCGGCACAAAAAAGGTTAAGTATGGCTTTACGGGGATATATGCATTTGCAGGCAGCACTGACTATTATGACAAAGGCAGTTATATAATTATTGCCCTGGCTCCCATTGTTGTTCTGGGGATTATTCTTGCGATAATTAATGCTTTGGTACCTTATGAGTGGTTCTGGGTTGTTTATTTCATTCAACTTTCGAACATTTCCGGCGCCGCAGGGGACTTGTATGTAACTGCGAAATTTTCAAAATTTCCTCAGGATATATTGATAAATGATACCGGTGTCGGTATGAAAGTTTATTCACAAAGCACTTCAGAAGGAGAGTAATATTTATGAAAGCATTGAAAATTATCCTCATCGTAACCGTCTCACTTGCAGTGGTCGGATTTGCTGCTTACGGTATCTATACACAGATAGGCGCCGTAAAATTTGACGAAATTATCATTGACGGTGTGCCCGAAAAGACAGAGGGCACCGTAAGAGTTATGTCTTTCAATGTCCGCTGTGCAAATGACGGTGAGCAGACAATAACAAACCGCGGCAAAGTGGCTATGGAAGTGATTAATTCATATCTGCCCGACTCCTTCGGTGTTCAGGAGTGCACTCCCCGCTGGAAAAGAATGCTGAAAAGAGCCGTCGGGGACAGATACGCCTCAGTGGGCAGAGCGAGAGACTTTTTCGGCCCCTTTACCGAGTACAGCAGTATCTATTATCTGAAAGATAAGTATAACCTCATTGACAACGGCACTTTCTGGCTTTCCGAAACACCGGATAAGGCATATACAAAGAGTTTTGACTCAAAGTGCTGCAGAATTGCCACCTGGGCAGTGCTTGAAAACAAAGAAACAGGCGAAAAATATACTCATATCAATACCCACCTTGACCACGTACTCGACAGCACAAGAGATGCTCAGATGAAAGTGCTGATTGAAAGAGTAACTGAAATTGCAGGTGACGGAAAAGTCGTTATGACAGGTGACTTCAACGCCCACGAAGACAGTTCCGTTTATGCCGTTGCCCGTAAAAGTTTCAACGACAGCAAATACATTGCAAAAAAATCCGACGAGGGTCCCACTTTCACAAAGTACGGCACAAGGAAAGATAACGGCAGAGGCGCCATCGATTTTATCTTTGTGTCAAAGGATATTGAAGCAGAAACCTATAAAATTATCCGCAACACAGTTGAGGGTATTTATCCCTCTGACCATTTCCCCATTGTAGCGGATATTTATATTTAGGGCCCGGGATTTAGG
>JAZOAX010000098.1:0-1665 GCA_045595685.1 Acutalibacteraceae bacterium
TTCAATGAGTAACTCAGACAGCATTTTTCTGAAGTTTCTTGTGTTTTTACACTTTATTATAATACGGAAACGGTATTTATTGTTCATTTTTGAAATTCTCGGCGGCATAGGTCCGAGAACAATAATTTTTTCTTTGCTGTATTCTGCAGATTCAACTTTTTGTGTAAGTGAAGATAAGAAACTTCTGGAACAGTTGAGGGTATCTGCCTCTTTTTCTGAGATGAAACATACAGAACATATATCACAGAACGGCGGATAAACCAAAGCCTTTCTTATAATAATCTCATTGTTGTAAAAACTGTCATAATCCTGCTCCTGAGCAAGTTGGATTATGTGATTTTCAGGTGTAAGTGTCTGGATGATTGCACAGCCTTTGTTTTTGCCTCTTCCCGATCTGCCCACAACCTGAGTAAGAAGGTCAAAAGTTCGTTCTTCACTTCTGAAATCGTCATTATTTAATTGCTGATCTGCATTAATAACGCCAACTAAAGTTACATTTTCAAAATTAAGTCCTTTTGCAACCATCTGAGTGCCGAGCATAATATCGTATTTACCCTCTGAAAAATCAATAAGACTCTTTTCAAAAGAATGGCGTGACGAAGTTGAGTCTGTATCCAACCTTATCACTTTTGCTTCAGGTAACAGTTCTTCAATTTCTTTTTCAATTCTTTGTGTGCCGTAGCCTGCATACCTGACATCATCTTTATTACATTCAGGGCACTTTTTGGTGAAAGGCGCAGAGTAACCGCAATAATGGCACATTAGCCTGTTGTTGGCGGTATGATAAGTCATTGATATGCTGCATGAAGGACAGTTAATAACGCTACCGCAACTGTCACACGCAGCAAAAGTATTATATCCTCTGCGATTGATTAAAAGAATGGACTGTTTTTTGTTGTTAAGATTAGTTTCAAGAAATTCAAGCAGTTCTGAACTGATGTTATATTTGTTTCCCGCTTTTCTGTCTTTCTTCATATCAACAAGAGAAACTTCAGGTAAAACTGCTTCACCGTATCTTTCGGTAAGGGTAAACAGGTCATATTTTCCGTTTTTTGCGTAACAGTAACTCTCTATAGAAGGAGTTGCAGAAGAAAGCAGAACCAATGCACCGTGTGATGATGCACGGAATTTTGCAACATCAACAGTCTGATATCTTGGCGAAGATTCGGATTTATAAGTGTGCTCCTGCTCTTCGTCAATAACTATTAAACCAAGGTTATCGAAAGGTGCAAATACTGCAGATCTTGTGCCGACTGCAATTTTTACAACACCGTCTTTAACTCTTTTATATTCATCTCTTCTTTCACCTGCAGAAAGCGCAGAATGAAAAATGGCAACTTCAGAGCCGTATCTGCCTTTGAAAACAGCCATCATCTGTGGTGTGAGAGAAATTTCGGGCACCATAACAATAACTTGTTTTCCGTCTTTTATCACTTCATCAATAACCGAGAGAAAAACCGATGTTTTTCCGCTTCCGGTGATGCCGTAAAGAAGACCGACTCCCCCGCCGCTTTTGTATTTCTCAACAATACCCTCAAATGCTGTTTTCTGCTGCGGTGAAAGTATGATTTCTCTGTTTGCAGAATCGTCTGTAAGAGTTGTTTCGGGTATTCTGTAGTATTCTTTATCAAATACTCTTACTATACCTTTTTTTTCAAGTGTGTT
>JAZOAX010000099.1:0-13334 GCA_045595685.1 Acutalibacteraceae bacterium
ATACTTTTCAACATATTCCCACAGTCTCATATTGTGAGCCATACAGTATTCGGCAATCTGACCGAAGGTGCGAAGAGGATAAACATCTTCTTCATCGAGTTCGGGTTTGCCTTCAATCACTATCTGACCGCCGCCCACAGACATAATTCTGTCAAAACCAACCTGCTCACCGTTTTTATAGGCGTAAAACTCCATTGTATTTTCGTGAGGGAGATTTTCCGTTTCACCGTCGCCGAAAACAAGTTCAATCTTCTCCCCTTCAAAAACATCAAGTATTGCTTCGTCGGTTTTGTGTCCCTTACCCGTGCTTGAAAGTGAGCCGTAAAGAATTACCTTATAGGAATCTGCATCGGGGTAGGCGTTTTTGAAATATCTTGCGGCTTTGTCGGGTCCCATTGTGTGTGATGATGAGGGGCCTCTGCCGATTTTATATAAATATTTAAGGCTTTTCATAACTTCTTGCTCTCTCCTCAGTTTTGTTTTCTCACAACTTTATATTCATCGTAGGCGCTGAAATAATGGCAGGAATCCATATTGCCCGACATATATTTTTCCATTTCATCCTCGTCAAGATTCACCGAGCAATAATATTCGTCATATTCCTCGTCATAATCAAAATATGCACAGTTTTCGCATAAATCCTTTGCCATTATTATCACCTCTTGGTTTATTATAATCCCCTTTTCAATAATAATCAAGATTTATTTATCAAAGAATACCTCATTTCGGCAGTGCCGATACTCACGCGCCGTTAACCTGTCGCCTTGCGGAAAGTTTCACTGATTTTTTTACAAAAGCCAACAAAAAATTAAAAACACCCGGGGAGAAACCGAGTGCTTTTAAAAGGAGAAAATATGAAGAAAACATTATAGAGGAGTAATCAAATAAGTTGAGCGTTTGTCGCTCTTTCGTTGTACTCTCTCTTGAGTACGCATTAATAATACACTAAAAAAATCAGAATTGCAACAGTTTTTTCGCAAAAAACTTCGTTTCTCCCTTTTAGTCAAAACATAATAAAACTATACTTGATTTTTGTTGATGTTTCACAAATATTCTTCTTCGGAATTATAAAAAAACGACCCTTAACAGCACTTTCACAAATAGTCCCAATCCCTGCCATTTTCTTTGCATAAACTTCACAAATTTGTTAAATTGACATTTTTTATTTGACTTTATATTATCTAAGTGTTAAAATCTTAGCACAGATATAACAATCTTGTCCGATATTATATATCAAGAAAGGCAGCCTTCGGGCTCTGGGTAAAATATTATGGCAGACAAAAAGAAAGCCCTGCTTATTGTTAATCCCTGCGCAGGTAAAACAAAGTCAAGAGCAGGCACATTTGAAATTGTTGACAAATTTTCAAAAAGCGACTATGAATTTTCAGTTCACACAACCACCTGCCAGGGTGATGCAACAAACATTGTTAAAAGAGAACTGAAAGATAACGATATGGTTGTTTGCTGCGGCGGTGACGGCACCCTTAACGAAACAATCAACGGCGTTATGGATATGCCCAAGCGTGTGCCCATCGGTTATGTGCCCACAGGCACCACAAACGACCTTGCAACTTCTCTCGGTCTTCCCTCCGACATCAAGAAAGCAACGGATATAATCATAGACGGCCACACAAACGACTACGACGTGGGACTTTTCAACAACCGCTGCTTTACATACGTTGCTTCCTTCGGTGCTTTTTCAAGAGCCTCCTATGCAACACCCCAGAAATATAAAAACAAGTTCGGTCACGCCGCTTATGTTGCTGCAGCCGTTCCCGAAGTTCTGGACATTCATCCCACAAAGATGCGCATTGAATATGACGGCGGTGTGCTTGAAGGCGAGTATATGTTCGGTGCCATTTCAAACTCACTTTCTGTTGGCGGATTTTTCAAACTGCCTAAAGAGGAAGTAAAATTCAACGACGGTGTGTTTGAAGTTCTTCTTGTTCCTAAAATTAAGATGACCCGTCTGTTCCAGATTCTTCACAAGGTAAGAAGCCAGAACTATGACGGAAAGGAAATCATCTTCCTTAAAACAAGCAAAGTAAAAATCACAGCACCTGACGAAGCAGTGCCCTGGACCCTTGACGGTGAATTCGGCGGTAATCACCACGATGTAAGAATTCACGTGCTTGAAAGAGCAGTTGATATTTTCTCACCGGAAAATCCCCTTTTCCTCCCCAGAAAAGAATTTGTTCCGTCAAATGAAGGTGAAACTGTTATTGAAGAAAAAATGCATCGTTTCAGAAGAAAAAGCAAGGCTGAAAAAGCAGCAAAAGAAGACCGAGCAGAAACTGCTGCAGCCGCTGAAACCGAAGAAGAAATAGCCCTTGAAACAAAATAATTCTATACTGTGCACTCCCGTAATACTTTGTGTATTGCGGGATTTTTATCACTTATTTTTATTTTATCCGCCGCCATATCCGGTGCTTTGGCAAATATTAGTAAAAATTAATTTTTTTTGAATAAATTGTTGACAAATATAAAATAATGTATTATACTAACATCGTAACAAAAATACCGATTTTGTAGAATAGGAGGAACGGAAATGGATTGGATGGATTATTTCAAAGCCTTGATAGACTTTATTATGAAATTAGTTTCGTTCTTCAAAAGCAGTGAAAACACTGAAACTGAAGACGGAGAAGTTGATTGATTCCGAACATAACACACCCGAGATAATCGGGTGTTTTTTGTTGCCCTTAACCTATCAGGTTGCCGAATTCGGATTTTAGTCGCAAAACGCATAAAAACATCCGATACCCTCGAGGGTATCGGATGTTCTGTTTTATTCTGTTATCAGAAAAGTGTTGTTTTTACTTTAAGAACTGCTGAGTATGCACCTGTACCGTTCTTACCGTTAACGGTGCCGTAAGCTCTTACTCTGTACTGATACTGAGTATTTCTCTTAAGGCCAGTGTTCTTGTAGGTGTTGGTTTTAACTGTTGCAATCTTAACCCACTTTTTGCCGTTATGTCTTTCAATATAATAGCCTGTTGCACCTGTAACTTTATCCCACTTGAGTGTGATGTTGTCTTTCTTTCTTGCAGATGCCTTGAGGTTCTTAACCTGTCCGAGTGCTGTTTTTGCTGAAAGATTTGCAGAGTTTTCACCGTAAACAGTTTTTCCGCTTACCTTCTTATATGCTCTTACATAGAACTTATAAGTTGTACCTGCCTTAAGACCTGAAACGGTTACACTTGTGCCTGTAACGGTCTTAACCTTTGTCCACTTGCCGCTCTTATATTGATATACTTCGTATCCCTGAGCGCCTGCAACCTTATCCCACTTGAGAGTTACTGATGTGGTTGTTGACTTTGTTGCTTTGAGATTCTTGGTCTTTACAAGGTTGGTGTAAACAGTAAGAGTTGACCATTCGCCGTATACCTTGCCGTTATAAGCGCGTACTCTGAACTGGTATTTTGTGTTAGCAGTGAGTTTCTGCACTTTCTGAGTTACTGTTGCAGCCTTTTTGATTGTTGCAATTGTTACCCATTTGCCGCCCTTGTACTGCTGTACCTGATAGCCTGAAACGTTTGTTGCTTTCTTCCAGGAAAGCGTTACTGTGTTGGATGTTGTTGCTGCCTTAAGACCTGAAATTACAGAAACCTTTGTTGTAACGGTTTTTGCTGCTGAAGCCTCACCTGAAATGATGTTTCCGTTCTTGTCTTTGAGCCATGAAACAACTCTGAACTGATATTTGGTGTAGGGTGTGAGTTTTGAAACTTTTGCTGACGTGCCTGTTGCTGTGGCAACTTTCTTCCACTTGCCGTCTATAAGCTGTTCAACTCTGTAACCTGTTGCACCTGCAACCTTTGTCCAGGAAACTGTTACTGTTGTATCTGTTGCTGTGAGTTTGATTGTTTTTGCTGCAACTGCCTTGGGAGCAGTTTTTGTTGTAAAGAGTTTTTCTGTTTTTGTGCCGCTGGCATCTTCACAAACAATCTTGAATGTGTATTCAGTGCCTGCAGCGAGTTTTTCTGCAAGGTAGGTTGTTGCATCTGATGACTGCTTGAGAACATATTTACCGTCTTCAAGAGCATAAACATCATACTTCACTGCCAAGGGAACCTTGTTCCAGGAAAGTTTTACTGTTGAAGCAGTGTTTGCAACTTTAACCTTGTCAACTGTGCCGAGTACGATATTGAAGGGTACTTCAAATGAGCCTGCATAAAGGCCGATACCCTTGACTGTTGCTGTTGCGGCACCGATTCCTGAATTGTCACTTACAACAACATAGTCAACACCCTGAGTGAGTGTTTTTGTTCCGAGTTTAACTGTTGCTTTGGGTGCTGCTGTATTGCCGGTTGCAGTAAAATCTGAAACTTTAACTTCTGTTACTGCATATTCGTTGGGCTTGGTTTCGGCAATTACATCAATATAAGGTTTGATTGATACGATGGTATCTTTGTTGTCTTCAATGAAGCCCTTGAGCCAGTCAACAACTACTGCAAGGTCACCGAACTGTTCTTTAACCTTGTCAAGATCAGCCTGTGAATTGTTGGCAACATAATCGAGAATGCCGTAAATTGCTGATGTTACCTTGTAACTTGAAATAACAGATGCAACTGTTGAAAGAAGAGTTACGATTGATGCACTTCTGTTGTTGAGTGCTGAAAGAAGAGCAACAAGAAGGTTGCCGATACTCTTGTTTGAAAGTGCATTTGTGAATGCCTTTGTTGTGTAAGCAGGAATTGCCTTTGTGCTGCCTGCCCAGTTGTTAACGCAGTATCTTACTGTGTTATAAAGGAACTTTTCAAGAGGAACATCACCTGCAGTTTTAAGTGCGGGAACTGCTGTGATTTCAATAATGTTCTGAATGTCAAGGGTGAATACGGAATCAAGAAGACCCTTTGTTGTGCCGTTGCCGAGAATGAACTTCTTGGAGTCAAAAGCAATACCCTTTGATTTTGTTGCGCCGAAGTAGTCGGCAAGTTTGTCAATCTTTGTGAAAAGAGTTTCTGTCTTCTTGGTGGTCATACCGAGAAGTTTTGCAACGCCCTTATCAAGAAGGAAGTAGTTTGCAATGTAGTTCACAACTTCAAATACATCCTTGCCGCCGCCTGCACGGTAGTCATTGCCGTCTGCGTCTTCAAGGTCGATAATGCTGCAAGCATAGAAGGCAACGATATCACCGAGAACTACAAGATATGTGTCCTTGTTTGTGTAAGATGTGCCGATTTTAAGTTCATTTGCAACATTGACAAGAAGAACTTTAATCATATCTTCAATTGTGTTGCATTCTGTAATACCAACACCAAAGGCGCCTGTGTCAACATTGTTGAGAATAATGCCGATTACTTCCTTAACAATGCCTTCAAGATCCATTTTATCTGCGTTGGGGATGATACCTGTTTCTTTACCAAGGTATTTGAAAGCACTTTCAATGTTTGTGCTGATCATTGTGTATCCGCCGGACTGCCATGCATAACCGGGAACTACCTGTGAAAAGATTTTGCCAACTTCGTTATTGATCTGGTCAAGCAGTGACTTTGCAGGGTCAAAGTTGATTGTGCCGAAGTTATATGTGTCACCCTTGAGGTTGATTTTGCCGCTGAGTTTCTGAAGAACTTCGTTTTCTTCACCGGCAAGGTCTACATTGATTCCCTTGAGTGCGGGAACTGCATACTGGTTGATTACAACACTGAAAAGAAGGCAGAGAAGACCGTTGATTGTGGAAGAACCGTCGATTGTGAAACCGGGAAGGTATTCTTTTGCAAGGTCGTTGATTTTGCCGTAAATCCATGTGTCAACATCATTCTTGTATGCTTCGTAGTCGTCGCCGAGAATGAGATCCTTGATAATACCGCTGAGGCCGTCTGCACCGAGAAGATCATTGATATCAAAGAAGTTATCAAGAAGACCGAGAGAGGCATCGCCGTCAAGAAGACCTGCGATAACCTGTGCGTTTGTTTTGTCTACAGTGCCGAGAAGTGTGGATTTCTTTGTTGATGTGCCGAGGAATTCAAGAAGTTCTTTGAGAATTGTTGCATCCTGACTGCCTCTTGACATACCGCTTTTCCATACATCGAAGTTAAGGTCTGCAATGTCACCGACAATATCTTCACTGTCAACAAGTCCCCATACGGATTTGATGAGGTCAAGTGTGTCGCAAAGGCCGTTAACTGATGTAAGGTCAATGGTGATTTTAGTAACTTTAAGGTCAACTTCCTCCTTAAATCCTACATCTGCAAGTAATACATCAACAATGTCAAGAATTTTATCCATGCCGTAAGCATCTTTCTTGTCTGTGTAGTACCTGAAACTGTCCGTGAACTTTGCGGAACTGTCATCAGCGGCAAAAGCAACAGCAGAAAGGCTGCTCATTGCCATAATTACACTGAGAATTACGCAAAGCACTTTTTTGAATGTTTTCATAATTTTACCTCCTATGAAAAATTATTATTGCCGGTTTTACCGACTACACACAATAATAATACTACTTTTTAACTTTCCGAGTCAACAGAAAAAGGTCATTAAAAGGCGTAAAAATAAAAATTTATTAAAACATCACAAGTTTGACAAATTCTTTTTATTGAAATTGCAGACAGAAAAAAGTCCTTGCCCGAAAACAAATACGGACAAGGAACTTTCATTTTGATTGTTTTCTTATTCTGCTGCAGTTGTTTCGTCTTCTGCTGCACCGAGTTTGCCGATGATTGCCTGTACCCAGGCAACAAGAGCCTGAAAGAAAGCAACGATATCATCATAATAAGTCTGAACAAAATCTGCGAATGAGTTACCCATTTAAATTTCCTCCTTATAAATTTGATGTGAACATTTCTGTTTCTTAAATTGTATTATATTTTTAAAACTTTGTCAATATATCATTAAAAATCAGGACTCAATTCTGTTTTCTGCCGTGAATCCGGCATTTTCGGCAAGAATTCCGGACTTCCGATTAGTGTATTTCTTTAAAACAGTAAACAACGGAGTTATTATACTCTTTCGGAAAATAAAGTCAACCGATATATATACAATATTAATATTAGTTAATATTCTTGTTGCAACAAAGAAAAATGTGTGATACAATAAACAGCGTAAAATATACCCCGAAAGGAAGAGTAATATGAAAGCATGTATCTACGGCGCAGGTTCTCTCGGCACGGTTTTAGGTGCCTACATAACAAAAAACGGCGGTGAAATTGACCTTATCAACAGAAACAAAGCCCATGTTGAAGCACTTAAGAAAAACGGTGCTAAAATCACAGGCACTGTTGATATGACAGTTCCCGTAAAGGCAATGACTCCCGACGAAATGACAGAAAAATACGACCTTATCATTCTTATGACAAAGCAGCTTTTCAATGTTGAAGTTCTTGAAGGTCTTGTTCCCTTTATGAACGATGACTGCCTTGTTTGCACAATGCAGAACGGTATTCCCGAACTTTCTGTTTCAAAAGTTGTCGGCGAAGACAGAACTCTCGGCTGTACTGTTGCCTGGGGTGCCACACTTCTTGAGCCCGGTATTGTTGAACTCACAAGTGAGCCGGACTCCCTTTCTTTCGGCCTCGGTTCATTCAGCGGTAAGCAGGATGACCGCTTCTTTGAAGTTAAAAAACTTCTTGAACTTATGTGCCCCGTTGAAGTTGAAGATAACTTCATCGGCGTACGCTGGTCAAAACTTCTTATCAATGCTGCTTTCAGCGGTATGTCAGTTGTAACAGGCGGTACCTTCGGTGATGCGGCAGAAAACAAAATCTCACGCCCCATGGTGCAGATGATTATCAAGGAATGTATTGATGTTGCAGAAAAAGCAAACATTAAAATTGCTCCCGTTCAGGGCAAAAACATCACTGCTCTTTTCGGCTTCAAAGGCAATTTCAAAAAGAAGATTTCCTTTATGCTTATCCCCCTCGGCATCAAAAAACACCGTCTTTTAAAGGCAAGTATGCTTCAGGATATTGAGCACGGCAAAAAGACAGAGGTTGACTTCATCAACGGTGTTGTTGTGGAATACGGCGAAAAGTACGGCGTACCCACTCCCTACAACAAGAAGGTTGTTGAAATTGTTCATATGATTGAAGAAGGCAAACTCAGACCGTCATTTGATAACGTAAAACTCTTCTGGGACAGATAAAAAGGTCTTTCCGTTAAGCGCAGACCAAAAGCAAAATAATAAAGCAGGTGTTTTAAGTGGTTACTTTGAACACCTGCTTTTTATCATGCACACTGTAGAGTGTATATGTCCCGTTAGTAATTTTTACTTTTTGGATGTTTTTTCACTCGCTCGGAGTATCAGCATACACCTTTGGGGTGAAGAAAACATCTTCTGCATCTTAATTGAAAGACCTTAACCTGATAAAAAGATATTATCCCAATATCGGCTTATCCACAAACTCAATCTCAGGTGTGCCCTTCAATCCGTCGGATTCGAAAATCACGATTTCGTTCTCCCCTTCTTTCAGAAGCGAAGCGGGTACAAAAAGAGTTTTCTGCGGTCCGATTTCCCAGTATCTGCCGATATTGAAGCCGTTTATCACAACAAAGCCCTTTGTGAAATTATCGAGTTTAAGGAAAGTATCGCAAACTCCCTCAAGGGTGAAACTGCCCTTACAGAACACTGATTTTTCCTGAGGTGCACTGCCGCTGTAAACAACCTTTTCAAGATTATCCATAGGCAGAGTATATACATTCCATCTGAAATGAATCTTACTGTCAATAAGGCATCTGCCTGCAATACCCTTTTTGCGCATCATTTTGCTGCCGAAGTTGGCTCTGCCCATATTTTCGCAAAGCACCGTAAGAACATCGCCTGCTTTTGCAGTGATTTTAATTTCAAGGGAATCATTTATATAAACAATGCCCGCAAGATTTTTGTTTATGTAAATCTGTGCTCGGTCACCGAGGCTTTCAAAAGAAAGGGTTGCATCGTTGTAATCACGGTTAAGAGTTGTTGTGTAGGCGATATATCCGTATCCCTGGCCGTATTTTTCCATACACTTTGGCACATCGGAATATACCGGCTCAGAAAGATTGTCTAGATTATCGAAAATACCCGCACACTTACTGAGAGTGAATTTTCCGTAGGCTTTTTTTGGTCTGTCTGCAGGTATTTCGGGCAGATCCTTTCCGATGTGCTTTCGGATAACCTCTCTCACTCTGCGGTATTTTTCAGTAACATCACCGCACTCAGTGAGCATAGCGTCATAGTCATAACTTGTAACATCGGGGGCAAACTTTTCATAATGGTTTGCGCCGCTCATAAATCCGAAGTTTGTGCCGCCTATGAACATATACATATTAAGGCTGCCCTTTGTGAGCATATCGTCAACAACAGAAGCATACTGTCCGGCACTTGTTGTGTGGTGTTCGCTGTCACCCCAGGCATCAAACCATCCGTTCCACATTTCCATGCACATTTTCGGCATATCGGGAAAAAGTTCATCGTGGGCTCTGAAGTTTTCTTCCACTCTGCTGCCGAAGTTCAGCGTTGCCATACAGCCATCAATGGCGCCGTCAAGAAGGTTTTCCCTGCTTGTTCCGTCAGAAGTAAACAAAGGAACATCGATACCTCTTTTCCTGTAGCCTTCATAAAGGTACCTGAGATATTCCTTATCGTCACCGTAATAGCCGTATTCATTTTCACACTGCATCATAATAACAGGTCCGCCGTTGGTACAAAGCAAAGGACGCACCTCACCTAAAAGGCGGTCGAGGTATCTGTCAAAGCATTTTATATATGCGGCATTTGAACAGCGTATTTCCATTTCATCATCAGTCTGAATCCACCAGGGCAGGCCGCCGAACTCCCATTCGGCACAGATGTAAGGTCCCGGCCTTACAATCACCATAAGACCCTCCTCACCTGCTTTGCGGATAAAGGATGCAATATCTAAAATGCCGGTAAAATCAAACTCACCGGGCTTTTTTTCGTGCATATTCCAGGCACAGTAGGTTTCAACGCAGTTAAGGCCCATTGCCTTCATTTTTCTGAAAATATCACTCCAGGTATCAGGCATATTTCTGAAATAGTGCACTGCACCCGAAATAATTTTCACTTGTTCTCCGTCTTTGTAAAACTGATTGCCTTTTATTTCAAAAGTCATAGAATCACTCCTGTCTTTTACTGATTTATAATATATCAAACCAAAACATAAAAAACAAGGAATCTGCCGATTAAACTTCGTAAAAACCAATTAAAAATAAATCTTTGAAAATTTTTGGATTTTTTTCAAAAAAGGTATTGACTAATAAAAGATGTTGTGATATTATATTCAAGCGTTGAACGGGGGATACCTCGCAAAACGAAAAAATAAGCTGGTGTAGCTCAGTTGGTAGAGCAGCTGATTTGTAATCAGCAGGTCGGGGGTTCGAGTCCGTCCACCAGCTCCAGTTTTTTAATATGGGTAGGTTCCCGAGTGGCCAAAGGGAGCAGACTGTAAATCTGCCGTCAACGACTTCGATGGTTCGAATCCATCCCTGCCCACCAGAAACGAATAATCCGAACTTTTTACCGATTGGTGAAGCGTTCGGATTTTTTGTTTATATATGTTATTATAATTTCGGCAGGGGCTTCGCCGTGAGAGTGGATCTCTGACAACAAAGAAAGAACCAAGGTTAGAAATAGCCTTGGTTCTTTTATTCGGTATTATTTTTTGTGATTATCCGTTGACGGCATTGTCAAGTGAGCCGGGATTTTCGTTTGTAAGATTAACAAGGAACTTGAGCATTGCTGTGAGCCAGCGGAAGAAAGCCATAAGCTTTGTAACTACTGAAGGCTTCTGTGTTTTTGTGTCTTCTGAGGTGTCGTTCCAGTTGCTTACGTTTGCGTTTTCTTCGGTCATCTTTTCAACTCTTGACGTTTCGGCATCTTCACGGCCCGTGTCGGGATCAATTTCACCTGTGCCGGGAATACGGACAACGAACCTGGGAAGGTCGGGGTCTGAATTTACAGTGAAGTTGTCGTTAGCGGCAAAAGCCTCAAGAACCTTATAGTCATAAGCCCATGCGTTGTGAGGCATATTCTTTTCGTACCATACGGAATCCTTGAAAAGACTTGTTGAAGCATCAATCTGCTTGTCGGGTGAGATGTATTTGTCGGTTCCGTTTGCAACGGCAGCCTGAATGTAAGAATCGGGAAGCACGTCGTATACACTCTCGGCAACTGTTGCACCGAATGAAGCGTGCTCAAGATCTGCCATTTCGTCGGAAAGCTGATCCTGACTTTTTACAAAGGGATACATCTGAACCCCGTACTTGGCTGTTGCACCGAAGTGAATGCCTTTTTCCTGACAAGCCTCAATGATATCTTCCTTGCAATTACCTGTCTGCTTAAAGTAGTCCTCAATCTTTGCGATAACGCCTGCATATTTTGTGCGGTATTCACTGCCCTCGGGACCGAATACAAAGTTGATTGCTTCGTTAAGACGTTCGGGCTGAATTATTGTCCAGTAGCCGGGCATTGTGCCGTAGAAGGCGATGACGAGCATGGGAACAAGAACTTCATATACCTTTTGGTAAATATCGTCAAGTGTCTGACCGAGCATATCAACAATACCGAGCTGTACAAAAAGATCAAGTGTTGTAACAATTACCTCATTGATAACGGGAGAAACATCAATCATACCGGCGATGGTATCTGCATCAGCGTCGATATATTCGTCTGCAAATCTTTGAAGTCCCTTTGCATCAATTTCGATGTCACCGCAGAAAACGTCAGTAAGAATAGCGGTGCTGTTACCGACTGTTGAGTTGAAAAATACGTTTTTGACATAACCCTCATCTCCGTATTCTTCAAGGTAAGCGAGAACATATGAGCCGCCGAGACAGTTGCCTGCAAGAGTAACCTTTCTGCCGCCGTTAGCTTTGCTTACATTTTTGATGTATGTGTGAAGAAGGTCAACGATTCTTACAGTTTCACCGTAGGGGATATCGTAGGGTGAAAGACGCCAGTCATAATAGAATGTGTAGTCCGTAGCACCGTATTTAGCCTGGTATCTGCGGTCAACATTACAGCTTGTTCTGTTTGAATTCAAGCTTGAAGAGCTGATGCCTGAGCTGTTGCGGGGAGAACCGTTTTCGTCAAGAACAACGTCTGCCATAATGGGTGAAAGCTCTTCATAACAAACCTTGTAGTAGTTATCCCATTTATCAAAAAGAAGACCCTCTGTAAGAAACGGAATAAGAATGTTCTTTGCGGTTTCACCGATTTTTCCGTCGAAATCACTTGCACCTATGGGCCAGATTTCTGTTTCGTTGCCGTTTTCGTCTCTGTTGACCAGTTCAACACCGTCACCTCTGAGAATAACGACAGGTGTGTCGTTTGCATCTACCGCACAGGCAGCAGGTGCCATAATTGAAAGAGAGAGAATTACAGTAAGAATAATCGCAATAAACTTTTTCATTATATCTACCTCCACTTTTTAATCAATTAATTATATCATAGGTTTATACATAGTTTCAATGGTATTGTTAAAAAATATTTAACAAAATTAAGAACGCATTAACAGCATTATCTATAAAAAACAGACCTCCTTTTCAAACGGCGAATACAATTCTCCTTTTTTCGTGATGAACGGCACAGGTAAATATTGTTTTTTGCCCGACGTAAGATTTTTGTTGATAAAGCGGCTGAAAAACAATATAATCAAAAGTAAGAAAACATAAACGAAGGAAAAATTATGGCTTTTTGTGTGAAATGCGGAAAAGAAATAGAAGAAGGAAACGTAGTATGCTTTGAATGTGCGGCTGCAGAGCTTCCCGCTCAGCCTGAAGCAGCACCCGTGAATAATCAACCCTACGGACAGCAGCCTTACGGACAACAGCCTTACGGTCAGCCCTATAATCCTTACGGCATGCCGATGCCCGAAGATAAGGCAAACGTCGGCATGGTTATTCTTTCGGTTCTTATCCCTATTGCAGGTCTTATTCTTGCAATCGTTAACTGGTCAAAATCGCCTAAGGCCGCAAGAACCTATCTTGTTGCAGGTATTATCTCGTGGGTAGTAAGCTTCATTATTATTTTCGTGTTCTCTTTTGCAATGGGCTACGGCGGATATTACTACTATTATTAATTTAATAAAATGCAAAACGGTGCAGCCCTTCGGGGGTGCACTTTTTTGATAAAAAACTGTAATAAATATTTTCCTTATCTGCCGAGTATTATTGTTTTGCGGGCTTAGAGTGACGAGCGTATTTTGAACCTTGCCCTAAAGCGTAAATTTACACGGCTTTTCGTCGATTCGGATTAGAAAGGCGGCAGCCCACCAGAAATCCTCGTACGATAGTACGGGGATTTTTACTTTTTCACTATTACCTCTTCACTTTTACATTACAAAAATTCCCCCGGCCTTTACATTTCAGCAAAAGTCGGGGTTTTCTTTTTAAAACTT
>JAZOAX010000100.1:0-4781 GCA_045595685.1 Acutalibacteraceae bacterium
TGAGATGTGGCTCATCTTGTCAGCAAAGCCGAGTTTCTGAACTGCTGCTGCGGAGTCGCCGCCACCAACGATGGAGATTGAACCGCTTTCAGCAATAGCTGTTGCAACTGCAATTGTACCTGAAGCAAAGTTCTTCCATTCGGAAACACCCATGGGGCCGTTCCAGATAACTGTGCCTGCGCCCTTGATAGCGTTTGCAAAGAGTTCTTCTGTCTTGGGACCGATGTCAAGACCCATCCAGCCGTCGGGGATATCGTCTGAATCAACAATTTTGTGTTCTGTGTTTTCGTTATATTCAAGACCAACTCTGTTATCAACGGGGATAAGGAAGTTAACTCCCTTTGCCTTTGCGGTTTCCATCATTTCCTTAGCAAGTTCAATCTTGTCTTCTTCGCAGATTGATGTACCTACTGTGTGGCCCTGAGCAGCAAAGAATGTGTAAGCCATACCGCCGCCTACGATAAGTGTATCAACTTTTTCCATAAGGTTTGTGATAACACCGATTTTGTCACTTACTTTAGCACCGCCGAGGATAGCAACAAGGGGTCTCTTGGGATTTTCAAGAGCGCCGCCGATGTATTCGAGTTCCTTACGGATAAGGTAACCGCCCACTGCGGGAAGGTAATCAGCAACACCTGTTGTAGAACTGTGTGCTCTGTGAGCTGAGCCGAAAGCATCGTTTACATAAATTTCTGCAAGTGAAGCAAGAGCTTTTGAGAATTCGGGGTCGTTCTTTGTTTCTTCTTTGTGGAAACGAACGTTTTCAAGAAGAAGAACTTCGCCTTCTTTAAGGTCAGCAGCAAGAGCCTGAGCGCTTTCGCCAACAACGTCTTTTGCCATCTTAACTTCAATGCCGAGAAGTTCGCCGAGTCTTACTGCAACGGGAGCGAGTGAAAATTCGGGCTTGAATTCTCCCTTGGGTCTGCCAAGGTGTGAGCAAGCGATAACTTTTGCACCGTTATCAAGAAGATACTTGATTGTGGGAAGAGAAGCAACGATTCTCTTATCGCTTGTAATAACGCCGTTTTCCATTTTTACATTGAAATCGCAACGGATGAGGACTTTTTTGCCTCTTACGTCAATGTCTTCAACTGATTTCTTGTTTAATACGTTCATTGTGTTTCGTTCCTTTCGTAACATAATGTTTGTTAAAAAATTACACCAATAGCCATTTTATAACATTATGAGTTTTTTTTCAAGTGTTTAGCCATAAAAAATACTGATAGAGGTATGCTTAATTTTGAATAGTATTTATTGGATTAGTATTTATAGTTATCAGAAATTCAACATTATAGTTTGTGATTGATAAAAAGCAAAAACATCAGCACCTCGCTTTTCGGTGGGGTGCTGATGTTTTTTATTTTTTTACCTCTCGGTCGGCAAAGCATTGACGGGGAGGTCTGTAGGGAGCGATGCCCTGTTGTTCCTTTTTTGAATTTGTTTTTTTGCGGGCAGAGTTTTACTTTGCCGCCGGATTAAAGCGCAATTCCGCATTCAGAATTCCGCATTCGTCAGAAGTCTTTGAGTAAATCCGCAAAGGGATTGTTGCCGCTTTCTTTTTCCTGCTGTTTCTGCTGCTTTCTCATATATGACATAACATCTGCCTTGCCGGCACCTGCTGCCTGCTTTCTTTCGTTGAAATCGGAAAGCCTTTCACGGTAGCCGCAGACACAGACAAACATCTTTTTGTCGCCTTCGCCCCTGAGTTCAAGTTTCTTGTGGCAGTCGGGACAGCGGGCGTTTGTTACCTGTGTAAGACCTTTTCGGTAACCGCACTCTCTGTCCTGACAAATGAGCATTTTTCCTTTTTTGCCGTTAACTTCAAGAAGATACTTTCCGCAAAGGGGGCACTTGTCCTTTGTGGCGTTTTCGTGGTTATATTGGGCATTACTTGCAATAACCATTGAAACAAGGGATGTTGAATAGTCACGCATTTCTTTTATGAACTTCTTCTTGTCTGCAGTACCCTTTGAAATGTTCTGCAGCTGCTGTTCCCACTTTGCAGTGAGTTCTGCACTTTTAAGGTCAGGGGGCACAATCTTGATGAGTTGTTTACCTTTTGCAGTGGGGTGAATTTCCTTGCCCACACGCTCAATAGAGAAATTGTCGAAAAGTTTTTCAATAATATCTGCTCTTGTTGCGGGAGTACCCAGACCGCTTGTCTGGCTGATAACTGCCTTGAGGTTTTTGTCCGTAATCTGCTTTGAGGGATTCTCCATTGCAGAAAGCAGAGTAGCCTCGGTGTATCTTGCAGGAGGTCTTGTTTTGCCCTGAGTAATTTTTGTTGAAAGAACGGGCAGTTTCATACCTTCTTTAATAACGGGCAGACTCTGAGAACGGTTTTCGATGTCTTCGTCTTCTTCGTCATCGGCAGAAGCACCGTAGAATTCTTTCCATCCCTGCACCTTTGCGGTTTTGCCTTTGGCATAAAAACTGTTGCCTTCAACATCAACCTGCACCTTTACTTCATCATATTCAAAAGGTGCACTGAGCACGGCAAGAAAACGCCTTACAACAAGGTCGTAAATGTTTCTTTCTTCATAGGATAATTTCTGCAGGTTGGGGGATTGCTCTGTGGGGATAATGGCGTGATGGTCGCTGACCTTGGCGTTGTTGACGATATATTTTGTCTCAATTTTGCCTCTCACAAGTCCCATTGCCCATTTTGCATAAGGTCCCACAGCCATTGCACGAAGACGCTCGGGAATGGTTGCAACAACATCGTCGGTTATGTAGCGTGAATCGGTTCTGGGGTAGGTGAGTACCTTGTGGTATTCGTAAAGGCTCTGCATATATGAAAGAGTCTGCTTTGCACTGTATCCGTATTTTTTATTGGCATCTCTCTGCAGTTCCGTAAGGTCATAAGCCGCAGGGGGCGCCTGCTTTTTTGCGCTCTTTTCAACCTTTACTGCAGTACCCGTCTTGCCTTTTACGGCAGTTTCAATTTTTTCAACGAACTCACGGTTTGAGAATCTTGTGTTGTTTTTACTGTCTCTGAAAGTACCTTTGAAATCTTTGAAAGAAGCCTGCAAAGTGAAATAATCTTTCGGCTTAAAAGCGAGGATTTCTTCTTCTCTTTCCACAATCAGAGCAAGGGTGGGGGTCTGCACTCTGCCTGCAGAAAGTTGTGCATTATATTTGCAGGTGAGGGCTCTTGTGGTGTTAAGTCCCACAAGCCAGTCTGCCTCTGCTCTTGCCTGAGCGGAATGGTAGAGATTGTCATATTCTTTGGCGGGTCTGAGTTTTGCAAAGCCTTCCTTGATTGCCCTGTCGGTCTGGGATGAAATCCACAGTCGGTAAGTGGGCTTTTTCCAGTGCGCCTTCATCATAATCCATCGGGCAACAAGTTCACCCTCACGGCCTGCGTCGGTTGCAATAACCAGAGAATCAACATCGGGACGCTTCATAAGAGCCGATACGGCTCTGTACTGCTTGGAAGTCTGCTTGATTGTAACAAGTTTCATCTTGTCGGGAAGCATGGGCAAATCCTCAAGATTCCACCTTTTGTATCTGTCATCGTAAGCATCGGGGTCGGCAAGGGTAACAAGGTGACCGAGAGCCCAGGTGATAATATATTTGTCACCGATTATGCATCCGTCACCTTTGCCTTTGCAGCCGAGTACCCGCGCAATATCTCTTGCAACGGAAGGTTTTTCCGCAAGCACTAATTGTTTTCCCATAGTATTTTACCTCTTACTTAATTACTGAAAGACAGTAGTTTTCTGTGTCAAATTTATTTTTAATAAGTTCCTCAACATCTTCTTTTGTCACCGTTTTGTATAATTCAAGGGTGTCAAAAAGACCGTAGCCGTTAAAATAGCAATCAACAAGATTGTTTGAAAGGGTATCCGTATCGTTGAAACAGAAAACTTCGTGTCCGTAAAGTCTTTTGAGAGACACTTCAAAATCTTCTTTGCCGATACCTTCGGACTTGATTCTTTCAATTTCTTTCAGTATTTTATCTTTCACTTTAAGGGGATCTGTGCTTTCCCCGCTGAGAAGAACACAGGCAAAGCCTCTGCCGGTGAAGTATTCTTTTCCGAAATTGCTGTTGATAAGTCCCTCACTGAGAAGTTCGGAGTAAAGGGGAGACACCTTACCCACAAGAATATCAAGAGCAAGGTTTGTCAGAAGAATCTCTTTTGCACTTCTTATAAGAGAACTGTGATTTTCTTTGAAGCCTATAGCAAATTTGGGCATATCAACGCCTAAGGTTTCCTCGGTATAGTCTGTGAGAACTTTTTCACTTTCTTCGGGGATAATCTGCTCAAAAACTGCAGGCTCTTCTTTTTTCAGAACCTTGTCTGCAATTCTGATAACATCGTCTTTTTTTACATTGCCTGCAACGGCAAGTACCATATTGGAATTGTTATAGAAGGTTTTATAGCAGGAATAAAGCAGATCTGCATTTATCCGGGCAATGGAGTCGATTGTGCCTGCAATGTCAATGCGTACGGGGTTGTTGTGATAAAGTCCGCGCAGCAGATTGAAAAGCACCTGCCAGTCGGGGTCATCCTGATACATTCTTATTTCCTGCCCGATGATGCCTTGTTCTTTCTGTACTGTTTCTTCGGTGAAATAGGGTGCTTTCACAAAGTCAAGGAGTATTTCAAGGTTTTCGTTGAATCTGTCGGCACACTGAAAAAGGTAGCAGGTTCTGTCAAAGGATGTGAATGCATTTGCCGATGCACCGGTTTTTGCAAAGCGTTCAAAGGCATCAAGTTCTTCACTTTCAAAAAGTTTGTGTTCAAGAAAGTGGGCAATACCCTCGGGAACACTTG
>JAZOAX010000101.1:0-4216 GCA_045595685.1 Acutalibacteraceae bacterium
AATGCAGTGGGGGTCACCTTCAAGAACTGAACGGTCCATGAATGCACCGGGGTCACCTTCGTCAGCGTTACATACAACATATTTCTGGTCAGCCTTGTTTGCTGCAGTGAAACTCCATTTGAGACCGGTGGGGAAACCACCGCCGCCTCTGCCGCGAAGACCTGAATCCTTAACAATCTGGATTACCTGTTCGGGTGTGAGTTCGGTGAGACACTTAGCAAGAGCCATATAACCGTCATAAGCGATATATTCGTTGATATCTTCGGGGTTGATAACACCGCAGTTTTTAAGAGCAACTCTTTCCTGAGTTCTGTAGAAATTAGTGTCGTTAAGACCCTTGATTTCTGTTTCGGTTACTGTCTCATCATAGAGAAGACGCTTAACCATACGGCCTTTGAGAAGGTGTTCTTCAACAATTTCGGGAACATCTTCAACCTTAACTTCTGAATAGAAGCAGCCTTCGGGATAAACAATCATAATGGGGCCGAGAGCGCAAAGACCGAAGCAACCTGTACGGATTACCTGAACTTCGTTTTCAAGGCCTCTTGCCTTGAGTTCGGCTTCCATAGTGTCAATAATTTTCTGTGAATTTGAGGAGGTACAACCGGTACCGCCGCAAACGAGCACATGTGAACGATACATTTAGTATTCCTCCTTATTCTGTGATAGCACCGATTGTGTATTCCACAACGGGTTTGCCGTTAACAACGTGGTCAACGATAATTTTTGCAACCTTTTCTTCTGTGAGCTGAACATAGGTTACCTTTTCCTTGCCGGGTACAAGTACTTCAGCAATGGGTTCATACTGGCACATACCGATGCAGCCTGTCTGAGCAACTGTAACATTGTTAAGGTTGCGTTTTGCAATTTCATCAACAAACTTTGCCATAATGGGTCTTGCGCCTGCTGCGATACCGCAGGTAGCCATACCTACAACAATTCTTGTAACTTCTGATGAATCTTCACGGGTTGTAAGGTTTGCTTTTGCAGCATCTCTGAGAGCCATAAGTTCTTCAAGAGTTTTCATTATTTACACCTGCCTTAATTGTTTTGTATTTTCCTTAATGTAATCTGTGAGCCAACTCACAATTGACGGCTCGTTCAAAGGAACGTCACCGAGAATTTCTTTGAGCTGTCTTGTGTCAACAGTGAACTGCTTTTCATCAATACTTCTTTTGTATACGAAGTCGATGTGCAGGTTCATTGTAATAAGAATAATAACGGTTGAGCACATATCGCCAAGGGGAGTGAAATCCACGTGGTCGGTTTTGTAAAGAGCCTTTACTTTAGTACCGATGCCGACTTCACTTTCAATTCCGAAATTTCCGCCTGTCATTTCGGCAGACATTTTGAAAAAAGGAATTCCCAGGCCGACTTTTCGTGTTGTTCTGGTGGTGAAGAAAGGGTCGGTTACCGCTTGCACCTGCTCTTTTGTCATACCCTTGCCGTTATCATAAATTCCGATAAGAAGTTCTTTTTTCTCTGTGCTTTCACACACTTCAATTTCCACAACAGAGGCTTCAGCCTTTATGGAGTTCTGAGCAATGTCAAGCACATTGAGGGAAAGTTCTCTCATCAGTCTTTGTATTTTGCAAGAATACCTGCAACATCTGCTGCTGTGATTTTGCCGTAAACATCTTCGTTAACGGTAATAACGGGAGCAAGACCGCAAGCACCGATACAACGGCAGGCTGTGAGTGAGAATTTGCCGTCGGCAGTACATTCTTCTGCTGAGATACCGAGTTGAGCTGAAAGTTCGTCAAGGATTTCCTGAGCACCCTTAACATAACATGCGGTACCGAGACAAACGGAAATGGCATACTTACCTTTGGGTGAAAGAGCAAACTGAGCGTAGAATGTTGCAACGCCGTAAACCTTTTCCATGGGTACGTTCATTCCTTCAGCGATTTTCTGCTGAATTTCAAAGGGCAGATAGCCGTAGATGTTCTGTGCTTCCTGCATAACGTGCATAAGCTGACTCATGTCGCCTGTGCATTCTGCAATAACCGCATCAAGTTTTGCTGCCTGTTCAGCCGTGTCTGTGAACGGGATTGTGCTGATTTTCTTAAGCATTGACTTTTATCCTCCTTTAAACGGTTTTCCGTTAAATTTGTAAGATATGAGATATGAAATCTCACAATAATCCATACTGTTAAATGATATCATATTCTGAGAAAAAAATCCACTGATTTTTGCATAATTGAACTGCAAAAAAGCGGATTTTCACATTTGAACAAAAAACGACAAAAAAAATGGTATATATTTTACAATATAACTATTTGTATGGAAATATACGGTGCTGAAAAGCCTTGTAAATCCTACCTTTTTAGTAGATGTTAGCTGTCTGAAACCAAGTGAAAAACGGCAGAAAAATCCTAGTGAAAAAATAGGAATTTCACATCAAAAAACTGCAGAAGAAGTATTTGCTTCTTCTGCAGTTTCTGACTTGATTAACGGTAAAACGCAGTTGTGCGTTATTTGCTTATTTGAGGCTTACTGTTGAAGCGGGGAACTGCTCCTTACCAAAGCCCATAACTCTTGCAATCTGAGTGGGGATATCACGGTTGCACACTGCTTTGCCTGCTGTAAAACCTGCATCTGCCGCAGAAACAAAAACGGGAACATCAATGATGTCGTGGGTGTCGTGGGTGAAATAATATTCACCTGTTTCTTTGTTGTGTTGGATACCGCCTGTTGCGTGGTCAGCAGTTACAACAACAAGAGTTTCGCCGTCTTCTTCTGCAAATCTGAGAGCAGCGGCAACAGCTTTGTCGAATTCTTCAGTTGAAAGGATGACGTTTTCCATATCGTTTGAGTGTGAATGCTTATCAATGCAGGCACCTTCAACCATAAGGAAGAAACCGTCTTCATCAGCACTGAGAATTTCAATTGCTTTTTCTGTCATTTCTTCAATTGTGGGAGTATTGTGTTCATTTTTTACATATTTAAGGTCGTCAAAATTGAATTGTGCAAAAGAGCGTGAGCCTGCTGTAAGGGCCATCATATCATCTTCGTTATCAATGTATGTCCAACCGTTTGCAGCAGTGTTTTCTTTGTTGATACTCTCTGTTTTGGCACCCCAGATAAGATCAAAACCGTTTTTGAGCTGATCGGCGCAGATTTCTTCTTCATTGCCTCTTGCGTATGTGTGTGCAGAGAAGTCTGAGGGTGTTGCACCTGATGTTTCGTCTGTTGTAACAACACCTGTTGCTTTGCCGTTTGCTTTAACAAGTTCTCCAAGGGTGATGGGAACGTTGATATCATCTATTGAGAATGGGTCAAAGGGATAAACGGCAACAGAGTTTATCCATACTCTCATACCGGTTGCAAGGGCAGTGCCGCCTGCTGCCGAGTCTGTTGCAGGGATAAGGAATGAGTCAATATCACTTGTGAGTTCAACAGGCATATCGTTCATCACGAGGTCAACATCGCGGAGATCTTCCGTTGCTGCAATGTGGTTATATCCCATACCGTCACCGATCATAAGAATAACATTTTTGTATTTGCCTTCCGTGTAATCGTCACTGATACCGCTTGTCAGACCCAAAAGTCCGTAAACACCGAGAATAAGTGACATAACAACTGCGAGAATCTTTTTTACTGCGTCCATATTTATTTCTCCTTTAGTAATGATCTGCGTCAGAGTTTTAACGCTTTTACGGAAAAATTATACATCATTAAAAAAATCTTTGCAATACTTTAACACAATAAAAATTCTGAAAAATTATTTTTTCTGTTTGTTGACAAACTGTTAACTACAGTATATAATCTATGTGAAAGACAATAGTCTGTATTCTATAAGGAGGAACATTCCAATGAACGAAAACACAAGAGAAATTGTTGAAAATCCGGAACCCGATTGGAGCGTTATGATGTTCTGGGAAGACTTTACAGCTATTTTCCAGAAAATCGGTGAACTCATCGAGTCAATTATCAAAGCAATCACAGGTGAAAGATAAAAATCAGGCGATACTTCTTTTTTTGAAGTGTCGCTTATTTTTTTGTATTTTCTAATGGTATTTTAATAACCAATATGATAAGTCGGATCGTAGCCATGTCGTTCTGTGAGCCAAGGAGTTGGCACAATAATTTGTCTTCCTAAGACCGCTTGGCCTCCGACTTAGCAATCACAGGTGAAAGATAAAAATCAGGCGATACTTCTTTTTTTGAAGTGTCGCTTATTTTTTTGTATTTTCTAATGGTATTTTAATAACCA
>JAZOAX010000102.1:0-4490 GCA_045595685.1 Acutalibacteraceae bacterium
AGTTTTAACACTAAATTCTTAAAAATATAATAACTTTTAATATAAAGTTTTCTCCCTTTTTAAAACTTAAGAAAGTCTTAAGAATTAAACTTAACAAAATACTGTTATTTTGTGTTATACTGTACCAGAGAGATGCAAATAAGTATTAAATTAAAACGGAGATAAAAAATGAGGATATTAGTAGTAGATGACGAAATTGAAATTTCTGACCTTATTGAACTGTACCTTCTTAATGAAGGGTATGAAGTGACAAAGTGTTATAACGGCAACGATGCTAAAATTCTGATTGAAAATGAAGATTTTGACCTTGCGGTTCTTGATGTAATGCTTCCCGGTGTTGACGGCTTTGCTCTTTGTGCCGCAATCAGAGAAAGCCGCAAATATCCCGTAATTATGCTTACGGCAAAAACATCTTATATCGACAGAATATCAGGCCTTTCCCTTGGCGCAGACGACTATGTGACAAAGCCTTTCAACCCACTTGAACTGGTTGCCAGAGTCAATGCACAGATAAGAAGATATCACCAATATAACACAAGAGAAGCAAATGAAAACGTGATTCATATTTCGGGCCTTGAAATGAATGCTGACGACCATACCTGCAAACTTTACGGCACGGAAATAAACTTTACCCCCATTGAATTCAAAATTCTGTGGCTTCTTTGCAAAAACGCAGGCAAGGTTGTTTCCACAGAGGAGATATTCGAAAAAGTGTGGGGCGAAGATTATCTTGACAGCAACAACACAGTTATGGTACATATAAGAAGAATAAGAGAAAAAATGCACGAAAAACCCAAAAATCCGAAGTTCATCAAAACCGTGTGGGGAGTTGGATATAAAATTGAAAAAGAATAAAAAACCGAAATCAAGCAAAGGAAATGCCGGCATTTCCTCAGTTATAATCCGTAATTTTCTTCTGAGGAATACAGTCTGTTTTGCCGCAGTGTTTGTAATTTATCTTCTTGTATACCTTTTTGCAAGGCTTAACAATGATTTCAACCTGTTTTTAGGCGCCGCCTACACCGAAGTGATATCCCCTGTTCTTCTTACGGTGTTTGAGCCCGATACCGTTACATTTTTTTATGAGCATCACTATCTCATCGCTCTTTTGTGCTGCTTCTGGATTTTTCTTTTCAACTGTTTTGTATTTTCTGTTTCTACTCTCATTAACTTCAACAAAACCTGCAAAAGCCTTGAGGCTTTCACAAACGCCGAAAAAGAAATTGCATCTTTTTCAAAAGACTTTTCAGCCCTTGAAATTAAACTCAAGGATATCAAACTTGATGTTCTGGAAAGTCAGAAACAAGCCATTGAAGCAGAAAACAAGAAAAATGACCTTGTTATGTATCTTGCCCACGACCTGAAAACACCCCTCACTTCAGTTATCGGCTATCTGACACTTCTTGAAGAATCCCCCGAACTCACAAGTGCGCAAAGGGCAAAATTTACCGGTATTGCCCTTGACAAAGCCTACAGACTTGAGCAACTGATAACAGAATTTTTTGAAATTACGCGTTTCAACATCAACACAATCACCTTGCAGAAAAACCGCATAGACCTTAATATGATGATAAATCAGATTGTTGATGAGTTTTATCCCATGCTTTCAGAAAAGAATATCAAGGTTGACATTGATATTCCTGAAAAAATACTTATGCTTGCCGATTCCGATAAAATTGCCCGTGTATTTGACAATCTTCTGAAAAATGCCGTTAATTACTCTTATGAAAACACCATGATAAGAATCGGTGCAAGAATCAGGCAGAACAGAGTTATTATCAAGTTCCGCAACAAAAGTGATGAGATTCCCGAAGAAAAACTTTCCCGCCTTTTTGAAAAGTTTTACCGTGCCGACGCTTCAAGAAGCAGTGTCTCCGGCGGCTCGGGTCTGGGTCTTGCCATTGCAAAGCAGATTACGGAACTTCACGGCGGTACCATCAAAGCAAAAAGTTCTGTGGATTACACTGATTTCACCGTTATTCTGCCTTACATAAACGCAGGTGAAATCACCGATGAACAACTTGAATTCTGACATATTTTAACAGTTGACAACACCTCCCTTTAATTATATAATCAATTAAGATTATGTTTAAGGGAGGTTATTTTTATGGCTGAAAAGGTACTTGTCGGTATGAGCGGCGGCGTTGACAGTGCCGTGAGCGCATATCTTCTGAAAAACGACGGCTATGAAACCGAAGGTGTTAACTGCCGTTTTTTCAAAGGTGCAGATGTTTTTGCCTGCGATAACCCTTCTGACACTGAAGACGCAAAACTCACTGCCGAAAAACTTGGTATTCCCTTTCATATTTTTGAGTTTTACGATGATTTCAAACACTGTGTTATTGACAATTTCATTCTGACCTATGAAAAAGGAGCAACGCCCAACCCCTGCGTTGTGTGTAACAAACACCTGAAATTCGGCTCAATGCTGAAAAAGGCAGAAGAAAAAGGGTTTGATAAAATTGCAACGGGACACTATGCCAACATTGAAAAGCACGGTGACAGATATCTTTTGAGAAAAGGCAATGACATAACAAAGGACCAGAGTTATGTGCTTTACTGCCTTAGCCAGTATCAGTTAGCACGTACACTGTTTCCTCTGGGCAAATACACAAAAGCACAGGTCAGAGAAATCGCACAGAGCATCAACTTTGTTTCTGCAAGAAAAAGTGACAGTCAGGACATCTGCTTCATTCCCGACGGAAAATATGCCGAATTCATTGAAAAATACAGCGGCAAAAAGTATCCTGACGGTGAGTTTGTTGATATGGCAGGCAAAGTTCTGGGCACTCACAAGGGAATTATCCGTTACACTGTAGGACAGAGAAAAGGTCTTGGTCTTGCCCTTCCCGCACCGATGTATGTCAAAGAAAAAAACATAGAAGAAAACAAAGTGATTCTTTGCGACAATGAAACTCTTTTCACAAGAACTCTTGAAGCCGAAAACATCAATTTCATCCCCTTTGACAAACTTGACGCCCCTCTTCGTGTGAAAGCAAAAACACGCTATAAACATATTGAGCAGTGGGCAACCGTTGAACAGACAGATGAAGACTGTTTTCGTCTCACCTTTGACGAACCCCAGAGAGCCATCTCAAAAGGACAGAGCGTTGTGCTTTATGACGGTGACTATGTTGTGGGTGGCGGAATAATAAAATAACAAAAAACCTCGCAATTCGTTGTTTTGCGGGGTTTTTATGTTACTTTAACACAAAAATGCTTTGGTCAATTTGTATAAAAATTCCGTTGACAGTGGAAGAAATTTGTTGTAGAATAGTCATAATAGTAATATGGTGTAATGAAAGGAATTTTCCGTTTTGAATTATTCTCTGCTCAGTGATGAAGAACTTGTTGTTTTAACACAGGAAAAAGACGATTTTGCTTTTTCTGTTCTCACTGAACGGTACACAGAAAAGGCAAAACTCACAGCACTATCTTTTGACAATGTTCCTTTCGAAAAAGAAGATCTCATTCAGGAAGCTATGATCGGTTTTCTTTCTGCAGTTTATTCTTTCAGCAAAGAAAAAGGTTGTTTATTTTCTACCTATGCTTCACGCTGTATCCGAAACCGTATTATCAGCCTTATAAGAAGTCAGTGTTCAAAAAGGCGTATTCCTACTGAACTTGTTGTTCCTTTTGAAGAAACGGCAGAACTTTCAGAAAACGCTCCCTCCCCCGAAGAAAGCATTATTTCAGAAAGCCAGTCGGAACACATTTTATCTCTGATTTCTTCTTCCCTTTCAAAGCAGGAAAAGGATATTTTCCTGTGCTACCTCAAAGGTATGTCTTATGATGAAATTGCAAAACTGTGCGGTATTTCACAAAAAGCCGTTGACGGTACTTTGCAAAGAGCAAGAAAAAAACTGCGTGAAAAACTCAGTTTATTATAATGTGCCCCATAGCTCAAAGCAGAGCGTTGTTTTCAAAGAGCCGGTGCGATTCCGACAAGGGCAATTCAAATTCAAGCGAGGTAAAAAATCATGTACGAAGACAAAACACTCAAATGCAAAGAATGCGGAAATGACTTCATCTTTTCTGCAGGCGAACAGGAATTCTATGCTGAAAAAGGTTTCCAGAACGAACCCCAGCGTTGTAAAGACTGCCGTATTGCTCGTAAAAACGCAGCAAAACCTGCCCGTGAGATGTTCATCGCAACTTGTGCATCCTGCGGCGGCGAAGCAAAGGTTCCCTTCAAGCCCACAGAAGGCAGAGATGTATACTGCAGCGATTGCTTTGCAAAGATGAAAGAGGAAGAAGAAGCATAATTTATATTTGAAAGTTTTTGTTTAATTACTTTATAAATAGTCTTATGCACCGGAGCGTTTAACGTTCCGGTTTTCTTTTTTACAGTAAAATAAAAAAATATAACCGTTGCAAATTCTGAAAAGAATGCTGCAACGGTTATTATAGTTTTTCTTAAAAAATTTTCTGAATAGTGAAGTCCTGAATTTACAGACAAACCCTGCCTTCAATCCCGAACTCCTTGAGCA
>JAZOAX010000103.1:0-10824 GCA_045595685.1 Acutalibacteraceae bacterium
TACTATGTGTGGGACGGCGACAGTGTGGGCGAAAGGGACGATGACGCTTCACACAAGGATATATGGCAGAAAATGGTGGACTACCAAGACAGTGACGGCTATTATTTCCTGCAAAGGATATGGAGAGTTGATTTAGAAAAAAGGCTTGACTGGACTTATTATCCCCCTGAAAAATTCAAGATTCTGCTTTATTATCCCGAAAGTGACACCTTTTCAGTAAGCGGTATTCACGAAAGATACGCCTTTGACAGTTATTTCACCGTTGATATGAAAAACTTTGTCAGCGGCAAAAACACTTCAACCGACAACACCCAGGTTCTGTTGAATTTGGAAGAAAGTTATGACTATAAGTGGGAAATAATATCCCTTGCGGCAAGAATCGTTATAACCGTTCTTATTGAAACACTGATTGCGCTGATGTTTGCTTACAAATCAAAACGGGATTTCACCCTTATTTTCGCCCTGAACATAGTAACACAGATTATTCTCAATGTTCTTCTGAGCATTGAAAACTACAAAGAAGGATATATGGCTTATACGGCATATTATATTCTGTTTGAATTTATTGTTCTTGCGATTGAAGGTGTTGCATATACGGTTCTGATTAAAGACAAAAAGAAAAGCAGAAATATTCTTTATGCCGTCACATCAAATGCGTTATCCTTTGCCGCAGGACTTCTGCTTTCACACATAATACCCGGTATTTTTTAGGAGGTGTATTTATGAAAAAGAAAACTAAAATCATTCTCGTACTTCTTATACTGATTCTTGTATTACCCATACCGAACTTTGCCATTAAAGACGGCGGCACAAAAACCTACACGGCACTTACTTATAAAATAGTGGATTGGAACAGACTTGTCGGCAGCGGCAATATTTATGAGGCAACGGAATTTTATTTTATACCCTATAACTTTTTCTCCCTTGACAGACTCTGGAACAGTAAAACTGACCGGTATGTGCCTGAAAATACGGGAGAAGACAACTGTCCTCTTGACCATTCCCCTGCGTCAGAAGAACAACTTTCTTCTGATGCGTACCTCGGCGGATGGTGCGGGAATACTCAGGCAACGATAGTTATTGAAGGAAAAGAATATACCTTTATGCTCGGTGACTCCATAACCCTTAACGCACTTTATCTGAACCACAGTTTCAGTGAAAAGCCCTGTCAGTGCGAAAGTCCCGTTCAGATAAAAGCAGAAACGGGCACTTACTTTCTTAACCTTGAAAAATGTTTTATCAGAAGCGACAAGGGTCAGGGGCAACTCACACAAGAGCAGGTGAAAGAAATCAAAGAAATTATAGAAAGACAGACTCAGGCGACACTTCACAAGGGGGTGTCGCCTTCCTGAGTCTGTCTTTTTAATTAATCGCCCTTATCTCACTGTTGTCTTTCATCGGATACACCTTGAGTTTTTTACTGTCAAGGTTGGTGTTGTGCATATCAACGGCTCTGACAGTGCTGTTATAATAGGTGGTGTAGTAATAAACTCCGCTGTCTGTGTTGCAGCAGGAAGAATAAACTGTGTACTCATATTTGCCGCCCGGCAGTTTAACTGCACCTTTCTGCTGACACACTGCGCCCAGAATATGAAAACACTGTCCGACACTTTTCTGCTCACTGATTTTCGGCAGTACCTTTTCTTTGGTGAATACAGCCCTTACAAAGCGTGACATTGAACTCAGGTCCCCGGGAAGTCCAATGGCACCCATTCCCCTGCTGTAATTCTTCAGTTCAAGTCCCGGTATGAAAGTGTTTTCGGGGGGATTTTCCGAAAGAGACATATAATTATTCAGGTTGAACATCTGCAAGGGAAAAGATGGACTGTTGGTCAGAACACCCACGGGGTTATCGTATATCATCACTTCTGCGCCCTCAGGCTCAACGGTTATACTGTCTTTTGAATCCGATATGAGCCAGTGAAGAGGCGTAGTTTTATACTTTTCACTGAAATTTATGTCCGTTATTCTTGTGTGCCTGAGAAGATTTTTAACATCTCTCACAGTTTCGCACTGAGAAAGCACCCATGGGATAAGTTCAAAGGCTGCCACATTGTCGCTGCCTAAACACTCTTTGCCGTAAACCGCCTCGGGAAAATTCAGTGCCGCCACTGAAAGCCCCTTTTCATTGGTACCGTCATAATAAAGTGGCACTCCGTTTTCCACTATTGCTGTGCCGATAAAGGCGTGGTGGTGTTTCATCTCTCCTGCCCGTCTGAAATAAAAGGGAAAGTTTCTCGGCGTTATTACCACACTTTCATTAAGTGAATTTTCCAGATCAAGATTGCGCCCGAAAAAGTGCTCACGCATTTTTACACTCACTGCCGTACACATAATTAATCACCTCTTTATCTGTTTTTGGCTTATTTGTGTTCTTTTAGACATTATACGGGCAAAGTGATTTTATACACTTGAAAAAATGCTTAATTATTGTTATAATCTTCTGAGAATACAAAAGAAACGGAGAAAAACTATGTCTGCAGAAATTTTTATTACCAAGTATGTTGCACAGCTTAAGGCAATGTCACCCAAATACGATGTTATATACAAAGTATCAAAAGACACTCCCATTGTGTTTGAAGACAGTGACAATGTTAAACTTTCCATGGCAATTATTGCCGACACACATCTTCCCAACAGGGAAAGTGCCGAACTCAACCTTGCAAACTCTTTTGAAGACCTTGCAAATTCAAAAGAAACCTTTGACGCCTATATGCTTGCAGGTGACATTGCAGACTACGGCACAAACAATGAATACAAAAGATTTTTCAGAGTGCTTGACAACCAGAAGGTTGTAAAAAAACTTTTTGTTACAATGGGTAACCACGATGCACGTCTTTTCTTTAAAAAGAATTCAAAAATCGTAATGAACAAAGTGAAGGAATACCTCGGAGTTGACACAAAGGGCAAGACTTATTTTTCCTATGATATAAAAGGCTACACCTTTATTGTTCTGTGCACTGAAAAAAGAGTTCTCGAAAAAGCATACATTTCAAAAGAGCAGATTGATTTTCTCGATAAAGAACTTGCAAGGGGCACAAAAGACGGCAAACCCGTTTTCGTAATGTGCCACCAGCCCTTTGCCGAAACCCACGGACTTCCCGAAGTGTGGAAGACGGGCGATATGGGGGAACAGAATGATGAAGTGAGACAGGTTATGGAAAAATACAAAAATGTATTTTTCATCAACGGCCATCTTCACGGCGGTATCTTTGAAAAAATTGCCGAAACCATCAACGCTGAAAACGGTGTATACTCCGTAAGCATCCCCGGCTACAGAAAACCCAACAACTTCGGCATCACAGACTGCGGTGTGGGTTACTTCTGTGAAGTTTATGATGACAGAGTTGTGTTCAGGGCAAGAAACTTCCTCAAAGGTGAATATGTTGAGGGTGACTACACAAGACTCGAGTATAAGATTATATAAAGGAAAACTCCCCGTAAGGCGTTGTGTTCGTAAGAATACAACGCCGGTTTTATTAGCCATATAGCGAGTTTTGTAACTACGCAGTTTTATTCGCTTTGCGAGTTTTGTGGCAGACAATATTATAAAAGAAACAGCCAACACGGATAAGGGCGACACTTCATAAGAATTTTAAGGTGCGAAGCCAGTTTTTATTAAGATGTTTCTCGCTTAAGGTGGCAGTAATCGAACCCAACAAGCCTTAAATGACCGATTTACAGCACCTTTGAAGATTTTTCTCCTCGCAATACGCGAGTATGGCTTCGTCGAAGAAATCACCAAATGCACTATAACTCGTGCATTTAAGGTTCTTCGAAGTTTAATGGGAGAAGATTTTTATTCCGACAAGGCGAAAAACGAAGAAAGGCTGGCGCCTTTCAAGGCTTTTTAACGCAGTCGGGGTGAAAATATGCCCCATTAAACCTTATTTGGTTCGAATACTGTCACCTTAACTTGTGGATGAATAAACCGCTGAGAAGTTTCGGCTCAAACCAGGTTGATTTCGGCGGCATAACCTCTCCTGCGTCTGCAATTGCCATAAGGTCACTGAGAGATGTGGGATACATAGAAAAAGCAATTTTCATATCAAGAGCACATCTTCTTTCAAGTTCTTTAAGTCCGCGGATACCGCCAACAAAATCAATTCGCTTGTCAGTTCTCGGGTCTTCAATTGCAAAAACGGGAGTGATGCAGTTGTTCTGCAGAATTGAAACATCAAGTCTGCCAACGGGGTCCTTTTCATTGAAGGTACCGTTTTTGGCAGTGAGTTTATACCATTTTTCGTCAAGATACATTCCGAAGGTGTGCTTCTCAGTGGGTTTGCAGGGTCCGTCTGAATTGTAGTCTTCAATGTCAAATTTTTCACCGAGTTTTGCGAAGAATTCTTCCTTTGTGTAACCGTTAAGGTCTTTCATAACTCTGTTGTAGTCCATAATTTCCAGTTCGTCTTCGGGGAAAGCAACGGCAAGGAAGAAGTTGAATTCTTCTTCACCTGTGTAGTCAGGGTTATCGAGTCTTCTTTTTTCACCCACTTTAACTGCAGATGCACAGCGGTGGTGACCATCTGCAATGTAAAGATAGTCAATATCTGCAAAAGCCTGACAGAGTTTCTCATTAATTTTGTTGCAGTCAATAACCCACACGGTGTTTGCAATTCCGTCTTCAGTTACAAAATCATAAACGGGGTCGTGATTCTCTTTCCAGTTATTGATTATTTCAGATACAGTATCATTTTTGCGGTATGTAAGGAAAATGGGACCTGTGTTGGCATCGCAGTAATCAACGTGACGGATTCTGTCAGCCTCTTTATCGGCTCTGGTGAATTCGTGCTTTTTGATAGTATTGTTTATGTAATCGTCAATTGAAGCGCAGCCTACAAGACCGGTCTGGCTTCTACCGTTCATAATCTGGCGATAAATATAAAAGCAGGGATTTTCGTCCTGTTTGCAGATGCCCTTTTCTTCAAGTGCGTCAAGATTTTCTCTTGCTTTCAGATAAACTTTTTCGTCATAGATGTTGATATCTTCGGGCAGGTCAACTTCTGCCTTATCAACATGAAGAAAAGAAAAAGGTTTGCCTTTAACCATTTGTCTTGCTTCTTCACTGTTCATAACATCATAGGGAAGTGCAGCAACTGCCGCTGCATTTTCCGCCGTGGGACGAAGTGCCCTGAATGATTTAAAAACTGCCATAATAGAGTCTCCTTTAATATTTTCTCATACTATTATATTTTATATGTTTGCATCTTTTTTGTCAATGTATAATTCACTTTGCGTTGCAAAAGATAGAAAAGAAAGATAAAAAGGAGGAAGAATTATGTCAGTATCAAAAGAAGAATACTCATATATGGCCCGACGGGCATCACCAAAATCACCTGTGCTGAAAGACTGCTTTATGGCATTTCTTGCGGGGGGAACAATCTGTGCCGTTGCGGAAGGGCTTAACCAGTGGTTTACCATATACGGAATTGATGAAAAAAACAGCCGTACTTTTGCAATGATTGCAATTATTGTTATAACTGCTCTTTTAACTGCAATAGGAATATTTGATAATATTGCAAAACACGCAGGCGCAGGCACTATGGTACCCATTTCAGGCTTTGCAAACTCTATGGTGTCTCCTGCACTGGAATTCAAAGCAGAGGGACGGATTCTCGGCACTGCGGCACAGATGTTTTCAATTGCAGGTCCCGTTGTAGTTTTCGGGTGTTCTGCCGCAACGATATACGGAATTATTATTTACATTTTCGGTTTGTATTAAAGGAGGCAGAGTATGGCAAAAAGAAAAGGCAAAACAGTAATACTCGATTCTTTACCGAGGATTATAGCGAATGCCGCGGTAGTGGGTAAAAAAGAAGGTGAAGGCCCTCTGGGCAGTGAATTTGATGAAGTTTATGAAGATACTACAATGGGTGAAGAATGTTGGGAAAAAAGCGAAAGCGAGTTTCTGAAAAGGGCAATTGAACTTGCAATTTCAAAATCGGCACTGACGGGTGCAGAAGTGGATGCAGTTTTTTCGGGAGACCTGCTCAACCAGTGTATCGGATCAACCTTCGGACTCAGGGATATGAATATTCCTTTTTGCGGAATGTACGGTGCATGTTCCACAATGGCTCTCAGTATTCTGCAGTCTTCCCTTGCAATTGAAAGCGGTGGCTTCAGTACCTGCGTTGCGGCAACGGGATCTCATTTCTGTTCCGCAGAAAAACAGTTCCGTTTTCCTTTGGAATACGGCGGACAAAGAACACCCACTGCACAGTGGACTGTTACGGGAGCGGGAGCAGTGGTACTTCAAAACACGGCTTCACCCCTTAGCCCCTATGTTGCTCAGGTGCATCTTGGTACAATCCAGGATTTCGGTATAACAGACAGCACCAATATGGGCGCTGCTATGGCTCCTGTAGATGTTAAAATAGAACCATAAATTAAGCGAAAAGCAACACAAAATCTTACACAAATTCCGACACAAAAGGTGGTGAAAAGCCCCTATTTTACTGGGGTTAGGGGCATTTTAGGGTTAGTAAATTTACTGACTACAAAACTTTCAAAAACTACTCATTCACAATTTGTTTACAATTTGTTTTTTGAGCCAAAAATCAGCACTATTATTACAATTAAGAAAAAAGAAAGGATGAATCAAATGAAAATTACATACCGTGAGGTAAATGACTATCTTATCCCGAATCTCAAACTGCCGACCGAAGAAACCAATATCAGGCTTGGTAGATGGGGAATGATGTATAAATCTCATCTCGAAAAACATAAGTCCGTACTTTTTAATTCTCTGCTTATTAAAGGTAAGCTTTATCAGCACTGTGCCGAGGTTGAAAATCAGGCAAATGAAATGTTCGAGCTTTTGATTGAACAGATGAAAGTAGCGGAGGGAGTGACTGAGGAATTAAAAAAGCAAGATCAAATGGAGTGGGTGCTGAGAATGGGAAATATTGAAGCACGGGCGAGGGAGGTTATTTGTGAAAAGTTGATTTATAATCAATAGAAGCAAAAATCCGAGGTTTTAATGCCTCGGATTTTGGGATAAGGATGTTGATTAGTGATTTGATTATTTTACGGACTCTTTATTTTTTTTGTATATATTGTTCTGTTAAATCATCAAGATATCTCATTAAAAAATACGGCATTTCCTTCAACAAAATCATAGTGTCCTTGTTACGATCGAACATATCTCTCATTATCGGATGGCTACAAGTCAAGTCTATAATTTCTCTAAAATCTTTTATTGCTCTTGACTTTTCATCAGAATCCTTTTGTGTCTTCAGTATGTCTATCAATTCCTTTCCCATCTCATAAATCCATGGAAAGTCCTCTTTAAATAAACTTAAAGTCATTAAAAAACCATTTGAACTTCTACCGAACATGTGCACAATTTCTTCTAAAAACATAGGGTTATATTTTTTGCTTGCTCTTTTGCGTTCATATAACATAGCGTTTCTTATAGAAATTTGTTCTAACGATTCTTTAAGTGATGACATATCTTCGTATAATTTTGAATCGGGTGTTCTTAAAAGCTTTTGATTATCTCTTGAAAGTTCGAGTATTTCTTCAAGTATTTCAGACGAATGATCATTTTGTTGTTCTTTATCATCTTCATTTGTGGAAATAATTTCACTTTTTAACTCATTTAACCTTTTTTCTAATGTTGGATACCAAACATCAAAATAATTATCCAGACGAGTCTCTGATATTCCTGAATCACCACTAGCTTTATTTAAAGTTTTGACCATTTTCTTAATGTCTTCTTGTTCAAATATTGTTGATTGAAATTGTAAAATAGGTCCTTTAACTTCTGAACGTTTAATATCAAACAAGAATGGTGTAACAAATGATTTTTCCATTGTTTTTGATAATGCACCTGCTTCAAACGATAACCAAGGTGCTTCAAAATTGTCTTTTGTTACGCATAAAATACCAAAAGTGGAATTAGCTAATTCGGTTGCTATATCTGTACTCCATCGTGCACCTTTATCAATATCTTCGGACGATACATAAGGCTCAATTGATTGTATAACGGACGGAAGCCATTCTCTAAAAATTTGAGCTACTTTTAAACTAGTAGCACCAGACCAACTGATAAACACTTTCATATATTTTTTTCCTACTTTCATTAAAATGTCTCCGTTCAAAAAATAATATATTTAGTATATTCTTAATGAAACACCGAAATACGTTATTCTTTTTACAAAGCGTTTTATACATTTTATATTGAAGCTTAGTCGCAAATGGAGCACCAACTTACATAGCAACATATATTAAATATAATTTGTTTAACTTTGGTTATCAATGTGTTTTACAAAAACGCTTGATTTTTCGACAAAAACGCTTAATATTCGATTTGAAAATAGTAATTTTAGCCTGTAATATTGCAAGGTATTTCAAACCCGGTAAGGAAGCGAATCGGGAATGGCTGTAACAAGAATTTGGGCAGTCAGAAATAATCTTTCACAGGTTGTTGATTACGCTTCAAATAAAAGTAAAACTGACTTATCAAAATATTCTGATCTTGTTTCTTCGCTTCACTATGCCGCTGATAAAGATAAAACGAATCTCGAAAACGAACAGAAATTGCTCGTTGAAGGTATTAATTGTGACCCCGATATTGCCGCAAGACAGATGATTGATACCAAAGAGATTTACGGAAAGACCGACGGCGTTGTTGCCTATCACGCATATATTTCTTTCAAGCCCGGTGAGGTTTCACCCGAAGAAGCACAACAAGTTGCAATGGAGGTTGCAAATAAAACGTGGGGCAAGGATTATGAAGTTATAGTCGCCACGCACCTTAACGCTAACTGTGTTCACTGTCATATAGTCATTAATTCTGTTTCAATGACTGACGGAAGAAAGATGAACGAAAACAAAGCTATGTATCAGCTTTTCAGAAAGACGAGTGATGAGGTTTGTCTTGAACACGGTTTATCTGTTATTGAAAACCCGAAAGGCAAACGCATTCCGTATAACATTTACAAGGCAATGCAGAAAGGCATCAAAACAAAATACGATTATATGCGCGACGATATTGATTACGCAATTATAAGAAGTGCAAATGAAAAACAGTTTTTTCAGAATAATGACTCAGAAGGGGTATTGGTTTGATAACGGCAAGATAGTTTACCGTAATGATGAGCACGCAGTGAAGCTCACAACTCTCGGTGAAATTTACACCTATGAAAAAATCAGAGAACGGATTTACTCTCAGGATAAATTTACTGCAAACAACAATTTCAGAAATTATTTATACGCTAATGATTTTTTGAAGAGGCAAATATTCGTTTTCAATTACAAAGGTTATGAGTTTAAAGAATCAAGAGAATGTTACAGACATCCTGAAAACTTTAACCGAATGGTTTCTGATTTTACAAAACTGATTGTGGGCGGTGCCGTGCTCGGTGCACCTGTTATTTCTCTTTTGTTTCTTGCTCTACTTTTTGCAGGAGCAATAGCCGAGAGAAACAATTGCAACCCGCATCCGTTTACACCTAAAATGAAATACTCAACTCCGAGGATTGAGTTCATGCAGGACCAGATTGACCTTGCAATAAACGAAAAGCTTTATGATTTTGCCGAGGTGGATAATTTCATTTCAAGGACGGACATCCGTATGGAGGAGCTTAAAACCCAGCGTAATAAAATTTACAATCAGATAAGACGATGCAAAGACCCGACGGACAAGGAAAACCTTGTTACCCGTCGGGATTTTTTAACGGCTGAAATCGGTGAGCTTCGGGAAAAGCTGAAGCTTGCCAAAAGAATTATTAAAGACAGTCCCGAGCTTGAGGAAAAACTTGAAACGGAAAAACAACTTATCCGTGAATGGTACTTCCCCGAAAGGCAAAGGAACAAAGAAAAAGATTATGAAGGGAGGTAAATGTTATGAATGCTGAAGAACTTTGCAAGAAAATGCAGGAAGAAAAAAGGTTGACAGTGAAAATTATCATGAGGAAGAAATGTCTTCCCAGGAGTATGCTCACAAGTATATGGGCAAACCCGGCTATTCTGTCAGAAAACACTTACAGATTATACGAGCTGAACAACAGAAATATAGAAGAAATTATTAATCAGGTTAAGGTAAATCTTGGATTAAATTCAATAAAATTGCCAATAATTATTAACGAGAGGAAGTGATAACTTAATGCTCACAAAATCCCAGCTTGATCTCTGCAAGGCTGCTGAGATAGCTCTTTGCGATAAAAATGCTCTGACCGATTTAAGAGATATTACTGTAGATAAAAGCAAAAGTGTTATGGAGAGAATAGAGAACTTTACCGGTCAGGTAAAAAATCCTTATCTCTTTAAGGTCGGAGATGTTATCGTAAAAGTAGCATATAGCGGCGGTAAAGATTTTTCAGGTGCATTGAGCAGTGCTCTTTGTTCCTGCTGAAAAATTTACCATAAGCTAATTTTATAAAATTATTGAAATACAGGCGGAAGTATGCTACAATTCATTTGTAAGATTTGTGGTGCTTCCGCTTGATCTATATATAGACAAACGGAGGTTATACTAATGTATTCAAAATATAAGGATTATTTAGAGCAGCCTCAGAGGGAACTTAAAACCTGGAAGGCTGTTCTTTATATTCGTCTGTCCCGTGAGGACGGAGATAAATCAGAAAGCTATTCCATAACATCACAGCGTGAAATTTTAAAGGAATACCTAAAGCTTCATCCCGATATTGAGGCTTACGACTTTTATGTGGATGACGGTTGGAGCGGTACCAATTTCGACCGTCCCGGCTTTGTCCGTATGATGGAAGATATTTATGCAGGTACAGTTAACTGCGTTGTTGTAAAGGATTTGTCCCGTTTTGGACGAAATTACACCGATGCGGGCAATTATCTAGATAATGT
>JAZOAX010000104.1:0-6353 GCA_045595685.1 Acutalibacteraceae bacterium
AAAAGCAAAAGTCACCGTAGAAGGTGAAGTTACGGGGGAGATCGGTACAGGTTTTCTTGTTCTTTTAGGTGTTACGGAAGATGATACCGAAAAAGAAATGAAACTTCTTGCCAAAAAGGTTTCCGAAATCCGTATTTTCACCGATGAAAACGATAAAATGAATCTGTCTCTTGATAAGGTTGACGGCGAAGTGCTTGTTGTGTCGCAGTTCACTTTGTGTGCGGACCTTTCCCACGGCAGAAGACCTTCTTTTATTAAATCTGCAAAACCCGATATTGCCAATGACCTTTACGAGAAATTCTGTGAGGAACTCCGCACTTTAGGAGTAAGAAAAGTTGCAACGGGCATTTTCGGCGCAGATATGAAAGTTGAACTTCTCAACGACGGACCGGTTACAATTATTATGAATACGGACGATTGGAAGAGATAAGTATTCCTGCTCAGTCGAAAGGAGGCTTCTTATGTCACTTCAACTTAAAATGTTTGCACCCGGTATGGTTGCGGCAAACAGTTATATAATAAAAGACATTGAAAGCGGTGAAGCGGCAGTTATTGATGCCGGTATGTTCAACAACCGTTTTGAAAGTGTTCTTAAAACAATGGGTATTGAAAAAATTAAATATATCCTTCTTACCCACGGTCACTTCGATCATATTATGGGTGTGCAGAGGCTTAAAAAGAATTTCGGCGGTGACATTGTTATTCATCGGGCCGATGCCGGCTGCCTATCAGACAGTAAAAAAAGCCTTGCTGCAGGCTGGGGATTTATGTGTCCTCCCTTTAATGCCGATATCACCGTTGAAGACGGGGATGTTCTGTTTCTCGGCAAAGAAAAAATCGAAGTTATGCACACTCCCGGTCATACTGTGGGAAGTGTGTGCTACAAAACGGAAAATATTCTCTTTTCGGGGGATACTCTGTTTCATATGACATGCGGCAGAACTGATCTCCCCGGCGGAAATATGGACGAAATGCTCCGTTCAATGAAAAAACTTTATGCCATTGACGGTGAATACAGAGTCTGTCCGGGGCACGAAAACGAGAGTACACTCAGTTTTGAAAAAGACAATAATCCTTATATGAAAGGCATTTAAGATGTATCTTATTAACCGTAATCATAAATTCCATTACGAAATGGAAAATCTCCTGAGAGTGTTCTATCCCGAAAAAATAGTTGTAAGTGATGCTGTGCCGGAAACGGAAGATTATTGCATTACTGAACTTGACGGTAACGAAATCACCGTTACCGTGTTTGTGGCAGGGGAAACATATACCGATAAAAAAGAGTTTTCACTCAGCGACAAACTAAATGACGAAGAGGACGGTAGCTTTTTTGAAAGAAAAATGGCGCTGATGCTTTATCATCTTCTGTGCTCTGTTACGGGCTACACACCTCCCTGGGGTATTCTGACAGGTGTCCGTCCCGCAAAACTTATGAGTAACCTCGTAAGAAACTACGGTGAATTGTGGGCAGTTACATATTTCACAGAGGAACTGAAAGTAAGTGAAGAAAAAACAGCCCTTGCACTTATGGTGTCGAAAAAAGAAAATCCCATAATTGCCGCCGCGAGCGCCCCTGATTGTTTTTCTCTTTATGTTTCAATACCTTTCTGCCCCACAAGGTGCAGTTACTGTTCTTTTATTTCTCACTCAAATGAAAGTGCAAAAAAACTTATCCCCGAATATATTGAGAAACTTTGCAAGGAATTAAAAGAAACGGGCAGAATTGCCGCAGAACTGAAACTTCATCCGGAAAGTGTTTATATCGGCGGCGGCACACCCACTGTGCTTTCGGCAGAGCAACTTTTAAAAATTACAGACTGTATAGGTGAAAACTTTGATTTAACAAACATCAGTGAATACACAATCGAAGCAGGCAGACCCGACAGTATAACTGATGATAAACTCAAAGTTATCAGAAACAGCGGCTGCACAAGAATCAGCATAAACCCGCAGACCTTCAATGACGGTGTTCTCAGAGAAATCGGCAGACAGCACTCATCGCAGATGACCCTTGACACAATGTCACTTGCAAGGGAAAACGGCTTTGATAACATCAATATGGACCTTATTGCAGGTCTTCCCACAGATACCCTTGAGTCTTTCGGAAAAACACTTGAAAAAACAATTTCTCTGTCTCCCGAAAACATAACGGTACACACACTTTCTTTAAAGCGCTCATCTAACATTGTTACGGAAAACCGAAAAACAAATTCAGGTGTTCTTGCATCGGAAATGCTTTCACTTGCACACCGTGAACTTGTTGAGGCAGGTTATTTCCCTTATTATATGTACCGTCAGAGTAAATGTCTCGGCAACCTTGAAAATGTCGGCTGGGCAAAAGAAGGCTATGAAGGTTTATACAATGTTTATATGATGGAAGAGTGTCATACAGTGCTTTCCGTCGGTGCGGGAGCTGTAATAAAACTCAGAAATCCAAAAGGAAATGAAATAGAACGAATTTTTAATTATAAATATCCATACGAATATATCAGTGGCTTTGATGAAATATTAAAGCGTAAAGAACAAATTTATGATTTTTACAAAATTATAAAATCTGAATAAGGTGGTATTTAATGAAGAAACTTACCGTAGCGAACATCAATGAAAAAGTTATATCTGACCCGAAGTTGTTTGTTGAGGAATGTGAAAATGCATATACAAGCAGAGTTCTTTCAATTTCAAAGGAAGTTGCAACCAAAAAAGGAAGAGAACTTGTTATGCTGGCAGGTCCCAGTTCTTCGGGCAAGACCACTACGGCAAAAATTCTGAAAAATACCCTTGAAACCTACGGACGAAAGGCAAGAGTAATTTCACTTGATGATTTTTATTGCGACCAGAGTCTGACCTATACTTTTGAAGACGGCACAACGGATTATGAAACAGTCAAAGCGCTGGATACAGAACTTATCGAAAAGTGTCTGACTTCTCTTATGAAAAACGGAAAAGCAGATATACCGCATTTCAGTTTTCAGACCAAAAGAAGAGAAGGCTTTGAAAGGGTGGAATGCGAAAGGGATGAAATCATAATTGTTGAAGGCCTTCACGCACTCAATCCCGTAATCACTGACCCGTTGAAAGAGGAAAGTATGAAAAAACTTTATGTCAGTGTTTCTTCAAGAGTCTATGACGGTGAGGAGATACTCTTTTCAAAAAGGGATATGCGTTTTATCCGCCGTCTTATTCGTGACTACCACTTCAGGTCTTCGGATGTGGAATACACATTCTATCTCTGGAAAGGGGTCAGAATGGGGGAAGACAGATATCTTTTTCCCTACAGTACAAGGGCAGATGTGAAAATTGATTCAATTCACCCTTACGAATCCTGCCTTTTTAAAAAAGAAGCGATAAAACTACTTGACCTTGTGGACGAAAAGAGTGTATACTACTCTTCGGCTTTGTCGCTTAAAGAAAGATTAAGCAGATTTTGTGATGTAGATGAAAGTATAATTCCCGAAAAATCACTTCTGAGAGAATTCATCGGATAAAAATACAGTAAAGATAAGGAGATGGTCTTTTTGGCACAAAACAAAAAGCAGTCACTTCTCACAGGTGCAGGAATACTTGCAATTGCAACAATTATAGTAAAACTTATAGGTGCAGTATATAAAATTCCCATTACCAACCTTATTGGTACGGAAGGTTACGGTTACTTCAACGGTGCCTATGCGGTCTACACACCTATTTATGCCGTTTCAATGGCAGGTCTGCCTGTTGCCGTTTCAAAACTTGTTTCACAGAATATGCAACTTGGCAGAATAAAAGATGCGAGGGCAATTTTCAAAATTTCACAGAAAATGTTCTTTGCCGTCGGTCTTGCGGGAACACTTATCCTTATGGTTATCGCAGTTCCTTATTCAAAATATGTTGCACTGGCACCTATGAACTACATAAGTATGCTTGCTGTTGCCCCCTGCGTCCTTTTCTGTTGCCTTATGTCTTCTTACAGAGGCTATTACGAAGGTCTTAACAATATGACACCCACAGGTGTCTCCCAGGTTATTGAAGCCGCAGTGAAACTGATTTTCGGCCTTGCAGCATCGTATATATTTATGACTGCCACTGTTTCACATTATGAAAACAATGCAGTTAACGGAGCAATGACGCTGTTCGGTCAGAGCGTTACAAATATGGCAGAAGCCATGGCGGTGATTTATCCCTATGCCGCAGCAGTTGCAATTCTCGGTGTTACATTAGGCTCAGCAATCGGACTTTTATATCTCGTTATCCGTTCAAAGAGAAAAGGGTTCGGCTTTACAAGGGAAGAACTTGTGAATTCACCACCGGCAGAAAGCAACAAAGAAATTGCAAAGAAACTTCTTATGTTTGCAATTCCCGTTGCAGCATCATCACTTGTTCTTAACATCACAAACCTTATTGATGATGTAACAATAAGAAACAGGCTTGCAGAAGCACTGAATACAGACCTTGAATTAGTAAAATCAATTTACTCTTTCGCACTTGAATATGAGGAAACACTCGATAAAAACATCGGTACTTTCCTTTACGGTATGCACGGCTCTGTAATCAATATCAAAAACCTGATTCCCACAATCACGCTCACTCTCGGAATCAGTGCCATTCCCGTGCTTTCAAAGGCTTGGACGGCAAAGGATAAAACTGCGGTTAAAACCTGCATTGAATCCGCGCTCAGAGTTGCAATGCTTATTGCAATGCCTGCAGGTTTCGGAATTGCCGCACTTTCACAGCCCATTCTCCACCTTCTTTACGGAAGTGAAAATCCCTATTTTGCCGCAGCAGCCTCTTTCCAGCTTACTGTTTACGGTATCGGTATGGCTCTTTATTCAATGGCATCACCTCTTACAAGTATGCTGCAGGCGGTGGGTAAAACAAAAGTACCTATTGTTTCAATGCTTCTCGGCGGTGTTCTGAAAATCATACTTAACTTCACAATGATTGCAAACCCCAGCATCAACATCAAGGGTGCCTGCATCAGTTCAACTTGCTGTTATATTGTGATGGTCGGCATAAATCTTGTTATGCTTTTAAAAGAAACAAAAGTTAAGATTAATCTTGTTTCTGTTTTCCTTAAACCTATGATTGCAGGTCTTATCTGCGGTGTCGCTGCTAAGGGTGCTATGTATCTTTTATACGATGTTATGGGTATCGAAAGCCGCCTTATAACCATCGTTGCAGTGGGTGTCGGAGCAGTATTTTATGCAATTTCTATACTTTTACTTAAAGGAATTGTAAAAGATGACGTAGAAATGCTTCCAAAAGGGGAAAAAATTGCAAAAATCCTTGCAAAATTTGGATTATTAGGGTAAAATAGATTCGTTGAGGTTTTTATTATGGTTGATTATAAATTTAAGGATAAATACGACATTAACGATTTGCTTCAGATAATGACAATTCTCCGTTCACCGGGCGGATGTCCCTGGGATGCAGAGCAGACTCATAAAAGCATCAAGAAAGATTTCATCGAAGAAACCTATGAAGCAATTGAAGCAATCAATAAAGATGATAAAGACCTTCTCAGGGAAGAACTCGGAGATGTTCTTTTGCAGGTGGTTTTCCACTGCGAAATTGAAAGAGAACAGAACGTTTTCGATTTTTCCGATGTTACTGACGAACTTTGCAAAAAACTAATCGAGCGTCATCCTCACGTTTTCGGTGAAGTTGAGGTTACAGGCACCGATGATGTGCTTTCAAACTGGGATGATATCAAACGTAAAAGCAAAGGTCAGAAAACACAGGGCAGTTCAATGATTAAAGTGCCCAGAGAATTACCCGCACTGATGAGAAGTCAGAAAATTCAGGGCAAAGCAAAAAAAGCCGGTTTCGATTGGGATGATATGTCAGGTGCATTTGATGCTCTTGATAGTGAAATCAAAGAACTGAAAGAAGCCATTGGCAAAAAGGATGCCGATTCCATTGAAGATGAATTCGGTGATGTGCTTTTCTCCTGCGTCAACATTGCAAGGTTTATCGGTGTTGATTCCGAAGAAGCACTTACCCGTTCAAACGAAAAGTTCATAAAGCGTTTTCTTGAAGTTGAAAGACTTGCCTTTGAACGCAATATCAATATGAAAGAAACACCTATTGATGAACTTGACGAACTCTGGAAAGAGGCAAAAACAATTCTTGAATCCAATTGAGATTAAATCTCATGGAAAATATAATCTACGGAGGACACAAAAATGAATAAAACAGAACTTATCAGTGCTGTTGCAGCTAAGGCTGAAATTTCAAAGAAGGATGCTGACAAGGCAGTTGCTGCTGTACTTGCATCAATCGAAGAAGCACTCGTAAAGGGCGACAAAGTTCAGCTCATCGGCTTCGGTAAAGTCGGAGGCCAAGCGGTCTTAGGAAGACAAATTATTGTGCCAACT
>JAZOAX010000105.1:0-4036 GCA_045595685.1 Acutalibacteraceae bacterium
CAGGTAACCTCGACCTTGATACCGAGGAAGAAAAAGAGACTCTGAAAAAAGAAAATGAGGATGCAAAAGAAATCCTTGACTTTATGAAAGAAAGCATCGGCGATTCGGTGAGTGAAGTGAGATTCACAAACAAACTCAAAAATCACCCTGTATGCCTCACAAGTGAGGGTATGATGAGTCTTGGTATGGAAAAGGTGCTTTCTGCAATGCCCGGTGCAGAAAAAGGCGGTATGAAAGCCACCGTTGTGCTTGAAATCAACAAAAATCACCCTGTTGCAGAAAAGATTAAAGCACTTTATTCTGAAGACAGAGACACCGTTGCAAAATATGCAAAAATACTTTACGCACAGTCCTGCCTTATCGCAGGCAAATCCATTGAAAACCCCACTGAATACAGTGAACTTGTGTGCGGACTTATGTAATAAAAACCTCCGTTATCCGAAAGGAAAACGGAGGTTTTTGAATGCAAAATGCAAAATTAGTAGTCAGTAGTTAGTAGTCAGTAGTCAGAGAATAAATAATAAACAACAAAAAGGGCGACTATAGTCGCCCTTTGATTCCGTGTTCATTATTTGAGTTTCAATTCCTTATGTGTTTTCTTCAATAAACTTAATTACATCACCAACAGTAATAAGTGAATGAATTGCCTTGTTGGGAATTTCAATGTCGAACTCATCTTCAACAGAGCAGGCAATGTCGGCAAGTTCAAAGGAATTAAGTCCAAGGTCATTTTTAAGGTCTGTGTCTTCAGTGATTTTAACATTGTTCACATCAATGTATTCACTGAGAATGGCTTTGAGTTTTTTGGTCATTGTTTTTCAACCTTTCTGATAATTTTCTTTGTGGTGGTTTTCGGGAATGGCTCATCGCGAAGCACCACTTTGTCGATATGCTTGTAGTAAGCAAGGTTTCTGTTGATTTTTGAAATATCCCCATATATATCTTTTTCCTCAGGAGTTTCAATATCCTCCTTAGGATAGATTTCCGCAACAATTTTTTCGTCTTTTCCGTAAACGATTACTTCATCAACATAAGGCAGTGTATGCAGAAGATCTTCAAGTTCTTCTGCAGAAACATTTTCACCGTTTGAAAGAATGATAAGATTCTTTTTTCTGCCCGTTATGAAAACGAAACCGTCTTCGTCAACATATCCGAGGTCACCGGTTTTGAACCAACCGTCTTCAAAACTTTCTTTTGTGCGTTCTTCGTCGTTATAGTATCCGGCAGAAATTGTTGAGCCTTTTGCCCAGATTTCACCGTCAACGCTTTTAACCTCGCAGGTTTCAACAATTTTACCAACGGAGTCTTTTCTGTGGTAGTAGTCAAAATTAACTGTAAGAAGGGGAGCACATTCCGTAAGTCCGTATCCCTGGTAAAGATTTACGCCGAGGTCCTTGTAGTTGTCAATCATATCTTCTTTCAAGGGTGCGCCGCCGCAGATGAAAATTCTGAGGTTTCCGCCGAAGGCATCGCGGACGTCTGAAAGAAGTTTACGGCTGACATCAATACCCATTTTGTTAAGAAGGCGGGATATTCTTAGTCCCGTTCTGAGTTTCTTTTCTTTGCCCTGTTTTTTTGCCGTGTGCCATATTTTGTTATAGAGTTTTTCGGCAATAAGGGGTACGATAATCATTATTGTGGGCTTGAATTCTTTAATATCTTTCTGCAGATATTTAAGCGAACGGCTGATGCAGATTACAACACCTGCATAAATACCGCCGAAAATTGTGAAGGTGCTTTCAAGGGCGTGATTGAAGGGGAGCACGGAAAGAAGCACATCCTTGTCCGAATCATACTTCAAAGAAGAAAGTCCGCAGACCACATTGTATGCAATATTCCTCTGTGTGAGCATAACCCCCTTACTTTTGCCTGTGGTACCTGAAGTGAAAAGTATGGCGGCAAGTTTGTCGGGATCAATTTCAGGAAAGAAGACTTCGCCTTCTGTTTCGGGAACGCTTTCGTCAAAGCAGTAAGAAGGCAAAGCATTACCGAAAATTTCAAGAATTTCTTCGGCAGTGTCTTCATACTCACCGTCATAGAAAAGAAAGTCTGCATCGGACTGTTTTATCTGTTCGCTGAGGGGCTTTGCATCAAGTTCTTTGTCAAGAGGTATAACCGTCATACCTGCAAACTGAACACCGATATAAGCAACAATCCAATAATAACCCGAGGCACCGAGAAGGGCGATGTGACCTTTTTCAAGGCCGAGGGAAAGAAGATATTTGCCGTACTGTTTTGCATCGTGCAGAATATCGTTATAACTTTTTTCAAATGTCTTTTTCCTGATTTTGAACTTCACGGCAGTTTTGTTGCCGTAAAGCCTTGCACTGCGCTCAACAAGTTCAACTATGGAGCCGACCTTTTCGGTTTCATAGAAATTGTATTTGCTCAAAATTACACCTCCGAGTTTCAAATGCAACACTTTTCGCAAAATCAATGCATTTGTTACACCGTTACCCAAATAATAGCAAAACTATATGAATTGTTTTTTAACAAAAACACATAATAATTAAACAAAATATTAACTATTCGGCTTTAAAGGATAAAAAGGGATTTAATTTCAGGGTCAGCGCACAAAAGAGGAAAGGACTTGGTCCGAAAAAAATGAAAAAATTTTTTCAAAAAACTATTGACTTTTCTTTCTTCAGGTGGTATAGTATACGAGCACTTGAGAGAGTGCCAACTGAATATGCGAGAGTGGCGGAATCGGCAGCATTGAACACGACCGCGTCCTGCGGACGATACAGGGAGTGTGAAATGGCGCAGCGGTCAAAGTTCAGCGAAGCGAAAGCAAGCAGTGAACTTTGGGAACCGCAAGAGTCACGCGCGCGAAACCTGAAAGGTTTTAACAACTGAATATGCGAGAGTGGCGGAATCGGCAGACGCGCACGTTTGAGGGGCGTGTGGGGCAGCTCGTACGGGTTCAAGTCCCGTCTCTCGCACCAAGATGCGTGTTCATAAGGGATTTGAACACGCATCCTTTTTTGTTTAAAAACAGATTGATATATTTTATTGTGTTTGTCGCAGATTATCTGCGGCTTTTTTCTTTTATGCCGTTTCAGGTAAAGCACCTGAAATGTAATTCATGCTACTCCCTGTCGGGTATCGTTTACGATCGGTATTTTGTCAGGCAATTCAATATACCCTACAAATCGGCAGTAAATTACAATCCTTCCGCCCCCATAAATAATACGACATAAGGAGGGGTAAAATGTTCCGGGATTTTCAAAAAAGTTGAAAAAATTTTTTGAGTGAGAAAAATGTGACGCAGTATTCATATAGCCAAAATTTGATTTTAAACCTGCGGCATAACACTGGCGTGTTTGAGAATTTTTTCTGAGTATTATTGAATTATTACATCCTTCCTTGAAGGCATAAAAACAAGACACCTACCGAGCGGTAAGTGTCTTATCTTGAAAATTAAGCTTTAACAGTTGTCAGTTTTCTGTAATGCAAAATATTACATAAGCTTAAGATAAAGCTCCTTGATTTCCTCAACGCTTGTATCTCTGGGATTACCGGGACGACAAGCATCGTCAAAGGCCGACTGTGAAAGGAAATCGATGTCCTCCGCTTTAACAATCTCTTTAAGGTCAGCAGGAATGCCAACGTCAATTGAAAGCTGCTTAACAGCTTCAATAGCTGCTTTTCTTGCTTCTTCAAGACTCATTGCATCAACGCCGTTAACACCCATTGCCTTTGCAATGTCTCTGTACTTTTCACCGGTTGCAGGTGCGTTATATTCCATAACAGTAGGAAGGATGATAGCATTTGCTACACCGTGGGGTGTGTCATAAACAGCACCGAGAGGATGTGCCATTGAATGTACAATACCAAGGCCCACATTTGAGAAGCCCATACCTGCAATGTACTGACCGAGAGCCATGCCCTCTCTGCCTTCGGCTGTGTTGTCAACTGCACCGCGAAGACTCTTTGCGATAATTTCGATAGCTTTGATATGGAACATATCGCTCATTTCCCAAGCGCCCTTGGTGATATAACCTTCGATAGCATGGGTAAGTGCATCCATACCTGT
>JAZOAX010000106.1:0-3274 GCA_045595685.1 Acutalibacteraceae bacterium
CCTTGGGGAACATATATTTGATTTTCATACACGAATCAATATACCACTGCTCAACACCGTTGTCTTTCATAGCCTTGATATGCTCTTCGGTAAGAAGTTTTGTTGCATTACCCTTACGGACAATTTCCATAATCTTGAACGCCATACTAGGCTCAACGCCCTTATGCATAAGGTAAACCATAATATTATCTCGCGTTCCGATAACCTCGGAAATTGTGCATATACCGTCTTTTATAAGTTCCTGAGCCTTGCCCAGCCAAACGTCTGTACCGTGAGAAAGACCCGAAACCTGCAGAAGGTCAGAGAAATTCTTCGGTTTAGCATCAAGAAGCATCTGAATAACGAAAGGTGTGCCCATTTCGGGAATTGAAAGTGTACCTGTGGGGCAGTCGATATCTTCTGCAGTAACACCAAGAGGCTCGGGGCTGAGAATCAGTTCGTAAACCTTTGGGTCACAGATATCAGTTTCCATAACGGGAATACCCGTCAGGTCTTCAAGGTACTTATAAAGTGTGGGAACATCATGACCCAGATTATCAAGTTTGAGAATGGTATCGTGTAAAGCGTGGAAGTCGAAATGAGTTGTTCGGGTTTCACTCTTACTGTCATCGGCAGGATGCTGAATTGCAGTGAAATCGGAAAACTCAAAAGCGTTCGGAACAACAACCATACCGCCGGGATGCTGACCCGTTGTTCTCTTGACACCGGTACAACCCTTTGTGAGTCTGTCTTCTTCGGCTCTTGACACAACAATGTTTCTTTCCTGCAGATACTTTTTAACATAGCCGTAAGCAGTTTTATCCGCAACGGAAGCAATGGTACCTGCCTTGAAAACATATCCGTCACCGAAAAGAGTTTCAGTGTATCTGTGGGCTCTTGACTGATATTCACCTGAAAAGTTAAGGTCAATATCGGGGCTTTTATCACCCTTGAAGCCAAGGAAGGTTTCAAAGGGAATGTCGTGACCGTCTCTTGCCATAGGTGTTCCGCATTCGGGGCAGTTCATAGGCGGAAGGTCATAACCTGAGCCGACTTCACCTTTAAGGAAGAACTTGCTGTATTTACATTCAGGGCAACGGTAGTGAGGTGCCAGGGGGTTAACCTCCGAAATACCCGATGCATTGGCAACATAAGATGAGCCAACAGAGCCTCGGGAACCTACGTGATATCCGTGCTCTTCTGAGTTATGAACAAGTTTCTGCGCAATCATATAAAGAACGCCGAAACCGTGTTTGATGATTGATGTAAGTTCTTTTTCAAGACGCTGAGCAACATATTCGGGAACAGGGTCGCCGTAAAGTTTTTTTGCCTTATCCCAACAAAGACGGGTTAATTCTTCGTCTGCACCTTCAAGGAATGGCGGATAGTTGCCCGATGGAATGGGAATGATTTTTTCAATCATATCCGCAATTTTGTTAGTGTTCGTAATTACGATTTCCTTGGCAGTTTCTTCACCCAGATAATCAAACTCAGCCAGCATTTCTTCAGTATTTCTGAAGTAAAGCGGTGCCTGCTGGTCTGCATCGGAAAAGCCCTGACCTGCCATAAGAATTGCTCTGTATTTTGCATCACCCGGATCGATGAAGTGAACGTCGCAGGTGGCAACGGTCATTTTTCCGAGAGCATCGGCAACATGGATAACCTTACGGTTGAAGTTGCGGATATCTTCAACGCTTTTTACGTGGGGGAATTTTTCGGAGCGGATCATATACTCGTTATTGCCGCAGGGCTGAACTTCAAGGTAGTCATAGAATGAAGCAATCTTAAGAATTTCTTCATCACTTTTACCCTCGGCTATTGCACGGTATACTTCACCTGCTTCACAGGCTGAGCCGATTATAAGACCTTCTCTGTGCTTTATGAGTTCACTTTTTGGAATAATCGGTCTTCTGTGGAAATATTCAAGGTTCGATTTGGTAATGAGTTTATAAAGGTTTTTAAGTCCCGTAAGATTTCTTACAAGGATAATCTGATGGAAATACTTATTTTTACCTTTCTTCCAATCGGCAAAACTCATTTCGGTATCGTCCATAAAATAGCCTTCCATACCGTAAATGATTTTTATTTTGCCTTTTGATGCTTTAACTGCTTCGGGATAAGCCTGAACAACACCGTGGTCAGTTATGGCAATTGCCTTGTGTCCCCAGTCAATCGCACGCTGAACGAGAACTTTTGCATCGGTCATACCGTCCATCATTGACATTTTGGTGTGAAGATGAAGTTCAACTCTCTTTTCTTCTGCATCATCGGTTTTGGGTATTTTTTCAACGAGGCTGATTGCTCTTGGTGAAATTACATTTTCACCCGAAAACTTATCGAAAGCAAGGTCACCTCTTATCATAACGGTGACACCGTCTTTCACCTTTGACATAATTGCATCACAGTTTTCTTTTCTTTCAAAGACCTTACAAGTGTATGCATAAGTACCGTCTGTGATGTTGAAAGTTATGATATAACTTCTGTTATCCCTTGTTTCTCTTGATTCAAACGAAAAAACATCGCCCCATACAACGCAGGAACCGTCTTCAACAGATATTTCATCAAGCCTTTTGGGATTTTTTGTAATTTTGTTGCCGTAGATGGGTCTTGCAGTTTCAAGGTAAAGAGGAATTCCTTCAACAATTTTGTGCTCTTTAACCTTGGGAGCAAAAACTTCCTGAGGGTCAAATCCTTTTGCAATAAGGTTTTCTTCCTCGGCTTTTCGTTGGAATGCGGCAATCTGTTCGTTATCAAACTCAAGTTCCGTTGCACCGCAGAATTCAACTTCAACCTGCCTACCGAAGCGTTTCATAATTATGCGTTCCATAAACTCTGCCGCATTCACGCTTTTGAGGATATCACCGCCGCCGTGGGTAAGTTCAACATATAATTTTTTGCCGTCAAAACCTGCTGTGCTGCCGACAAAGAATCCGTTGGTTGCGGCAATTGCCAGGTTTGTGTCGTGCACAAGAGAGGGATAATATTCTTCACTGAAAATTTCCGGTGGCATTTTCGGCTCAATGGTAACCGATGACACCTGAAGAATTTCTCTTAAATAAGCCTCCGCTTTTTCTACGGTTTTATATTTCACCAGAACGGGAAAAAATGCATCAATTTCAATGCTCTTTTTTTCCATTGCTATTCTTACATTTTCAATTGTTGCGTTTTCAAACTTTTCGTGCAACCTTTCATCAGGAAAAACACCGAAAAGTTCTTCAAATCTGTTATTCATTTATGTTCTCCGTTTTACATCTTTTCTATTTCTGCCATCAGTTCATCAACGATGTTTTCTTCC
>JAZOAX010000107.1:0-5976 GCA_045595685.1 Acutalibacteraceae bacterium
CCCTGCATTTATAAGCGTATAACAGGCTGAGGTTCTGGTACCGAGTATATGGCAGTTACTCCCTGGGGTGACCTTTATCCTTGCCATCAGTTTGTAGGTGATGAGAAATATAAACTCGGCGATATCTATAACGGTGTTACAAATATCGAAGTTCAGGATAAATTCAGACACTGCAACGCATACTCAAGAAAAGAATGTAAGGATTGTTGGGCAAAACTTTATTGCTCAGGCGGTTGTGCCGCCAATTCATATCATTCAACAGGTGATATAATGGGTGTTTATGAATACGGCTGCGAACTTTTCAAAAAAAGAATTGAATGTGCGGTTATGATGAAAGTTGCGGAGGCAGAAGAATGAATACTCCCATAAGGGATTTTGTTGAAGAATACGTAATGCGTGATTCAGTCCGTCTTCATATGCCCGGTCATAAAGGAAAAGAGTTTTTAGGCTGTGAGAAATATGATATTACAGAAATAGATGGCGCTGATGTGCTCTATTCAGCAAAGGGAATTATCAAAGAAAGCGAAGACAATGCATCAGCACTGTTCGGCACATATAAAACATTTTATTCTGCTGAAGGCTCCTCACTTTGCATAAAGGCAATGCTTTCGCTTGTTGTTTCTGATAATAAGAGTTGCTCCCGCAAAATTTTAGCCGCAAGAAATGTTCACAAGGCTTTTTTGTATGCCTGCGCTTTGCTCGATTTGGATGTTGACTGGATATACCCCGAAAAATTCACTCATTTATGCAGTTGTGATATCACTGCGGAAGATGTTAAAAAGAAACTTCTTGAGTGTGAAGTTCTGCCCGACGCAGTATACCTTACTTCGCCTGATTACCTTGGAAATATACTGGATATTAAGAGTATTTCCTCTGTATGCGATGAATTTGGTGTTCCTGTGATTGTGGATAACGCTCACGGTGCATATCTGCACTTTCTAAAAAAAACGATACATCCTATAGACGAAGGTGCTTATATCTGTTGTGACTCGGCACATAAAACTCTTCCTGTGTTAACCGGCGGTGCATATCTGCACTTTTCTGAAAAAGCGAAACATCTTGCTTTGAAGGCTGAAAGTGCTTTGTCTTTATTTGCATCAACCAGTCCTTCGTATATTATTCTGCAATCTTTAGATATGTGCAATGCATATCTTGACGGTGAATATAAAAACGAACTTGAAAATACTGTCAAATCAGTGAAATTATTGAAGGAGCAGTTAACGGATAAGGGTTTTATCTTCGATAATTCTGAGCCGCTGAAATTGGTTCTGAATCTTAAAAAGACCGGTATTTCGGCTGAAAGCGTTATTTTATCTTTCAAAAAGCATAAAATTGAGCCCGAATTTTTCGATAATGATTATATTGTTATGATGTTCACTCCGCAGATTGATGAAAATGGCTATAAAAGAGTTTTTGAGGCGTTTTCTGATGTTAAATGTGAAGTTTGCCGTCAAAAATCAAATTCTATTATTTTGCCGAAAAAAGCAAAAAAAATGCTTGGTATCCGTGAGGCGATTTTCTCTGATAAAGAAACTGTTAAAACTGTCAATGCACTTGGCAGAATATGTGCAGACCCCTGTGTTTCCTGTCCTCCTGCTGTTCCGATTGTAATAAGCGGTGAGGAAATAACAGAAGAATCTGTGCAACTGTTTCTGTCTTACGGCATTGACGAAATAAATGTTGTATTATAAAACAGTAAAACACGCAGTAATTAACTGCGTGTTTTACTGTTTAATTAAGATTTGCCGTGATTTCATTTTCAAATATTTTTTTGAGTTTATCAATTGATTCGTACAGAGCTTTTTTGTTATCTTCAGATAACTCGCATAAGGGTAATCTGCAGAAATTATCCATGCCGAATATATGTTTCATAGCATATTTAACCGGAATGGGATTCACATCAATAAAAAGTCTGTCAATCAGGTTCAGCACTTTTTTCTGCATTTCAAAACACATGGTATTGTTGCCGTTAACTCCATATTTTGCCATTTTATGCGTGTAAAAGGGTAAAACATTTGAAAGAACGGATATAACACCTTTGCAGCCGACTGCACATCCTACGGAAATCAGATCATCATTTCCTATGTAAAAATCCAGTTTATTTCCACACATAGTAATTGATTTCTGAAGTTTGGACATATTTGTATCTGCTTCTTTAACTGCAACAATGTTATCGTGATAGGAAAGATTTCTGTAAGTTTCAGGTGAAATGTTCATACCTGTTCTCGAGGGCACATTATAAACAATCAAGGGCTTAGTTGCCGTATCGGCAAGGCTGAAATAGTGTTTTACAAGACCTGACTGAGATGTTTTGTTATAATATGGTGTTACGGATAAATGCGCATCAATTCCGCATTTTTCTGCTTCTTTCATTAAATCGACAGAAAAAGAAGTGCTATTACTGCCTGTACCGGCTATAACGGGTATGCGCCCTGCAACCCGTTTCACAGCCATGGAGAACAAGTTAAGCCTTTCGTCCACAGTAAGAGTTGAGCCTTCTCCTGTTGTCCCACAAACAATAATAGCATCTGTTTTGTTTGCAATTTGGAAATCTATGAGTTTTAAAAACAATTCAAAATTGATTTTACCGTCCTTGGTGAAAGGTGTTACAATGGCAACACCGCTGCCGACAAAGAGCGGTCTCAAAGAAATACCTCCTTAATCCATATAACCCTCAGCGCAAAGGAGTTCAGCAAGAAGAACTGCACCGCCTGCAGCGCCTCTGAGGGTGTTGTGTGAAAGGCAAACGAATTTATAATCATACTGTGTATCTTCACGAAGTCTGCCTATTGAAACTGCCATACCGTTTTCTTCGTTACGGTTGAGTTTGGTCTGAGGCATATTATCCTCAATAAAATAGTGAAGGAATTTTTCGGGAGCGGAGGGGAGTTTAAGTTCCTGTGCTCTGCCTGCGTAGTTTTCCCACACATTAATAATTTCTTCTTTTGAAGGCTTTTTACCGTCTTCAAATCTCATAAACACTGCACCCATATGTCCGTCAGAAACGGGGACTCTGATGCACTGAGCAGTGAAAGCGGGAGATGTGGCGTTTTTGATTACATCGCCGTCAATTGTGCCCCAGATTTTAAGAGGTTCTTTTTCACTTTTTTCTTCTTCACCGCCGATAAAGGGGATAACATTGTCAACCATTTCAGGCCAGCTTTCAAATGTTTTACCTGCACCTGAAATTGCCTGATAGGTGCAAACAAGTACTTCTTTAACACCGTATTCTTTATCAAGAGGATAAATTGCGGGAACATAACTCTGAAGTGAGCAGTTAGACTTAACCGCAACAAAGCCTCTTTTTGTGCCGAGTCTCTTTCTCTGGCTTTCAATAACTTTGATGTGGTCTGCATTGATTTCGGGAATTACCATAGGAACGTCTGCAGTGCCCCTGTGAGCACTGTTGTTTGATACAACGGGACATTCTGCTTTTGCGTATGCTTCTTCAAGGGCTTTGATTTCGTCTTTTTTCATGTCAACGGCACAGAATACAAAGTCAACCATTGAAGCAATTTCTTCAATATCCTCACTTGCATTTCTGATAACCATATCAGCCATTGATGCGGGCATTTCTTTTGCAATTCTCCATCTTTCACCAACGGCTTCTTTATAGGTCTTGCCTGCTGAACGGCCGCTTGCTGCAAGAACAGTTACATCAAACCAAGGATGTTCATCAAGAATTGTTGCAAATCTCTGACCTACCATTCCTGTGGCTCCGATAATACCAACTTTATACTTTTTCATAAAAACACCTCTGTTTTCGTTAAATTTTTTACTTTTATTTTGCATAAACTGTTGATAATTTTAGCATTATGCACTATAATAAGAGCAACTTTTTATATAATATCACTTATTATAATCATTGTCAATTTAAAACTCAATTTTTTTCGGTTTAAAGCACAAAATTTTACTCAATCAATTTAAAGGAAAAGAAAATGAACAGATCAGATTTTTATTATGACTTACCCAAAGAGTTAATTGCCCAGCATCCCGTTGAACCCAGAGACTCATCAAGACTTATGGTTGTTGACAAACAAACAGGTGAAATTAACCATAAGCACTTTTATGATGTTGTTGATGAACTTCAGGAAGGCGACTGTCTTATTCTTAATAACACAAGAGTTCTGCCCGCAAGAATGTACGGTATAAAAGAAGATACAGGCGCCAGAGTTGAGTTTCTGCTTTTAACCAACAAAGGCGATGACATCTGGGAAACAATAACCGGACCCGGCAAAAGAGCGAAAATCGGCTCAAAGTTCAGTTTCGGTGACGGACTTCTCTTTGCGGAAATTATTGATATTCTTGAAGGTGGAAACAGACTTGCGAAATTTACTTATGAAGGTAATTTTTACGAAGTAATCGATAAAATCGGTCAGATGCCGTTGCCACCATATATTACCGAAAGACTTGAAGACGGTGAAAGATATCAGACGGTATATTCCAAGGAACTTGGTTCTGCTGCAGCTCCTACCGCAGGACTTCATTTCACAGATGAACTGATGAATAAAATCCGTGAAAAAGGTGTAAATATAGGTTATGTTACACTTCATGTTGGTCTCGGTACTTTCAGACCTGTTAAGGCAGATGACATCTCGCAACATATTATGCATTCGGAGCATTATTGGTTACCGAAAGAAACTGCGGACTTAATTAATGAAACCAAGAAAAACGGAAAAAGAGTTGTTGCTGTGGGCACAACAAGCTGTCGTACTCTTGAGTCCGTAGGAACTTACAAGGGAAAAATTGAAGAATGTGAGGGTTGGACTGATATCTTTATTTTTCCCGGATATAAATTCAAATGTATTGATGCACTTATCACAAATTTCCATCTTCCCGAAAGCACTCTGATTATGCTGGTCAGTGCATTTTGCGGATATGATAATACTATGAACTTTTATAAAAGGGCTGTTGAAGAGAAATACAGATTTTTCTCTTTCGGTGATGCTGTATTTTTGAGGTGACTATGTTAAAATTAATAAAAACTAACGATAAAGCAAGACGATGTGAATTTGAAACGGTTCACGGCACTGTGCAGACGCCTGCATTTATGAATGTTGCAACCTGCGGTGCAATTAAAGGCGCTCTTTCTGCAATAGATCTTAAAGAAATCAAGTGTCAGGTTATGCTTTCTAACACTTATCATCTTCATGTAAGACCCGGTGACGCTCTGGTCAGAGAAATGGGCGGTCTTCACGAATTCACACGTTGGGACAGACCGATTCTCACAGACAGTGGCGGATTTCAGGTTTTTTCACTTTCCGGACTTCGTAAAATCAGTGAAGAAGGTGTAACTTTTTCATCGCATGTTGACGGAAGACGAATTTTTATGGGGCCTGAAGAAAGCATGCAGATACAGTCAAATTTAGGCTCGACTATTGCTATGGCTTTTGATGAGTGTGTTGAGAACCCTGCAAAGTATGAATATGCAAAGGATTCCTGCGCAAGAACAGTAAGATGGCTTAAACGCTGTAAAGCAGAGATGGACAGACTTAATTCTTTGCCTGATACAATCAATAAGAATCAACTTCTTTTCGGAATAAATCAGGGTTGTACTTTTGACGATCTGAGAGTTGAAAATATGAAAGAAATTGCAGAACTTGATCTTGACGGTTATGCAATCGGCGGCCTTGCGGTAGGTGAGCCTAAAGAGGATATGTACAGAATTATTTCTGCTGTTGAGCCATATATGCCAAAAGATAAACCGCGCTATCTTATGGGTGTAGGTACACCCGGAAATATCATTGAAGGCGTCAGCAGGGGAGTTGACCTTTTTGACTGCGTTATGCCAAGCAGAAACGCCCGTCACGGACACCTTAATACATGGTCCGGCATTATTAATATCAACAATAAAAAATATGAGAAAGATTCTTCTCCTATTGACCCTGAATGCGACTGTCCAACATGCAAAAATTTTTCAAGGTCATATATCAGGCATCTTTTCAAATGCAAAGAAATGCTTGCAATGCGTCTTTG
>JAZOAX010000108.1:0-3832 GCA_045595685.1 Acutalibacteraceae bacterium
CAAAAGCACCTGAACGAAGTCTCTTTTCAACCTTTGTCTTGTTCTTTCGAATCTGACGAACAATTGAGTCAGCACAACGGTCGAGAGCGTCATTCATATTCTGGGCTCTTTCCTGTGAACGGAAAATCATACCGTCATGGAAAATTGTAACTTCAACTATCTGTTCATTTTTTTCAACTGTTGCAGTTACTTTTGCTTCAGCATCAGCACCGAAAAACTTTTCCACTTTTTTAAGGCGTTTTTCTGCTCTTTCCTTGAATGAATCTCTTGGCGTACATTTTCTGCCGATAACTGTAATCTTCATATCGTCAGCTCCTTTCTATATTAAACTCCCTTTTGGGAGAGTTTTAAAAAGAGTAACTCTTTTTACAATTATAGTATAGCAGATTTAAACATAAAAATAAATACTTTTGTAAATATTTTATTGAATTTCACCAATTAATATTGTTTCTTTATACAATTTTGAAATTAATAGTCTGAATAATTAATATTATCTGATACAGCACAGTCAGATTCTTCCGCAAACTGAGAAATGTATTCTTTTTTAAGCTGCTCGTACTTTTTTCTGTATTTATCTTTAAGGTTGAGAAGAAGAAAATCATCAGGCATTTTTTCGCAGTACCTCTGAAAAATCCCGCAGTGAAAAGCCGCCTCTTTTATTCTTCTTTCAAAAAAATCCTTGTCCAACATAAAATATCACTCCGTATAGGTTGACGAGCATAAATCCGAACTCGCCAAAAAGTGTGAATTTTTGAGCCTTTGTATATTCTATGCAAGGACATTACTATTGAGAAACACCCCGATAAAATCGGGGTGCATTAAATCAGATAAATTCTTTATAAAGTCTGTCAACAATTTCGTTCATAACAGGAAGATTCTTTTCAATTTCACTCACTAATCTGAACTGATTGCGTGCTCTTACAAGGTTATGCTCCTGATAGGTAGTTTTGAAATAAACATCACCGTCAAGATAGTCTGTAAGGAAGCGGACACCGCATTCAAATGTCATAAGTTTTGCGGCAAAAGCGAGATATTTAACCTCTGTTTCAGTAAGGTCCTTTGCACAGGCACTGAGGAAACCTCTTGTAAATGCCTCAAAAAGTTCAAGGGAAATTTTAACATTATCAAGATTGTCATCGTCTTCCCTTGTTTCATTGGCACCGAAACGGATTGAATCACCGAAATCATAAAGTGAAAATCCGGGCATAATGGTGTCAAGGTCGATAACACAAATACTGTCACCGCTTTTTTCATCGAAAAGAATATTGTTGAGTTTTGTATCGTTGTGGGTAACTCTCAGAGGTATGAGACCTTCTTTATAAAGGTTAAGCACAACTTCACAGTCTTCCTTTCGTGAAAGTGCGAACTCAACTTCTTCGGATACCTGCACAAGTCTGCCGGCTCTGTCATTTTTTGCTGCCAGTTCAAGTGCTTCAAGTCTTTTAGGTGTGTTATGGAAATCCTTGATTGTTTCGTGCAGATTTTCCATGGGATAACCGTCAAGTCTTTTCTGGAAAAGTCCGAAACTCTTACCTGCTTTTTCAAAAACATCCGGGCTTTCTATATGATTTATTGTATAAGAGTTATCGATAAAGTTATAAATTCTCCAACACTTACCGATGTGATAGAGATAATACTTGTTATTATCTGCTTTGAGGAAAGTGAGGGTTTCTCTGGCGGGATTTCCGCCGCTTTCAGCGATTTTATCTCTGAGATACTCGGTTACACCGACAACATTTTCCATAAGTTCCTGTGGGTTTTTGAAAACATGAACATTGATTCCCTGAACAAGATATTTATGGAATCTGCCGCGGTTAACAAAAACTGCAAGATAGGTTGTGTTTATGTGTCCGTCGGTAAAAACTTTATATGAATGAAACTCACCGCTTATATTAAAGTGGCGGCATACTTCAATCAATTCTCTGTCAATGGTATTCATCATCTGTTACCTTTCATCTATTTTTATAACTGCAAAACATTCAGGATTATGAAAACCCGGAGGAAGCGTGGTCATTTTTGTGTAGGAGCCATAGTGGATTTTATCTGTTTCGTCACCGCATTTATAAAAGTTTCCTTTAAGAACGCAACTGCCTGCATTAAAATCCGCTGCGTATGCTTCACTGATAAGTTCACATGGAACAAAAAGTTCCAGCGACCACCCGTCATCAGAAACATCAGTTCTGACAACCGCTTCTCTCTGCGTTAAAGTTTTAAGAAAAACTCTGTCTGTTTTGCCTTTTCCGAATTCAGTCAGATATGCACCGATGCTGTTCATTTCAAAGTTTATGTACTCTTCCCTGCCCTCAACTGCGCAAAGGAAAAATTCCATACAACTGTCCTGCCACACAGGCTCGTCACGGCCTGTGCAGACAGTTCTGAGGTTAGTTTCATCGGTTCTCATTTTTACGTATATGCCCGAATTTTTTCTGAAGCACATTTTAAAATATGTGTTATAAGCAGTTTCTGAGTTCCAGTTTGAAAACTCAAGTTTTTCTTCGGGCACTAATGACCAATCAATTTCACCGGAAAATGAAAATGTATTATATGTTTTCATTATTCAGCGATTTCCCCTACTTTGTTGAGGTAGTAAATTCGTGAATCGTTATCAAGAATGATTCTTGAATCGGAGAAGTTGAAGCCGCTGTAGTTGAACAACTGCTTTGCCTTGAAGCCTGAGTTCATAAGCATATCGCCGCCGATTGTGTATTCTTCCTTTTCATTTCTGATTTTAATTGTATCGCAAAGGAAGTCGAATAATTTACCGTCTTCAACGTCAAGTTTCTTCGGCAGGGGTACATTGATAATGTCGCCGAATTTTTTGAGAGGAAGAACCTGAGGACGAACACAAAGATGATAATCAAAGTTTTCGTTGAGGTTAACCATCTTGATAACATCGTTACCCCAGTTGGGCATAACTCTGTTAACGAAATAGCCGTACATAGCCTCTGTTTTATCTGCAGAAGTAATCTGCCACATTGCTCTGGGATCTTTGAAAATATCACCGATTCTTGAGAATTCACCGTACTGGAGAAGTCTGCGGTGTTTCTTGTAATATTCAATCTGCTTTTTAACACATGCTTTATCCATTTTTGAAAGCATTGTTACATCTAGTTCATAACCGAGAAGACCGAATGCTGAAACATTGAAACGGTGTTCGATGGTTGAATGTCTGAAGTTTGCAAAACTGTATGCTGCTGCAACGTGCATTGTCATAACAGACTGGGGATAACCGTAGGATGTACCTGACTGGATATACATTCTGTCAAGGGGGTCTGTGTTGTCACTTGTCCAGCACTGAGGCATATAGCAGAAGGTTGCGAGGTCAAATCTGTTACCGCCGCTTGAACATGCTTCAAAGAGGATTTCGGGGAATTTACCTGTAAGTGCATCCCAGATTTTATATAAGCCGAGTATGTATCTGTGGAAATATTCACCGCTTTTTGCGTCTTTGCGTCTTGAGAAGACATCGGAGAACTGACGGTTATTATCCCACTTGATATATTCGATGTTACCGTAACGGAAAACATCAGTCATAGTGTTGATGATATATTCAACAACATCATCTCTTGTAAGGTCAAGAGTAAGCTGGTTTCTGCCCTGAGAGGGAGTATACTTGTCCGTTGTCATTGCCCAGTCGGGATGTGCACGGTAAAGGTCACTGTCGGGGTTAACCATTTCAGGCTCAACCCAAAGACCGAATTTAAGACCGAGGTCATTAACTTTCTTTGCAAGGCCGTCAATACCGCCGGGAAGTTTCTTCTTATTTACATACCAGTCACCAAGACCTGCCTTGTCATTGTTTCTCTTTCCGAACCAACCGTCGTCAAGAACA
>JAZOAX010000109.1:0-3066 GCA_045595685.1 Acutalibacteraceae bacterium
TTAACTGCTGTGCAAACGCCACGCTTCTGAGGAGAGTTATGGTCTGTCATAACATTCTTCTTTGAGTTGAGGCCTTTGAGAAGAGCAGGAGCCTTCGGCTTCTTAACAAGTGTTTCTCTGCCGCTGCGAACTAACTGGTTAAAGGTAGGCAATCGTAGCATCTCCTTTCTTTAAAAATATGGCTGTGCGCATAATCGCACACTATGACATTATAACGGATTGTGTCAATAATGTCAACAACAATTTTTCTGTTTCGGTGAATTTGTAGAGTTGCTTATTTTCCTGTGTATTATTGGCTGATTTTGTAGTAAATATTGACTAAAAATATAAATAACAGCATCCACAGGAGTGAATGCTGTTATACTTATAAAACCTTGAATCACAGTTTATTAATCATACTGAGAAGTTCAACATACAGATCTTTTACATCATTGATTTTTGTAAGACCGCCCTGAAGTGACATATGGTCTCCGTCATAGGTGGGCATAATGTTCCACACACCCTTTTGAACATTGCCTTCTTCATAATCCTTTGAGGGTGCTCCGGTGGGTGCTTTTGCTGACACTGTGTTAACAAGTCCGTCATTCTGCTGCCAGGACTCATCAATCACATAACCGCCGTCTGTTTTGCCTGTGTATGCGCCCATTGCTTTTGAAGATGATACAAACAATGATTCCATTTTGCTTTCAACGGGTGAATATGTGCCGTCTTCATTCTGTACTGTTGCATCGCAGGGAATTGAAAAGTAATAGGTTTCGGGTAAGGTTTCGAGCCATTCATTCATTGCCATTGCGTTATCTATATACATATCATAAGATGCGTAATCCCACTCGGCTTTTGTTTCTTCTTTACCACCGTTTGCCATACCGACAAGGTTTGAAAGAGCATTCTGAATCTTTGTTTTTACACTGTCAAAAGCAGTTTCATCTTCATCCTGAGGAACATCTTCTGTCCCTACATTATAGGCAGTTGTGCCGTTATGAGGTGCAGCAAGTGCCACAACTGAATAAATGTAGTCCCCTTTTCCGCCTTTGAAGAAATCGGAAAGTTCACTTTCGGGAGTGCCTTCAATTTCTTTTTCACTTCCGTTTTCCATAATATGTGCAAACATTCTTACAGTGGCTCCGCCGAAGGAATGACCGAGAAGGTTAATTTTATCTTCTGCACTCCAGGTATCAATCAGCGCTCTGCCGGTATAGTCGACACCGTATCTTTCGTGTCCGCATTCTTCGGAATGCACCTTACCGTAGTCAACCACCGTGCCTGTAAGCTGTGCATAAAGTTCGCAGGCTCTGTCCCAGGCACTCGATGTAGGTGACACAGATGCAGCATAACAATCAAAGCCTTTATCTTTAAGATATTTCATAAGGTCTCCGCCGAACATACCCCAATAAGGCATTACCTTATAAACACTGTCATAACTGCCCCAGCCTGAAAGACCGTGAACAAAAACATACTTATAGTTTGTGTTCCATTCACTGCTGTCTGCCTTAAGACAATCACCCGTTCCGCCGAAAAGCATTGTAACGGTGACTATTATACTCATAAACTTATAAATTATGTTGTGTAAAATCGCTCCCATAAAGAAACCCCTTTTATTATTCTATATCGTAATAATACCAAAAAGGCCATAATTATTCAACTGCATATTTTATTAAAAATTATAAAAAGACTGTCAGATATCTGACAGCCTTTAAATTGCTTATACACTCCAGATGGGTCTGTTTTCTTCAAACAGAGCATCTCTTGCTTCAACATCAATGTAATCAACTTCGTTGTAACACTTCATACCTGTACCTGAGGGAAGAAGTTTACCGATGATAACATTTTCCTTAAGACCCATAAGAGGATCAGCCTTACCCTTGATTGCTGCATCTGTAAGAACTCTTGTTGTTTCCTGGAATGATGCTGCTGAAAGGAAGGAGTCTGTTGCAAGTGAAGCCTTTGTGATACCCATAAGAACAGGTGAACAGGTAGCTTCCATAAGTTCTTCGCCTGTTGCTTCCATTCTCTTTCTGAGTTTTTCGTTTGCCTGACGGAATTCTTTCTTGTCGATTACTGCATTGGGAAGAAGGTTTGTATCACCCGCATCCTCAACCTTAATCTTTCTCATCATCTGACGGGCAATAACTTCGATGTGCTTATCGTTGATATCAACACCCTGAGTACGGTATGTGAGCTGTACCTGGCTGATAAGATAGTCGTGAACTGCGTTTACGCCGAGAACATTGAGAACATCTCTGGGGACAATTGAACCTTCAGTGATGGTTTCACCCTTCTTGACAAACTGACCTTCTGAAACTCTTGCTCTTGCACCGAAGGTGAGGAAGTATTCCCTTCTCTCCCCTGTTTCTTCGTTTGTAACAACGATGTGGGGGTTACGCTTGATCTGCTCGAAGGATATAACACCGTCAATTTCTGAGAGAATTGCGAGAGTCTTGGGTTTTCTTGCTTCAAAGAGTTCTTCAACACGGGGAAGACCCTGTGTGATGTCAGCACCTGATGCAACACCACCGGTATGGAAAGTTCTCATGGTAAGCTGTGTACCGGGTTCACCGATTGACTGAGCAGCAATAATACCTACTGCTTCACCAACTGTAACGGGCTGACCTGTTGCAAGGTTTGCACCGTAGCACTTGATACAAGCACCGTGGTCGGAGTTACAGGTGAGAAGTGAACGGATTGTAATTCTGCGGCAAGCGCTTGCTTCTTCTTTTGTTGCGCCTTCGTCGATTGCCTTGTTCATCTTTGCAGTGAGGTATGCATCAACTTTTGCAGCATCGCCTTCTGTGAGCATATGGTTGTTATCCATAATAACTTCACCTGTCTCGTCATCAACAAGGTTTTCGAGAAGGTAACGGCCTTTAAGTCTTTCTGAAAGTGATTCAAGGATACGGTTGCCGTCCATGATATCGTAAACTTCAAGACCTTCGTGACATCCGCAGTCTTCTTCACGGATAATAACATCCTGTGAAACGTCAACAAGACGACGTGTAAGGTAACCTGAGTCAGCAGTACGAAGAGCGGTATCGGCAAGACCTTTACGTGCACCACGTGAAGAAATGA
>JAZOAX010000110.1:0-2324 GCA_045595685.1 Acutalibacteraceae bacterium
AATAATAAATTATTATTTGAAATGACAGCAAAATATGGTACTCCATATTTCTCTAACTATATTAATTCAGATATGGAACCAAGTGATGTCAGAAGTATGTGTTGTAGACTTCGTCTTGATTTAAGAGAACTTAGAAAGAAATCTGGTGGTTTCTTTGGTTCTGGTGAATCAACTGGATCTGTTGGTGTAGTAACACTTAACATGCCTCGTCTTGCATACTTAGCTGAAGATGAAGAAGATTTCTATAAACGTCTAGAAAAACTTATGAACATTTCCGCAAGAAGTCTAAAGATCAAGAGAAACATTATTACAAAATTATTAAACTTAGGATTATATCCATATACACAACGTTATTTAGGAACATTTGATAACCACTTCTCAACAATCGGTCTTGTTGGTATGAATGAAGCATGTCTAAATGCTAAATGGTTAAGAAAAGACTTAACAACTAAAGAAGGTCAAGAATTTACTCAAAATGTTCTTAACTTCATGCGTAACAAATTATCAGACTACCAAGAATTATATGGTGACTTATATAACTTAGAAGCAACTCCTGCTGAATCTACATCATATCGTCTTGCAAAACATGATAAGAAACGTTACCCTGATATTATTACAGCATCAAAAGAGGATGAAACTCCTTATTATACTAACAGTTCTCATCTACCTGTTAGTTTTACTGAAGATGTCTTTACTGCACTAGACATTCAAGATGAATTACAAACATTATATACATCAGGTACTGTATTCCATACATATCTTGGTCAAAGAATGCCTTCATGGCAAGCATGTGCTAATTTAGTTAGAAAGATTGCAGAAAACTACAAACTTCCCTACTACACCCTTTCACCCACATACTCCGTATGTAAAAACCACGGCTACATTTCAGGTGAACAGTACACCTGCCCCGAATGCGGTGAAAAAACAGAAGTTTACAGCCGTATCACAGGTTACTACCGCCCCGTTCAGAACTGGAACGACGGTAAGAGCCAGGAATATGCACACAGAATTGAATATAACCCCGAAAAGTTCGGCAAGGAAGTTACCGGCGTAAAAGCAGACAGCGAAGAAGACTGCTGCTGTGTTGAAAGTGAAGACAAACTCATTCTCTTTGCAACAACCACCTGTCCCAACTGCAAAATGGCAGCAAAGTTCCTTGACGCTGCAGGATTTACCTATGAAAAGGTATACGCAGACGAAGACAAGGCTCTTGCAGAAGAATTCGGCGTTCAGCAGGCTCCCACTCTTATCAGCATCAAAAACGGACAGATGGAAAAAATCGTTAACCTTTCCAACATCAGAGCCTTCACTGAAAGATAAGAGGTAAAAAATGTTCGACATTATAATTATCGGCGCAGGACCGGCAGGGCTGACAAGTGCAGTCTATGCCGGCAGAGCCGACAAAAAAGTTCTTATTCTTGAAAAAGAAACCTTCGGCGGTCAGATCACACACTCACCCAGAGTTGAAAATTACCCCGGTTTTATTCAGATGAGCGGTAATGAATTTGCAGATAAACTTGTTGATCAGGCAATGGCTCAGGGCGCGGAGATTGAACTTGACAGTGCCACTGCAATTACAAAAAAAGACGGTGTATTCACCGTTAAAGGTGAAAGAGCCGACTACCAAGGCAAAAGCGTTATTATTGCAACGGGCTCTGCACACAGAAGGCTGAATCTTCCCAAAGAAGACAAGTTCACAGGTGAAGGCGTTTCATACTGTGCAGTTTGTGACGGTGCTTTCTATAACGGAAAAGACATTGCCGTAATAGGCGGAGGAAATTCAGCATTGCAGGAAGCAGTTCTGCTTTCCAAAAACTGCAAAAGCGTAACGGTGATTCAGAACCTTGCTTTTCTTACCGGTGAAACAAAACTCATTCAGGAACTTCAGAACAAAGACAATGTGAAGTTCATTTATTCAAGTGTTGTTACAGAACTTCTTGGTGAAGATACTTTCAAGGGTATCAGAATCAGAAACACTGAAACGAATGAAGAAACCGACCTCAGTTTCGACGGTATTTTCGTTGCTATCGGTCAGCAGCCGAAGAACGAGCCTTTCAAAGATGTTGTATCCCTTAACGAATGGGGCTACATCACGGCCGACGAAAGTTGCGTACCCGAAAGCGAAAGCGGAATTTTTGTTGCAGGTGACTGCAGAAGCAAAAGGGTGAGGCAGATTGCAACTGCCATTGCAGACGGCGCCGTTGCCGCCCTTGCTGCCTGCAATTATATTGATAATCTTTAACAGAAAAAGGAAGAGTTTTCAAAAGAAAATTCTTCCTTTTTTATTTATTATGTTTTTGTTTTTAATGATGGCAGTATTTTCA
>JAZOAX010000111.1:0-7766 GCA_045595685.1 Acutalibacteraceae bacterium
GTAAGAGAAGAAATAAAGTATTAAAACTTGCAAAAGGCTACTATGGCTCAAAGCACAGCCTCTTCAAAACAGCAAAACAGGCTGTAATGAAGTCAGGTAACTATGCATACATTGGCAGAAAGCAGAAGAAGAGAGATTTCCGTCGTCTCTGGATTACAAGAATCTCAGCAGCATGTAAGGCAAACGGCATAAACTACTCAACATTTATGAACGGCCTTAAGAAAGCAGACATCACTCTTAACAGAAAGATGCTCTCAGAAATTGCTATCGCTGATCCCGCAGCATTCACTGCACTTGTTGAAAAGGCAAAAGCTGCTCTTTAATTAAACTGAATTACGTCCGAGAATTTCTTCTCGGGCGTATTTGTGCTTTATAGGTAAAGATTAAAGAGTTAAAAATCAATGAGAAATCAGGAATGAGGAGTTAGTAAAGCAGTACCGTATTTGGCTGATTTTAATCTTTATTCCTGAGTTTTCATTTGTTTTGCAGAATTAAAAAATCTGCGTTTTATTGTGGCTTAAGTTTATGAAAGGGAGTGAATATATGCTCAGAATTGACAGTGTTTCAAACGAAAAAATCAAGTTGGCTGTAAAAATTGCCGATTCAGCAAAACACAGAAAAAAAGAAGAACTCTTTTTTCTTGAAGGGCTTCGTCTTTGCCGTGATGCTGCTGTTACCGGAACCGAAATTGCAATGTCTTTTTTTACATCTAAAGCAGTTGAAAAAAACACAGAAGATGTTGAAATAATTTGCCAAAAAGCAAAACAGTATTTTGAAATAAGTGATTCTGTTGCATCAAAACTTTCCCAAACGGAAAATTCACAGGGCTTTTTCTGCCTATGCAGAATGAAAACCGATTTCCCGAAAATCAATCCCGAAGGAAAATATATCGCCCTTGAAAACATTCAGGACCCGTCTAATCTGGGTGCCATTGCCCGTACCGCTGAAGCACTCGGTATCGACGGAGCGATTCTTTGCGGCTGTTGTGACAGATACAGTCCCAAAAGTCAGCGTGCGGCAATGGGCTCGCTTCTGAGACTGAATATTTTTGAGTGTGACAATCTTCCTGCGTTTATCTGCGACCTAAAAGACCGCGGAATGAAAGTTTACGCCACCACACCCGATGAAAAGGCAGAAAAAATCACCGACTGTGATATGGCGGGAGGAGTAGTTGCCGTTATCGGAAACGAGGGTAACGGTGTATCCGATAAGGTGTTCTCTCTTTGCAAAAAAGTCACGATACCAATGGGCGGAAGGGCAGAATCACTCAACGCATCTATGGCTGCAGCTATCACAATGTGGGAAATGATGAGGTGAAAAATGGATAACACTCTGTATTGGCTCTGGCTTCAGAAAAGTGTCGGAACTGCATACGAAATCAAGGATATCATTTCTCATTTCGGCTCAGCAAAGGAATTATACGAAGCAGGAGATGAAGAACTCAGAAACTGCAAATTCCTTTCAAGAAAAGATAAAACCAGAAACAAACTTCTTGATAAAAGCATTTCAGAATGTGAAAAAACGGCTGAAATATGCAAAAAATTCGGCATACATATCCTCACTCCCGAAAGTGAACTTTATCCGAAAAGTCTTATTGAAATAAGCAATTATCCTGCCGTGCTTTTCGTCAGGGGAGAAGTCGGTATTCTTTCAGAAGAGTTCAGAATCAGCGTTATAGGTTCACGCTGTCCTTCCGTATACGGTGAAGAGGCGGCAAGAAAAATTGTTACAGGTCTCGTTCAAGAAGAAAACACCGTTATCGTCAGCGGAGGTGCATTGGGAATAGACAGTGTCGCCCATTGGTCTGCCATTGAAGCAGGTGGCAAGACTCTGCTTGTTATGGGCTGCGGACACGGAAACGGTTACCTGCCCGAAAACAGTGAAATGAGAAAATCAGTGTCGCGAAACGGTGCTCTTATCAGTGAGTATCCGCCCTACAGTTCTGTCAGTGAAAAAACATTTCCCGAAAGGAACCGCATCGTATCAGCACTTTCCAAAGCCATTGTAATTATTGAAGCGGCAGACAGAAGCGGAACTTTCAGCACTGCCCGTCACGCAAAACGGCAGGGCAAGGAACTTTTCGTTTTGCCCGGAGACATCAACAGCGGAAATTTTGAAGGCTCAAATCAACTTCTTTCAGAAGGCGCTAGACCTGTTTTCTCACATACCGATGTTCTTTCACAGTATTTCCCTAGAAAATACATCAGAGAAAAGGTGCTTGAGAAGGACAACAAACCTTTTGAAAAAATAGGAGAATTGTCCGAATTCGGAAAAAAGAAAGTAAAAAAATCCACGAAAAAACCTCAAAGCAAAAAGAAAGAAGAAAAAACAGAGAAAATTGAGGAAAATACAGGAAAAAATCTTCCTGAAACTATTTCTAAAAATGCTGAAATAGTGTATAATATAATGTCCGACGGTGTGTTCACACTTGACGAAATTGAAAGAAAGTCGGGACTTGAAACCAGGAAAGTACTTGCGGCACTTACGGAACTTGAACTTGAAGGTGTTTCAGCAAGTGACGGACCCAACAAATATAAAATCATCTGAATTAAAATTTAATTGTGAAAAGGTGAAGAAATAAATGGCAAATCTAATTATTGTGGAGTCACCCTCCAAAGCAAAAACACTTAAGAATTATCTTGGCAGCGGCTATAGCATAGTTGCATCAAAAGGCCACATCAGAGACCTGCCTTCTGCAAGGCTCAGCGTTGATATAAAGAACGATTTTGCTCCGAAATACAGCATAGTAAAGGGAAAGGAAAAACTCGTCAAAGAACTCAAGGCAGCCGTTGCACAGAGTGACGAAGTATATCTTGCAACTGACCCTGACCGCGAAGGAGAAGCAATTTCATGGCACCTTGCAGACATTCTCGGTCTTGACCTTAATAAACTCAACCGAGTAACTTTCAACGAAATTACAAAAACGGGTGTCAGAAACGGTATGAACAACCCCAGGAAAGTTGACCTTGACCTTGTTAATGCTCAGCAGGCAAGAAGAATTCTTGACAGACTTGTGGGTTATAAACTCAGTCCCTTTGTTTCACAGAAAATCAGACGTGGTCTTTCAGCAGGCCGTGTGCAGAGTGTTGCTGTAAGAATGATTGTGGACAGGGAAAATGAAATCAGAGCCTTTGTGCCTGAAGAATACTGGACAATCGAAGGTAAATTCACTGTTTCGAGAAAAGTTATAAACGCTGAATTTTACGGTGATGAAAGCGGAAAAATCAGCCTCAAAAATGAAACAGAAGCAAACGAAATTCTTTCCCGCCTTGACGGTACATCATACTACATCCATTCCCTCAAAAACGGAACAAGAAAGAAACATCCCGCACCTCCTTTTATCACTTCCACACTTCAGCAGGAAGCATCAAGAAGACTCGGCTTCAGAGCAGAAAGAACAATGAAAATTGCTCAGGAACTTTATGAAGGTGTGAATATTGACGGCTACGGCTCAATCGGTCTTATCACATATATGAGAACCGACTCTCTCAGGGTTTCAGAGGAGGCAAGAGCCGCAACGGCAGAATTTATTTCTGACATTTACGGTGCTAAATATCTTCCCGAAAAACCGAGATATTATAAGTCAAGAAGCAACTCTCAGGACGGACACGAAGCAATCAGACCTTCAACGGTTTCTCTCACTCCCGAAAAGGTTAAAAGCAGCCTTTCTTCAGAACAGTACAAACTCTATTCTCTTATCTGGAACCGTTTTGTTGCATCTATGATGGCTTCATGTGTTCAGAATACATCAAAACTCGAAATCAGAAGTACCCGTTCAGGTGTTCCCGAAGAAAAATACTGTGTCTTCACCGCAAGCGGATATTCCGTTAAATTTGACGGCTTTACAGTGCTTTACAACATTGAAGATAACGATGAAAAGAGTAAACTTCCCGAAGGTCTCACCAAGGATGAGAACGTTAAGAATAAGGAACTCAGCAAAAATCAGCACTTCACACAGCCTCCCGCAAGATATACGGAAGAATCCCTTATCAAAACCCTTGAAGAAAACGGTGTCGGCAGACCCAGTACCTATGCCACAATTATTTCAACCATCGTAAAGCGTGAATATGTGCAAAGAAAATCAAAGCAGCTTATTCCCACAGAACTCGGTGAAGCAATTGTAAATCTTCTCAAGGAAAAATTCAAAAACATTGTTAATGTTAAGTTCACCGCTCAGATGGAATCAAACCTTGACCTTGTTGGTGAAGGAGAACTTGACTATATTGAAATGCTCCACGATTTTTATGACGATTTTGAAGTGAATCTTCAGAAAGTAAAAAAAGAAATGGAAGGCGTAAAGATTCAGCTTCAGGAAGATATTACCGACATTCCCTGCGAAAAATGCGGAAGAATGATGGTGGTAAAAAGCGGCAGATTCGGTAAATTCCTTGCTTGTCCCGGTTATCCCGAATGTAAAACAACAATGCCCTATGTTGTTGAAACGGGAGCAACCTGTCCCGTTTGCGGCGGTAAGGTGATTTCCAAAAAATCCAAAAGAGGATATACATTCTTCGGTTGTGACAACTGGCCAAAATGTAACTTTATGACATGGGATAAACCCACAGAAGAAAAGTGTCCCAATTGCGGCAAATCCCTCTTTAAAGGTAAGGGCGGAGTTCTTTCCTGTCATGATGAAAAGTGCGGATATAAAGGCAAATCAAAACGCAAAAAGGATAAAGACGAATAATATTTCAAATCAGAAGAGGTGAAGAAAATGAATGAGCAGGTAACAGTTATCGGCGGAGGTCTTGCAGGTGTTGAAGCAGCGTGGCAACTTGCAAACAGAGGCTTTAAAGTTAAACTTTTTGAAATGAAACCGAAAAAATATTCACCTGCACATCATTCTCCTTTACTTGCAGAACTTGTCTGTTCCAATTCACTTAAAGCCAAGCGGCTTGAATCTGCGGCAGGACTTCTCAAAGAAGAAATGCGCCGTCTTGGTTCTGTTTGTATGCAGTGCGCCGATTTGTGCGAGGTGCCTGCAGGCGGTGCCCTTGCTGTTGACAGAGATGAGTTTGCAAAACTTATCACAGAAAAAATCACAAACCATAAGAATATTGAAATTATAAACGAAGAAGTGACCGAGATTCCTCAGGGTAATGTAATCATTGCCGCTGGTCCTCTTGCATCTGATGCCATCAGTGAAAAAATTGCATCACTTTGCGGTGACGGACTTCACTTCTTTGACGCGGCGGCCCCCATTGTAACGCTGGAAAGTATTGATGCTGAAAAGTCTTTCACTGCATCCCGTTATGAGCGCGGCGGCGAGGATGACTATATCAACTGTCCTATGAACAAAGAGGAGTACGAAACCTTTTATAACGAACTTGTCAATGCCGAAGGTGCCTCGCTTCACTCTTTTGATAAACGTAAGGATTTTTACGAAGGCTGTATGCCCATTGAAGTTCTTGCATCAAGAGGTAAGGACACAATGCGTTTCGGACCTATGAAACCCGTCGGCCTCAGAGACCCAAGAACAGGACATCGTCCTTGGGCTGTTCTCCAACTCAGAAAAGAAAACAGCAAAGGTACTCTTTATAACCTTGTAGGCTTTCAGACCAATCTGAAGTTCGCGGAACAAAAAAGAGTTTTCTCGATGATACCTGCTCTTCATAATGCGGAGTTTGTAAGATACGGTGTTATGCACAGAAACACGTTCATTGATTCACCCAGACTTTTAAACGGTGACTACAGTTTCAGAAAAAGACCTGAACTGTTCTTTGCAGGACAGATAACCGGCGTTGAAGGTTATATGGAGTCTGCCTCATCAGGCATTATGGCAGGGCTTAATATGGCAAGAAGGCTTCAGGGCAAAGACACAATAATTTTCCCCGAAACCACAATGATAGGTGCCCTCAGCCGTTATATCAGTGACGAAACGGTTACAAATTTTCAGCCGATGGGTGCAAACTTCGGTGTTCTTCCCGCTATAGAGCCGAAAATCAGGGATAAAAAAGAACGTTATATGGCTCTTGCCCAAAGGGGCATAACAGATTTAGAGAATCATTTGAAAGGATGTGAAGAAGAATGAATATCAGTGATTTTGAAAAGCATATCGGCTATGAATTCAAAGATAAAAAACTAATTGAAACAGCTCTCACTCATTCTTCTTATGCTAATGAAAAACAAGGCTGCAGGGACTGCAACGAAAGACTTGAATTTCTCGGTGATTCCGTTCTCGGAGTTATCACTGCAGAATATTTTTATCATAATGTAAAGCATTTACCTGAAGGTGAAATGACCAAAAAAAGAGCAGCCTGCGTATGTGAAAGGTCACTTTACAATTTTGCAAAAGAAATCGAACTCGGAAAATACATTTTTCTGGGCAGAGGTGAAGAAAACACAGGCGGCAGAAACAGAGCCTCAATTCTTGCCGACGCTTTTGAAGCAGTTATCGCGGCAATTTATCTTGACGGCGGACTTGACGAAGTGAGAAAATTTGTTCTTGATTTTGTTAAAAAAGCCGCAACTCAGCAGGTGAGTATCCGCGATTATAAAACAGAACTTCAGGAAATTATACAGAAAAATCCCGATGAGCATCTTTCTTATGTTCTTGTGGGAGAAAGCGGCCCCGACCACGATAAGCGTTTTGAAGTTGAAGTCAATCTCAACAGTAATGTTATCGGATGCGGTAAAGGCAGAAGCAAAAAACTTGCCGAACAGCAGGCTGCAAAACAAGCCCTTGAACTTATGGGCATAAAAAATTGAAGCATATAAATGTTGCACTGTTTGTGCCTGATATGGGGTGTCCCCACCGTTGCAGTTTCTGCAACCAGAAAACAATATCGGGGAAAACAGTTCCGCCAACGGCAGAAGATGTTGAAAAAGCAGTTGCCACTGCACTGAAAACTGCCGATTGTAACGAAGGTGAAATTGCTTTTTTCGGCGGAAGTTTCACTGCCATTGAAAAAGATTATATGATAACACTTCTTTCAAAGGCAAAGGAATATGTGGATAAAGGTCTTTTCAGAGGAATCAGAATTTCCACAAGACCTGACTGTATAGACGACGAGACTCTTGAAACACTCCGTGCCTTTGGCGTAACTTCAATAGAACTCGGCTGTCAGAGTATGGACGATAAAGTTCTGAGCCTCAATTCAAGAGGACACACAAGTGAAGATGTTGTATCAGCCGCCGTAAAAATCAAAAAATACGGTTTCGAATTCGGTGTGCAGATGATGACGGGCCTTTACGGCGACAACTGCGAAGGTGCAATCAGAACGGCAGAAAAACTTATTTCCCTTGCACCTGATACTGCAAGAATCTATCCCACGGTGGTTCTGGAAAACACAGAACTCGAAAGACTTTACCGTGAAGGTGAATATCTTCCGCAGACTGTTGACGAGGCGGCAGAACTGTGTGCAGAACTTCTTCTGATGTTTCATAAAAAGAATATCAGAGTAATCCGCCTCGGACTTCATTCCGGCGGTAATGTTGAGGAAGGTTTCGTGGCAGGGGTATATCATCCCGCTTTCCGTGAAATCTGCGAAAGCAGAATTTATCTGAGACTCGTTCTTGATGAAATAAAAAAACAGAACATCAAAGGCAAAAATATAGAAATCTCCGTAGGCAGTAAATTTGTTTCTCAACTTACGGGGCAAAAGAAATGCAACATAAAAAGCCTGGAAGAAATGGGCTTTAAGGTCAGTGTAGTGCAAAACGGTTTTGAAAAATATAAAGTTAAAGTGTGCGAGGTTAAAAACTTATGACATTAACAGCACTTGAAATGCAGGCCTTCAAATCCTTTCCCGAAAAAACAACACTTA
>JAZOAX010000112.1:0-2118 GCA_045595685.1 Acutalibacteraceae bacterium
AGACGGAAGCGGCAGCATCATCGTTGCAACAACACGTCCCGAAACAATCCCCGGTGATACAGGTATCGCAGTACATCCCGATGATGAAAGATACAAGGATGTTATCGGCAAGACCGTAATTATGCCCGTTATCGGCAGAGAAATTCCCATTGTTGCAGATACTTATGCAAAAATGGATAAGGGTACCGGTGCCGTTAAAATCACACCTGCTCACGACCCCAACGACTTTGAGGTTGGTCTTCGTTGCGGTCTTCCCGTTCTTGATGTTATGACCGATGACGGTTATATGAACGAAAAAGCAGGCAAGTACGAAGGTATGAACCTTATGGAATGCCGTAAGGCAATTGTAAAAGACCTTACCGATGCAGGCGCTCTTGTTAAAATTGAGCCCACAAAGCACGAGGTTGGTACTTGCTACCGTTGTCATACCGCTGTTGAGCCCAAGGTTTCAAAGCAGTGGTTTGTTAAAATGGAACCTCTTGCAAAGCCTGCAATCAAGGTTGTAAGAGACGGTCAGGTTAAGTTTATTCCCGAGCGTTTTGATAAGATTTATTATAACTGGATGGAAAACATCCGTGACTGGTGCATCTCACGACAGCTCTGGTGGGGTCACAGAATCCCTGCCTGGTACTGTGCAGACTGTGGCGAAATCACCGTAAGTAAGGGTGAGCCTACAGAATGCTGCAAGTGCGGAAGCAATAATATTGCTCAGGACCCCGACACTCTTGACACATGGTTTTCATCAGCACTCTGGCCTTTCTCAACTCTCGGCTGGCCTGAAAAAACGCCCGAACTTATGCATTACTATCCCACAAGCACCCTTGTAACAGGTTATGACATCATCTTCTTCTGGGTTGCAAGAATGATTTTCTCCGCTTGCGAGCAGATGAACGAAGTTCCCTTTGACACCGTATTCATTCACGGTATTGTCCGTGACGAACTTGGCAGAAAGATGTCAAAATCTCTCGGCAACGGTATCGATCCCTTGCTTGTTATCGATAAATACGGTGCTGATGCTCTCAGATTTACCCTTGCAACGGGCAACAGCCCCGGAAACGATATGAGATACTCCGATAAGAAAGTTGAAGCATCCAGAAACTTCGCAAACAAAATCTGGAACGCTGCAAGATTTATCCTTATGAATCTTGATGAAAACGAACCTGCACCTCATATCCCCGAAAATCTTGCACTTGAAGATAAGTGGATTCTTTCACAGTTCAACTCACTTACTAAGGAAGTAACAGATAACCTTGATAAATTCGAACTCGGTATCGCAGTTCAGAAATTGTATGACTTCATCTGGGACCTTTTCTGTGACTGGTTCATTGAACTTGCAAAGATAAGACTCCAGAAGGGTGGAGAAGAAGCAAAAACTGCAAAGGCAGTTCTTGTCTATGTTATGAGTGAAACTCTGAAACTCCTTCATCCCTTTATGCCGTTTATTACAGAAGAAATCTGGCAGACACTTCCTCACAACGGTGAAACAATTATGAAGTCACAGTGGCCCGAATTCAACGATGAACTTGTGTTCACTGAAGATGAAAAGAAGATGGATATCATTATGGATGCTATCCGTGCCGTTCGTAACAGAAGAGCAGAAATGAATGTTCCTCCTTCAAGAAAGGCTCACGTTTATGTTGCAACAGATAAGAAGGATATCTTCGATACAGCAGTAGTATTTATGCAGAAACTTGCAAGTGCTTCTGATGTTACGGTAGGTGACAGTTTCAATATTGAAGGCAGTGTAAGCATTGTTACCGCTGATGCAAAAATTTACATTCCTATGGGCGACCTTGTTGACTTTGAGGCTGAAAGAAAGCGCCTTCTTAAGGACAGAGAAGCAGCTGAAAAGAAGCTCGCACAGATTAACGGAAAGCTTAATAACCCGGGCTTCCTTGCTAAGGCTCCTCAGAACGTAATTGACGGACAGAAGGCTGACGCAGAAAAGCTTACAGAAAAAATCAAGATGATTGACGAAAGTCTCAGTCAGCTTCAGTAATAATGAACAAAACACTCTGCTGAAATTTGGCAGAGTGTTTGCTGTTATTTAAATATTATTAATCCACTTTCATAAATTACGATGTATTATTAATATGTAATATAAGGAAAAGGAGAATT
>JAZOAX010000113.1:0-4110 GCA_045595685.1 Acutalibacteraceae bacterium
TACACCGGCTGCAACATTGAAAATGCCGCCTATTCCCCCACGAACTGTGCTGAAAGAACTGCATTTTTCAAGGCCGTAAGCGAGGGAGAAAAAGAATTTTCCAAAATTGCCGTTGTGGGCGGAAAAAATCTTGATTTCAAAGATTATTTCACGCCCTGCGGTGTTTGCAGGCAGGTTATGAAAGAGTTCTGCGATGAAGATTTCACCATTCTTCTTGGCAAAAACTCAGATGAATATCTTTCTCTTACCCTGAAAGAACTTCTGCCCCTTGCTTTCAGTCTGTAACAAATTAAAACAAAATTAACAAAAGCAGATTTTAACATCTGCTTTTTTATTTTTCAGAAATTAATTTTTCTTAAACTCTATTGACAAGAAAAAAACTTTGTGCTATAGTTCATAAGTAATTGCTTATATGGTATAAGGAGATTTTAATTGTGGACAGAAGAGTATACGACAATTATATTATTCAGATTGTGAAACACGGCAATTTAAGCAAAGCCGCAGCGCATCTCGGAATATCACAGCCTGCCCTCAGTTCAGGTCTCAATGCCCTTGAAAGTGAACTCGGTTTTAAAATTTTCAACAGAAAAAAAGTTCCCATAACTTTCACCGCTGAAGGTGAGATTTATTATGATTATATAAAGAAAGTTCAGGTTTTATCGGAAGATTTGCAGCAGCGCCTTGATAACTACCGCGAAACAGTTGGTGCAAAAGCCGTTATCGGCGGACCCGTTGCCTATGTGGAATCAATGGTGACAAGTGCAATAGCAAAACTCAGAAAAGAAAAACCGACCTATCATATTTCAATAAAATGCTCCCCCCTTTCAGAACTTATTGATATGGCTTCAAAAGGTGAAATAAACTGTTTTGTTTCCACCAGTGAAGAAATCCCCTCAAATTTTGAGAAAAAACTTATAAAAAAAGAAAGGGTATATTTGTGCATACCTTCTGACAATCCTATAAACGAAAAACTTTCAGAATACAAGGTATCACCGGGTGAAACCGGTAAGTATTTTGATTTTTCAATTCTTGACGGTGAAGAATTCATCTTTCTTGAAGAAGGTCAGCCCCTTCGCGAACAAATGGATAAATTCTTATTCGATTACGGTATTGCAGCAGAAAACAAGATTGTGGTAAATCAGGTGTCAACTGCAGTGAATATGTCACTGAAGGGTGCAGGTATCTGCCTTGCATCTGAATTTGCCCTTGAAGGCAACATAAACCTTGACAGTTTGTGCATATACCCTCTCCCCGACAGTATTTCAGGCAGAAACATTTATGTGGCATACAACAAAGAACTGTTTATGCCCACTGCCTGTGAGACACTGATAGATATTCTTACAAAGGAAAACAATTAACGGAGGTCTTTATTATGAAACATCTCAAAAAACTTTTACCCGTCATTCTCGCACTCACCATTATCTTCTGCTTTGCAGCATGCAAAGACAGCGGCGAAGAAAACACATCAAAAACACTCACAATCGCTTATCAGGGCGGTATCGGCTACGCACCCGTACACATTCTTGAAGCAAAGAAACTCATTGAAAAAAATTACGGCGAAGATATCACCGTAGAATTCGTTAAACTCGACTCGGGCGCCGCAATCAACGAAGGTATTATCGGCGGCACCATCGATATTGGCTGTATGGGTGTTGCGCCTGCAATTTCAGGCGTTGCAGCAGGTATTCCCTATAAAGTAATATCCAACCTCTGTTCCCAGTCTCACGGCCTTATGACAAGAGATAAGGACATCAGAACCCTTAAAGATATTACTGCAGAAGACAAAATCGCCCTTGTTAACACAGGCTCAATTCAGCATATTCTGCTTTCAATGGCCGCTGAAAAGGTTCTTGGTGATGCTCACGCCCTGGACAACAACATTCAGGCTATGTCCCACGCTGAAGGTATGGCTGCACTTGAATCAGGCACAGTTACACTTCACCTCACTTCTTCTCCCTTTATTTATCAGGAAAGAGAAAATGAAAACTATGCCGAACTTGCCGAAATCAACGAAGTATGGCCCAGCGGCAACAGTTTCCTTGTTGCCATGGCATCAGAAAAACTTCACGAAGATGAAAAACTCTATTCAGCAGTGAGTGCCGCTTTCAGTGAAGCAATTGAATTCATCAACACTAACAAAGACGAAACTGCAACAATCGAAACAGAATATCTCGGCCTTGACCGCGAAACAGTTATGAGTTATCTTAACGAAAAAGACTGTCAGTATTTCGGCGAACTCAAAGGCGCAGATACAATGGCAGACTTTATGTACAGTGCAGGCTTCATCACAAAAGAAGTTGCTATTGACTCTCTCAAATACGAAAACGTAAAAACAAAATAAAACAATTAAAAGACAGGAAATAATTATGCTTGATTTTTTAAAAAAGAACAAAACGAGAATTGCTCAGCTTGTTTTTGTGATTATATGCATTGCGTTCTGGCAGATTTATGCAAACACAAGAAACATTATGGGCTTTCCCCCTCTTGATAAAATTTTCATAAGCCTTTTTGAAAGTTTCACAAACCCTCAGCGCAATATGCTTTCATACCTCGGAAATTCAATGCTTTCCATTTTCAAAGGTCTCGGCATCGGCATTGTGCTTTCGGTAATTTTCTCAGGCTTATCTGCAGTGAGCAAAACATTCTATGCAATATACAACCTCATTGTGTCGGTTTTCGACCTTCTGCCCGGTGTTGCACTTCTTCCCATTCTTATGATTACACTCGGCGCAAACGACACTTCCATTCTTATTCTTGTTGTACACTCTGTTGTGTGGCCTATGTCACGCAATATGATAAACGGCTTTCAGACAACACCACAGATTTACATTGAATCGGGCAAAAACATCGGTCTCGGTCTTTTCGGACTGGTTTTCGGTGTTTACATCCCCGCCTCTTTCACAAACATTCTTTCAGGTATCAAAGTTGGCTGGGCAAGAGCCTGGAGAGGTCTTATCAGTGCCGAAATGATTTTCGGTGCGGCACAGTCTGCAGGTATCGGCGTTTACATCAACAACGCAAGAACTGTATGGATTGACTATCAGGGCGTGTATGCGGCAATTATTCTTATAATTATTGTGGGAATTATTGTTGAATACGGCGTTTTCAACACCATTGAAAAGAACACGGTAAGAAAGTGGGGTATGGTAAGATGAATGAAGTTTTAAAAATCGAAAATTTATCCAAGACTTTCTATACCCAGAGCCAGCCCAACAATATTCTTAAAGATCTTAACCTTACGGTTTATGAAAACGAGTTTATCTGTATTCTCGGACCCTCAGGCTGCGGAAAATCAACTATGCTGCGCTGCATTGCAGGTTTTGAAGATTACGAAGGTAAAATTGAATGTAACGGCCGCAAAGTTACTTCGCCTTCAACAGAAAGAATTATGGTGTTTCAGGACTATAACCAGCTTTTTTCCTGGAAAACCGTTGAAAAAAATATTCAGTATCCTCTTAAAATAAAAGGTATCAAGGACAAAGCGGTGCTTAAACAGATTTCTGATAAATACCTGAAAAAAGTCGGTCTTGACGGTTATCAGAAGTATTATCCCCACGAACTTTCAGGCGGTATGAAGCAACGTGTTGCCATTGCAAGAGCGCTTGCCCTAAGACCACAGATTATTCTTATGGACGAGCCCTTCGCAGCCCTTGACGCTATTACAAGAAACAGTTTGCAAAAGGAGCTTTACAAAATCTCCACAACGGAAGAAGTAACCTTTATGTTTATCACCCACAACATTCAGGAAGCAATAACCCTCGGCACAAGAGTTATTATGATGGGAAAACACGGACAGATTCTTATTGACGAGGAAAACAAAATTGAAAAGCCCGTCAAGCCATCTTCAGAAGGTTACGGCGAAATGTGGGATAAGTTCTCACTTGCCCTTGAAAAAGCCAATTCACAGCAGTAAAAACAGAAATACGGCAGTATTCGTTAATTGAATACTGCCGATTTTTTATATACAGATATCACCGCAGAAGTATTTTTACCTTTTGAGTATAAAGTCTTCTTAAATGACAAAAATCATATAAGGTGACAGCAGTTGAACCAAATAAGGTTTAATGGGGCATATTTTCACTCCGACTGCGTTCAAAAGCCTCGAAAGGC
>JAZOAX010000114.1:0-2134 GCA_045595685.1 Acutalibacteraceae bacterium
TATTGGTATTGTGGGCAAATACGGTTCGCAGGTGCAGGCTGTTCTTAAAAAGGCGGCACAACTCGAAATCGGCACCATCTGTCCGCTTCACGGCCCCGTACTTAATGAAAATCTTGGCTATTACCTTGATTTATATAACAAGTGGTCTTCATACGAAGCGGAAGAAGACGGCGTTGTGATTGCCTATAACTCCGTTTACGGACATACGGGATATGTGGCAGAACTTCTTTATGAATATCTTTCAGCCAATATCAGAACCGAGATTTATGACCTTGCAAGATGTGACAAGGCAGAGGCAATTGCGGCGGCTTTCAGATACAGCAAACTTGTTCTTGCAGGCACAACTTATAACAACGGACTTTTCCCTTGTATGAAAGAGTTTATTGACGGACTTACGGAAAGAAACTATCAGAACAGAACAGTTGCTTTTGTTGAAAACGGTTCCTGGGCGCCCACTGCTGCAAAGAATATGAAAGCAATGTTTGAAAAGAGTAAAAATATTACCTTCTGTGAAAACACAGTAACGGTAAATGCGGCTTTTGCAAAGGGCACAGACGAAGAAAAACTCAGAAATCTTGCCGAAGAACTTTCAAAATAATTTTAATCTGAGGAGTTGTACTTATGAACGATATGGACAGAGCATTATTCAAAATCGGCTACGGCCTTTATGTTGTTACCTGCAATGACGGCAAAAAAGATAACGGACTTATTGTGAATTCCGTTATGCAGCTCACAAGCACGCCTAAAACGGTTGCTGTTGCCATCAACAAGCAGAATTATTCCCATGATGTTATCCGCGACACAAAAAAACTCAATGTAAATATTCTTAATACCGATGCACCTTTTTCTGTTTTTAAGAACTTCGGATTCCAGAGCGGCAGAGATGCCGACAAATTCAAAGATGTGAAATCGGGCAAGGCTCAGAACGGTCTGCAGGTGCTTTTTGAAAACATAAACTCCTTCCTTTGCCTTGAAGTTCAGCAGTATGTTGATATGGGCACCCACGGTCTTTTTATTTGTGATGTCACCGATGCAGGTGTTCTTAATGATAAAGAAACCATGACATATAATTATTATCAGCAGAATGTGAAGCCGAAGCCACAGACCCAAAAGAAAAAAGGATATGTGTGCAAAATCTGCGGTTATGTTTATGAGGGTGAAGAACTTCCCGAAGATTTTGTGTGTCCCTTGTGTAAGCATCCCGCATCGGATTTTGAAGAAATCAAATAACAAGCAGCAAGAAAAAGCAGATATTGAGACCTACTCAATATCTGCTTTTAAAATATTTATCAACTTCAGAATTACTTGTTTTCAAAAATTTCGTTGTATCTCACAATAGATTCTTCGATAATGCGTTTTGCTTCTTCGGGGCCTTTTGCTTCGTCAATAACGGTGCTTTTGTTTTCAAGCATTTTGTAAACGGAGAAAAAGTGAATCATTTCTTCAAAAATATGCTTTGGAAGCTGGTTTATATCGGTATATCCGTTATAGGTGGGGTCGCCTGAGTGAATTGCAATAATTTTATCGTCGGGGTCGTTGTTGTCAAGCATTGAAATAACGCCGATGGGATAACACTCAACCAGTGCCATAGGTTCAATTTTTTCCGAACAGAGCACAAGAACATCAAGGGGGTCGTTGTCAAGGGCATAAGTGCGGGGGATGAAGCCGTAGTTTGCAGGGTAGTGGGTGGATGTGTGCAGAACTCTGTCAAGGCGCAGAAGACCGGTCTGCTTGTCAAGTTCATACTTCATTTTGCTGCCCTTACTGATTTCAATAACGGAATCAAAGCGGTCAACACCTATTCTTTGGGGATTAATATCGTGCCAGATGTTCATTATTCTGCCTCCTTTGTTTTTTTACTCATACAATCATAGCACAGAAAAATGAATTTAGCAATAATAAGGAAAGTTTTTTTGAAAAACTATTGACAATAACGGCTGATTGTGATAATATGTTTGGGCACTTAAAAAGCGATGCGCTGTTAGCTCAGCTGGATAGAGTGTCTGGCTACGGACCAGAAGGTCAGGGGTTCGAATCCCTTACAGCGCGCCAAGATAGAAGAGGTCACATGAAAGTGTGACCCTTTTATTTTTTGCAGAATTAACAGTATAGCATGCTGTGAGGGATTCGAACA
>JAZOAX010000115.1:0-2681 GCA_045595685.1 Acutalibacteraceae bacterium
GGTGTTGTTGAACTTACAATTGCAATGCATAAAGTTTTCAATTCACCTAAAGACCAATTTGTGTTTGATGTGGGTCATCAGTGCTACACACACAAACTTCTTACAGGACGTTTTTCTGATTTTGATACTTTACGCACCCAAGACGGTATTTCAGGCTTTTGCAGACCTACCGAAAGTGAACACGATGTTTTTTATTCAGGTCACAGCGGTACCTCTGTTTCAGCAGGACTCGGCCTTGCCGCCGCCAATCTTTTAAAAAACAATGACAGTTATACTGTTTGCGTTATAGGAGACGGTTCTTTTACCGGTGGCATGGTGTACGAGGCACTCAACAACGGCGGACGAAGTAACTCCAGACAAATCATCATTCTCAACGACAATAAAATGTCAATTTCCGAAAATGTCGGCTCTTTTGCAAAATATCTTGCTGAAATCCGCGTTAAACCCGGATATATTTCGCTGAAAGCGAACACGGAAAAAGCACTCAGCAAGATTCCTTTCGGAACAAAAATTGCAACAAAACTTTATAATTTTAAAACAGAAATCAAGAATGCACTTTACACTCAAAGTACATTCTTTGAAGACCTTGGATACAGATATATAGGTCCCATTGACGGGCACAACATTGAACAACTTTGTAACGCCCTTGAGAGTGCTAAAAAAGTCAACGGACCTGTGCTTATGCACGTTATAACCACTAAAGGTAAGGGTTATGAATTTGCAGAAAAATCACCGTCAGTTTATCACGGCATTTCAAGGTTTGACATTGATACTGGTGAGCCCGTTCTCGGCAGTGGCTCTTTTTCAGATAAATTCGGTGAATATATTTGCGAACTTGCCGAAAAAGACACTTCTATCTGTGCCATAACGGCAGCAATGAAAAACGGTACCGGCCTCGACGGATTCAGTAACAGTTTTTCCGAGCGCTTTTTTGATGTTGGTATTGCTGAAGAACACGCAGTAACTTTTTCGTCAGGTCTTGCAAAAAACGGTATGAAGCCCGTTTACGCCGTTTATTCAACATTTATTCAGAGATGTTATGACCAAATTATACACGATATCTCACTTCAGAAGTTGAAGATAATATTTGCCATTGACCGAGCAGGATTTGTTGGCGAAGACGGAGAAACTCATCACGGTATATTTGATGTGGCATTCTTAAACACAATACCTGACATTAAAATATATTCGCCTTGTTGCTACCGTTCTCTCAGAGCGGACATTAACAACGCACTTTACGCAGATGATTATTCAGTAGCAATCCGCTATCCGAGAGGAAAGCCCGGCGACAACGTTTCAAAACTTGTGTATAATACCGTGGAGTTTTCCGAATACGGAAAATCTGATAGTATCATTGTAACTTACGGCAGAATTACAAGTGAAGCAATCGATGCAGTAGATTCACTTAATAATGACGGATTTGATATTTCGCTAATTTCATTGAATCAGATTAAACCGATACCAGCAGAATTTCTCGATATAATCATAAAAAAGAAAAACATCTGGTTTTTCGAAGAGGGTCAGAGAAATGGCGGTATTGGCGAAAAAGTGGCATCTGAACTTCTGATAAGAGGTTATCAGGGAAAGTACCGTTTAACTGCAATTGAAAATACTTTCGTTGAACAGGCAAGTACTTCTCAATTACTTGAAAAATATATGTTCAGCAAAAATCAAATTATTAAAAAAATCAGTGGGGATTTAGTCAGTGACAGAGAAAATTAGACTTGATGTTGCCTTGCACGAACGCGGTTTTGTTGACAGCCGCGAAAAAGCAAAGGCCTTGATTATGGCAGGGCTTGTGTATGTTAACGGAAACAAACAAACTAAAGCGGGTCTGTCGGTAAAAAGTGAAGATTGCATTGAACTTCGCGGTGAAAAAATGCCTTATGTCAGCCGTGGAGGCTATAAACTTGCAAAAGCAGTGGAAGAATTCGGTCTGAATCTGCAGGATTGTATTTGTATGGATATCGGAGCCTCTACAGGCGGTTTTACAGACTGTATGCTTATTAACGGTGCAAAAAAAGTGTACTCGATTGATGTCGGATACGGTCAGCTTGCCTGGAAACTTCGTCAGGACGAAAGAGTTGTAAATATGGAAAGAACAAACTTCCGTTATGTCACCAACGAACAGATTCCTGATGCAATTGACTTTGCAAGCGTTGATGTTTCTTTCATATCGCTGAAATTAATAATTCCGCCTATGAGAAATCTGCTCAAAAACGGAGGTAAAGCGGTTTGCTTAATAAAACCTCAGTTTGAAGCAGGAAGAGATAAAGTAGGTAAAAACGGAGTTGTAAGAGAACTCAGCACGCACATTGAAGTTGTTGAATCAATTTATGAATTCGTTCTTGAAAACGGTTTTTCGGTGTTAAATCTCGATTTTTCACCAATAAAAGGACCTCAGGGAAATATCGAGTATCTGATATTTATCGAAAAAAATGAAAGCAGCGAGTCACTCCTTGACAGAACTGTTGAACAGATTGTCAACGATTCTCACGAAACACTTAACAGAGGTGACGGAGTATGACAGTTTTTGTTCAGGTAAACATTACCAGAGAAAATGCCTATGAAGTTGCTGATGCAGTTTGCAATAAACTTCATGAACTGAATATCGCTGTAACTATGTCGACAGAATTCAAAAATAGTTTTAAATATGATTATATAGTGTTTAAAGACAGTGT
>JAZOAX010000116.1:0-6577 GCA_045595685.1 Acutalibacteraceae bacterium
TGTATATCCGCATTTTTTTCGTCCGTCAGCAATACGTTCACCTAATGTAGAGGTTACGGTATTTGCTTCTTCAGAAATATGTATTTCTTTTTCTTCGTTTTTTCTTTTAAATATAGACATAAATCATTTCTCCTTTTTGGCTGAGCCGTTTTTTTAATTAAATTGTAGCGGAGAATGTAAAAAATGTGAACGTAACATTGGTTGAAACGTTTTCTTTTTTGTAAACTAATGGTTGTAAACATTAAAAAAGAACTAAACCTACGGTTGAATTATCTGTTATATTCCTTAACAGCACGCTCAATGTTCCTTTGTGCATCGCGTTTTGCTTCGCTTTCACGCTTATCATAATTCTTTTTACCTTTGCAAAGGCCTATTTCAAGTTTTGCTCTGCCTTTAAGGAAGTACACCGACAAAGGTATCAGCGTGAGACCTTGCTGCTTTACCGTTCCGTAAAGACGGTTAATCTCCCTTTTGTGCATAAGCAGTTTTTTCACTCTCATAGGGTCACGGTTGAAAATGTTGCCCTGCTCATAAGGGCTGATATGCATACCGTTGACAAAGATTTCTCCTTTTTCAATGCTGCACCAGGAATCTTTCAGATTTACTCTGCCTTTTCTTATGGATTTCACTTCCGTACCGAAAAGTTCGATTCCCGCTTCGTAACTTTCAAGAACAAAATAGTCGTGTCTTGCTTTTTTGTTCTGGGCTACTATTTGTTTTTCGTCCTGCTGTACAGTTGCCATACAAGACACCACCTTTCTTTTAATTCGGAATGCGGAATTCGGAATTGCGCCCGAATTCCTGCAAACCGGAGCGTTCTGCCCGCCGAGCAAAACGCCTGTTTATTATTTATTATTTATTATTTATTATCTATTATTTATTCTCTGATTCTTTAATCCTGACTACTGATTTTGCATTTAATCCGCCCTCTCCGACAATGCTTCGCATTGCCACCTCTCCCAAAGGGCGAGGCAAGGCTTTTGTGGTACCTTTAGCATATTGTATAACCTCTCCGACGGCTACGCCGCCACCTCTCTTCTTGAGGAGAGGCTAGGGTTCCTTGCTACTGACTACTGATTTTGCACTTTGCATTTTGCATTTAAAAGTCAGTCCGGCTGCTGTCCGTCGTGGGCAAGCCACTTACACTCGGTGATTTCCATACCGGTGAATGTGGCTTTGAAAGATGAATCCTCTGCACTGCAGGCATATATGCCGAAAGTGACGGTATCTTTCACATTGAACATATGACAGATACGCATCTGCCTGAAGTTTACGCCGTCTGTTGAATTTTCTATGCAGAAGTCATCATCTCTGCGGCTGAGACGGAACCACATTGACCTGATATCTGCATCAATGTCAACACTTGCCCAGTCGGAATAACCGTTATTTGTTACAACGCTGCCAAGGCGCTGTATTGTTTCGTTTTCGTACTCCACAGATGCCTTGAGCCAGTTTTCGCTGTCAAGATACATAACAACACCGCTCTGGTCATAACGGACTTTTGAGTCAAAGTCTGTTTTAAGAACGAAGGAGAAGTATTTTTCATCTGTTTGCATCTGAAACACAGGGGCATTGTCATTTCTGAAATGATAGTATGTTCTCTGCCACAGGTCTGTGTGAGGCTCTGTTATAATTTCCACCTTGTCTTGTGTGACGGTGTACTGCTTGGGAGCCCTCGTCCATTTGAATCTGTTGATATCTGTTTTCATTTTTTTCACCTTTATTGTTGTCTCCTCTCCCACGAGGAGAGACAAGGAACACTGACTACTGACTACTGACTACTGACTACTAATTCCGCATTCCGAATTTACAGAGTGCGTCTTCCCTCAAGTGCCTTTGACAAAGTCACTTCGTCGGCATATTCAAGGTCTGCACCGACGGGGACACCGTAAGCAAGACGGCTGACGGTAATGCCCATAGGTTTTAAAAGTCTTGAAATATACATCGCAGTGGCTTCGCCCTCAACTGTGGGATTAGTTGCCATAATCACTTCTTCGATTTTGCCGTCTGAAAGGCGTGCGAGCAGTTCTTTTATGGTAATATCCTCAGGTCCGATACCGTTCATAGGTGAAATAACACCGTGGAGAACATGGTATGTGCCCTCAAACTCGTGTGTTCTTTCAAAAGCCATAACATCTCTCGGGTCTTCAACCACGCAGACAATGCTTTCGTCACGCCTGCCGCTTTTGCAGATGGGACAAAGTTCGTCTTCTGCAAGGTTACAGCATCGGCTGCACTGTTTAATTCTTTCGTGGGCAGTTAAAATTGCCTGAGAAAAAGCCTGTGCTTCCTCTTTTTTTAAATTAAGCACATAAAAAGCCAGACGCTGAGCACTTTTGTGCCCTATACCGGGCATTCTTTCAAACTGCTCAACAAGGCGTGCAAGTGAGGCTACATTATATCCTGCCATCAGAAAGGAAGGTTAAGTCCTGCAAGACCGCCCTGGGCTGCCTGCATTGCCTGATTCATTGCGTCGTCTGCTTTTCTCATTGCTTCGTTTGTTGCGGCAATGATAAGGTCTGCCAGCATTTCTGCATCGTCGGGGTCGATAACATCGGGCTGCATTTTGATGCTCTTAACTTCGTGAGCGCCGTTTACTGTTACTTCAACTGCTCCGCCGCCTGCTGATGCAGTGAACTCTGTTGCTTCAATTTCTGCCTGCTTCTGCTCCATCTGAGCCTGCATTTCCTGAATTTTTTTCATCATAGCCATCTGTCCGCCGCCGGAGGGCTGACCGGGAATTCTTGCTTTCATTTTTCTGTCTCCTTTAAAGTTATTTGTCTTTTTGATTATACATTATATTCTGCCTTTAAATCAAGGCTTTACGTCAATATTTATACCCATATGCCTTGCGTTGCTGATAAGGTTTTCAAGGGGGTCTTTTTTGGGTTTTGCCTCTGTTCCCTGACTTTGTGACTGTGTGGCGTTATAGATACCGAGGCGGTACTTTTTGCCTGTGACTCTCATAACAGCCTCTTTAACATCTTTTGCGTTTCTTCCAACCTTGATAAAGGAATTCAGTGTGGGATTTTCACTTTTTATCAGCACGAAATCGCCTTTGATTACCGCCTGAGAGTCAACGAGTACGCCCCAGAGAGGCATATTGGTTTTCATAAGTTCCGAAAGCACCTCTGCCCAACGGATTGTCTCTTCTTCCGGTGCAGATTCCGAAATGGGCTCTGCAGGTACCGTGGCAGGCTCTGCGGGTACTGAGGCAGGCTCTGCGGGGAAAATATCTGCTGCAGGTGTTTCTGCTTTTTCTTCGGGTTTCTGCGGAAGGTCAAATGCAGTGCTGAAAATTGCAGCAGCATCTCTTTTCGGCTCCTCTTTCACCGTTTCGGTTTTAACTGCAGGTTTTTCTGTAGGTTTCGTATCACCTGAGGTAAAGTTGCCCGTTTTCACACTGAACTCAAGGTCGGCAATACGGCTGAGAATTGAGTCGGTATCGTCGGAAAGGGTGGGAGTTGACATTCTGATAAAGGTCATTTCCGTTTCAATTCTGCGGTTTACTCCCCTTTTTATGTTCGCAGTGCAGGTCTGCAGAAGTCCTATGGCGCTGAGAATCGCTTCAAGGGTGAAGCCTGCGCTCTGGGTCTTGTACCTTTCAAGTTCTTCGTCGGTACACACAACAAGGCCGTTACTGTTTTTCACCGTCTTCACAATCATAAGGCTTCTGAAGTGGTTTATCATATCTGCACAAAGGCGCTCCATATCGCAGGAATCCTGATACAAATCACTGATGATTCTCAGTGCAGTTGCAGAATCTTTGCTTTTTACGGCATCGGCAAGGGCGAACAGATGGTCTTTGCCTGTCATACCTGCAACGCTTATTACGATATCTGATGTGATGTGTTTTCCGTGGCCTGTGCATTGGTCAAGAAGTGAAAGTGCGTCACGCATACCGCCGTCTGCAATGCGGGCAATGAGAGATGCCGCTTCTTCATCTATTGTGAAGCCTTCCTGAGAAGCGATATAGTTCATTCTCTGAGCCATTGCCTCGGGGGTCACGCGCTTGAAGTCGAAACGCTGACAGCGTGAAAGTATGGTAACGGGTAATTTATGCACTTCAGTTGTGGCAAGGATAAATTTAACGTGTGCGGGAGGCTCTTCCAGTGTTTTTAAAAGGGCATTGAATGCACCGATGGAAAGCATATGCACTTCGTCGATGATATACACTCTGTATTTGCAGGATGCGGGAGTGAAGTTGATTTCTTCTCGGATATCTCTGATGTTTTCAACACCGTTGTTACTTGCGGCATCAATTTCGACAACATCGAGTATTGCACCCGATTCAAGCCCACGGCAGATTTCACATTCATTGCAGGGATTGCCGTCTACGGGGTGAAGACAGTTGACCGCCTTTGAAAGAATTTTGGCACAGGTGGTCTTACCCGTACCTCTTGAACCTGTGAAAAGGTAGGCATGGGAGATTTTTCCTGTTTCTATTTCTTTTGAAAGGGTTGTTGTGATGTGTGTCTGTCCCACAACATCGGAAAACACCTTCGGTCTGTATTTTCTGTATAATACCTGATACATACTATCTCCTCCTTTTTGAATGCAGAATCAGTAGTCAGTAGCCAGTAGTCAGTAGTCAGGAACAACCAAAACCCGAAATCTCCTTCGTCACTCACCCTAGCCTCTAGGCCCCAGATCCTAGACCCTAAACAAGCCCTAAAAAAACAAATAAGATACATTACCTTGGTCATACAGCAGTAGGCTTTGACTGTGTCGCACAGACATTCCACTTAATGCTGCTCGGTTCCCCGCCTGACATGGTTCGCGGCGTACTGTCGCACAGGACCCACGGCTGTATGACCAAAACAAAGTATCTTACTCTTTCATAATCTATTTTTACATAGCCTTGATATTATAATATAAAGCAGAAGAAAAATCAAGAGGTTTTGTGAAGAAATTCGGAATACGGAATGCGGAATTGCGAAGACCACTCGGTCAATGCTCCGCATTGCCACCTCTCCTCAAGAGTAGAGGCAAGAAAAGGCTCTCCTGAAAGGTAATTCCCTTTGTCAGAGGGAGTGCCCGTTTCCGGAGGAAAAGCTGTCGGCAAAGCCGACTGAGAGGTAAAACATCAGCACCCCCGAAGGAGTGCTGAAAATTACTTTTCATCCGAAGACAGAGAACCGTCCCCTGTCTTCTGGAGGGTGTCACGAAGTGACGGGTGAGGTTTTCACGCTAACCGTCCCCTGTCTTTCCAGTCCACTATCTAAGTTACCTGCATTTGACCGAAATACTCGAAACCTATATCAATCTCGGCATAAATTCCCGAATCAATATCCATACAATAATACGACATATAATCTTTATTTGAGGAATTAAAATACAGTTTTTCTCTTGCATCGTCAATTGATCCGTATAAAATTTCCTTATTGAGAATAATTTTGAAATTAGACTTGGTTTCATTAATATAATCGTAAAAATAAAACAATCCTAAATCAAAAAAAACCAAATGCAACTTTTTATAAAATAATAACGATGTATCACCGACAAAGCCAAAACACCTGTCTCCATTTAGAAAACATTTTTCATAATTATCGCTCTTTGCTTTCCACTGTGATTTTTCGTTTTGTTCCGCTGTCATATAGACAACCGCATCGCCATAAACATATACATCTTCAAAACACCCGTAATCAAACAGCGTGTATAACAAATCTTTACCGTTACGGATATATTCATCATATTCATAATCATACAAATCAAAGTACTCGTTAAAACCTTTATAATAACCGTCTATAAGTTTGGCAGTATTACTGTCGGAAATAGACACATCATCAAATATAACTTTTAAATCGGATTTATCAAAATCGACTTCATATAACAGTGCACTTCCATCGCCTATGTAATACGCAATAAATTTTTTCTGATAAACAAAAATTTTTGAAGGTAAATATTTCACTTCTATTTTAGATAAAACCTGTCTGTTACTATCTAACTTTATCAAAAACTTAATATCATTATCAGAAATTGCTGCACAAAAGAATTCTCCAACATCGTTCTTTACTAAACAATGAATATGTTTATATCCCTCAATTATAAAGTTTTTATATTGACCATTTTTACTATAGATACCACTGTCATATTCGTGTTCTTGGATATCCGTGTTATTTCCAAGTTTCTCGTACACATCACAGTTGTTTAATATCAAATTATAATCATCATCACTTATACTTAACTGGACATTGCGTATGTAATCGTACATCAAAAGTCCGAACAAAACAGAAACAGTAATTAAAAAAGCGGATATAGCAATACCAATTTGTTTAATCGTTCGCATATTAGTTCCCCTTTACTTTAATGAAGCAATTTCCCTTGCAGCGTTAAAAACGCTGTATGGAGTAATGAGAAGTCTGCCCCCATATAGAGAATAACTATATAAATAGACATAACTAGGGATACATGCATACAATGCATCTCTAACAAAAGTTGAGCAATTAGCATTAAAAAAAGAATAGCATTTATATGAACAAGACAGGGGACGGTTCTATGTCTTGAAGCACTCATTTTAGCCATTTTTCAACCAACCCCTTACTTATTCCTGTAAGTCTGACCGTCTGTCTTACGG
>JAZOAX010000117.1:0-4548 GCA_045595685.1 Acutalibacteraceae bacterium
TTATTTTATGAAACATAGAGGTAAAAGTAAGAGCACCCCGCGGCTTGAGCGGGAGAAGTTAACAGAAGAAATTAAACCTAAACTAAAAAATACCGAGTCCTTAAAAGCGAGGCTAAAATATACCCATCAGCAAAAACAACACATATAAAAACTCCTCTGTCATTTACGGAACAGAGGAGTTTCATTTTCAGGTTGCTTTGTTTACGGTAAAACAAAGCCGCATTTTTTCATTGCTTTCTGCAGTGTTCTGTCTGCAATTCTGTTAGCAGTGGCAGCACCCTTTGCAGCAGTTTCTTTAAGATATGCCTGATCTTTCATATACATTTCATATCTTTCTCTTACGGGACGAAGTTCTTCAACAACGGCTTCACCAACAGCAGTTTTGAAATCACCGTATCCCTTGCCGCTGAACTCGTCTGCAATTGCTTCCATTGAAAGACCTGTGCAGCAGGAATAAATACCCATAAGGTTGTTGATGCCATCTTTGCCTTCACCGTAATATACGCCACCTTCACTGTCAGTAACGGCGCTCTTAATCTTTTTCATAATTGTTTCAGGTGTGTCAAAAACAGAAACATAACTCTTGGGGTTGGGGTCGGACTTGCTCATTTTCTTTGTGGGGTCCTGCAAGGACATGACTCTTGCGCCCTGCTTTCCGATATAAGGATCGGGAATAGTGAAAGTTTTGCCGTAAATACCATTGAAACGTGATGCAATATCTCTTGCAATTTCAAGGTGTTGTTTCTGGTCTGCACCAACGGGTACAAGGTCTGCCTGATAAAGAAGAATGTCTGCAGCCATAAGTACGGGATAAGAGAACAGGCCTACATTAACATTGTCTGCGTGGGACTGGCTCTTATCTTTGAACTGTGTCATTCTGCTCATTTCACCGAACTGTGTGTAGCAGTTGAGAATCCATGCAAGTTGGGAGTGAGCGGGAATATGGCTCTGAATGAATACAATGTTCTTTTCGGGGTCAAGACCGATCGCAAGCAGAAGAGCAAAAACCTCCATAATCTGTTTGCGGAGTTTCTGCGGATCCTGTCTTACGGTGATTGCGTGAAGGTCCGCAACAGCAAAAGCAGAATCGAACTCATCTGAAAGCAACTTCCAGTTTTTCAGCGCACCGAGGTAGTTGCCAAGGGTCGGGATACCTGACGGCTGAATACAGGAAAGGATTTTCTTTTTCTTTTCGGGTGCGGGAGTTTCTGCACCGGGTACAATGATTTTTTCTTCCATTTTCATTTTTTCCCTTTCGGATTATTCTGTGCTGAGTGAGTCAAGAGACTGCTTTTTGAGGTATGCATTTATGAAACCGTCGATTTCACCGTCCATAACTGCGTTGATGTTACCCATTTCAAAGCCGGTTCTGTGGTCTTTTGCAAGGGTATAAGGCATAAATACATAAGAACGGATCTGGCTGCCCCAACCGTTTTCTTTCTGCTCACCTTTGATATCCTCAATCTTATCAAGGTGTTCTCTTTCCTTGATTTCGATAAGCTTTGATTTAAGCATACGCATACATACTTCTCTGTTCTGATGCTGGCTTCTTTCAACCTGGCATGATACAACAATACCTGTGGGCTCGTGGATAAGACGAACTGCAGAAGATGTTTTGTTAACCTTCTGTCCGCCTGCACCTGATGCACGGTAAACTTCCATTTTGATGTCTTCTTCTCTGATTTCAACATCAACGGTATCGTCAATTTCGGGCATAACTTCCAAAGAAGCAAAAGATGTGTGACGGCGTCCTGAAGAGTCGAAGGGTGAAACACGGACAAGACGGTGAACACCCATTTCACTTTTAAGGTAACCGTATGCGTTTTCACCTTCAATAACAACAACAGCAGACTTGAGACCTGCTTCGTCACCGTCAAGGAAGTCAACGGTTGTGAACTTGAAGCCGTGTTTTGTTGCCCACTGACCATACATTCTGAAGAGCATCTGGCACCAGTCCTGTGCCTCTGTTCCGCCTGCACCTGCGTGGAAGGTGAGAATTGCGTTATTATTGTCATATTCGCCTGAAAGAAGAGTTGCAAGTGTCTGCTTGTCGAGTTCTTCTTCAACGGCTTTTACACTGTTTTCACATTCTTCAAGAAGGTCAAGGTCTTCTTCCTCGTCGGAAAGTTCAATCATAACAAGGGCATCTTCAAAGGCGGTTTTAAGGTCTTCGTATGCCTTGATTTTGTTTTTCAGAGAAGCAATTCTCTGCAGAACCTTCTGTGAATTGCCAAGGTCGCCCCAGAAATCTTCTGCGGCAGTTTTTTCTTCAAGGGAAGCAACTTCTTTTGCCATTTCTTCAAGGCCTAGAGCAGAGGCAAGTTCTTCCAGAGGCTTCTGACTTTCAAGAAGTCTGAGTCTTAATTCTTCAAACTGAATCATTTAACTATACAATCCTTTCAAATAAGATAGATTATTGAATGAATAAACATATTACATTAAAATCACCTGAACAAAATTATCCTTTTACATTATACACATTTTGAAGTAAAGAGCAATAATTTATAAGAAAAAATAATTCAAAAGTGGTTAAAATCAGAAAAAATACAGTTTAAATATGACATTAATATAAATTTTCTTCACTTTTCATTGAAATAAAGATAAAAAGGGAATACAATATAATGTGAATTAAATTCACTGAAAAGGAGTTGCGATATGATATATACAGGAAACATCTGTGACGGTTGCGGCAAGGTTTTTGAAGACGGCGACGATGTTGTTGTCTGCCCTGAATGTGCTACGGCTCAGCACAGAGAGTGTTATGAAAAAAACAACCGGTGCGTAAATGCTCATCTTCATAAAGACGGTTTTGTGTGGAAGGCACAGAATACTCCGTCACCGAAAATCAAGGCAGAAAAAATGGAAGAAAAAGCGGAAACTTTCCCCTGCCCCAACTGCGGTCATCACAATCCCAAGGGTACCAAGAACTGTGAAAACTGCGGAATGAAACTTGTTGTTTTCGGCATTGATATCGCCGACTCAATGGGAGAAAACAATCCCGCCGTAAACAATACTCCGAAAACGGATATTCCCCGTTACGAAGCACCCTTTACTCTGGGTGTGGGTGAAGGTTTTGAAGAAGATAAAACACCGGCACAAACGGAAGAATCAACATCTTCCGAAGAAGTTGTAAATGAAACTCCTGCTGATTCCCCCGTGTCTCCCGAGCAGGTGCAGGAAAGCCTCATCAGAAGCATTGAAAATTCGGGTCCCGACTTTTTTGTTGACGGAGTTCACGTTAACCTTCTTGCAACACTGATAGGACCCAACGCATATAAATACATTGAAAAGTTCAAAAAACTTGAACTGGGCAAAAAAATAAGTTTCAACTGGGCAGCATTTTTCTTTTCAAGCAGTTGGCTGTTCTACCGCAAACTTTATAAAGTTGGCATCATTTTTGTAACAATATCTATGATGCTTTCAATCCTTGTCACACCGAACATAATGGAAGCAATGAATGCTCTTATGCAGTTCTTCGCAGATATGGAGACCTCTGCAGCAGTTATGGACGAAGCAACAGTTATGGCTGTTATGAGTGAATTTTTCAACAAAATGGCGCCCGTTTATATCTACGGTGCAGCAGGATTTGTTATGCAACTTATTGTGGGCTTTATTGCAAACCCCATTTATAAAAAATATGTGCTTATGAGTGCAAAAACCGTAAAGACCGCAAAAACCAAATCAGAAGCGGCAACCCTTGTTGCAAAATACGGCGGTGTTTCTGTTCTTGCAGTTCTTCTTGCCTATTTTGCACAGCAGCTTCTCAGCTCAATAGTTTCATCACTTATGTTCGGATGAATTAAAATCAATTAATATTTACAGTAATTTAATCTGTTTTACTTGACAAAAGCACAAAATTTAGGTATGTTATAATAAGTGAAAAATCTGATTATATTATTGTATATAAAGGAGAATACACATGCATTCTATGTCAAAAGAATTCAAGGCAGTAATCGCCGTTATCCTTGCAGTCTGGATTTTTGCAATGGGCTGGGTACTGGGCGACAATCACGGTTATGAAAAAGCCAAAGCTGAAGCACAGCAACTTGTTGCAACTCCTCAGCCGTCCACATCTGTTCCCACAACTCAGACACCCACTGAAAGCACAACAACACCTCCCACAACTGAAACACCCACAAGTGATGTTCAGCCCTCAGGTGCAGTTACAGTTCCCTCAACTCAGGGCAGTGAAGACAACACCACAACTAAGAAACCTGACAACAACGATCCTTCCTCACTTTCAAAGGCTGAGATTGTTGAAAAAATGAACGAGGCTGTCAACAAAGTTAAAAACGAACAGAATATGACAGCACGCAAGCAGGAAACAATTAAAATTACTCTTACCGGTCTTTCAATTGAATCGGCAAGAAACACAGTTAACGATATCATTCAGGGTATTGCAGGTGACCCCGTTGACGAAACAATCACCGTTGTAAACGGTATTGCTACATATCCCGACGGCACAACAAAACCCATCAAGGAAGCAATTCCCCCGTCAAACGATGCAACCAAGGATTTCAAACTTACCGTTGACGGTGTTGAAGTCGG
>JAZOAX010000118.1:0-3481 GCA_045595685.1 Acutalibacteraceae bacterium
AACTTCCCAGATTCGGTGTGAATTTCCTTTTTGATTCATCACTTTCAAATGTTACATACTGCGGTCTCGGCGAACTCGAAAATCTTTGCGACTTCCGTGCTCAGAGTGTTCTCGGTATTTATTCTTCAACAGTGAAAGATATGTGTGTTGATTACATTAAACCACAGGACAGCGGCAATCACAGCCAGACCCGTTGGATGAAATTAACCGACGAAAACGGAATCGGCATTGAGTTTATCAACTGTAAAGACTATTTCTCATTCAGCACCCATGATTATCCCGAAAAGCAGGTAAGAAACGCAAAGCATCTTGAAGATATAAAGAGGGGACACCTCACAAGTGTCAGCATTGACGGCTTTATGAGAGGAACAGGCTCCAACAGTTGCGGACAGCATACTCTCGGAAAATACAAAGTTATCCTTAAAGATGAACTTGAATTTTCTTTCTATATCCGTCCTGTTTGCTAATTTCGGAAAAATTAACAAAAAAATTCTAATATTTCTTACAATGAACTACCAACTTCTTCTTGAAACCGGTAGTTCATTGTGCTATAATGTTCCCGATTGGGACATAAATCCTATGTCATATTTTTGAATTATCGGAGGAAGAAAAAATGAAACAGTTAAACATCGGCATCATCGGTGCAGGCCGTATCGGAAAGGTGCATATGCAGTCAATCACTTACAACGTGCCCTCAGCAAGAGTTCTCGGTATCACTGACGTGTTCAAAGACGGTCTTCAGGAACTTGCAGACAAGTACGGTATCCCCAAGGTTTATAACGATTATAAGGAAATGCTTGCTGACGAAGAAATCGACGCAGTTCTTGTTTGTTCATCAACTGACACACACGCAGATATATCAATTGAAGCAGCACAGGCAGGAAAGCACATTTTCTGTGAAAAGCCCGTTGATCTTACACCCGAAAAGGTTAAGGCTGTTATCGCTGCCGTTGAAAAAGCCGGTGTAAAACTTCAGGTTGGTTTTAACAGACGTTTTGACCATAACTTTGCACACGTTCGTTCACTTATCAATGACGGCAAAGTCGGTAACCTTGAACTTATCAAAATAACATCCCGCGATCCTGAACCTCCTTCAGCAGAATACGCTGCAGTTTCAGGCGGTATGTTCCTTGATATGACAATTCACGATTTTGATATGGCTCGCTTCCTTGCAGGCTCAGATGTAACAGAAGTATATGTAAATGCAACCTGCCTTGTTGACCCCGCTATCGGTGAAGCAGGCGATGTTGACACTGCAATTATCAACCTCAAGTTTGAAAACGGTGCACTTGGTGTAATTGACAACAGCCGTCGCGCTGCTTACGGTTATGACCAGAGAATTGAAGTGTTCGGTTCACTCGGCGCCGCTATGGCAGCTAACGATACACCTACCAATGTAACTGTTATGAATGCAGACGGTGTTACAACCGATAAGCCTCTCTATTTCTTCCTCGAAAGATATATGCAGTCATTCCGCGATGAAATGATTCAGTTTGTTGATGCAGTACAGAATGACAAAGCAACACCCACAACCGGTCTTGACGGTCTTAACTCAATTCTTGTTGCTCTTGCTGCAAAGAAATCAGTTGCTGAAGGCAGAGCAGTTAAAATCTCAGAAATCGGCTGATAATTCAGGAGTACCTTTACGGTACTCCTTAAAGTGTTTTTTATAACAAATATACCACTCCCGAAAGGATTTGATTTTATGAAACTAACAATGGCTCAGGCACTTGTGAAGTTCCTCGACAATCAGTATGTATGTTTCGACGGCAAAGAAACAAAATTTGTTGACGGTATCTTCGGCATCTTCGGCCACGGATGTGTTGTAGGTATCGGTCAGGCTCTTGAACAGGGCGGACACAGCCTTACATACTATCAGGGTCACAACGAGCAGGGGATGGCTCATGCTGCAATCGCTTTTGCAAAGCAGATGAACAGAAGAAAGATTATTGCCTGCACATCATCAATCGGCCCCGGTGCACTCAATATGGTAACTGCCTGCGGTACTGCAACTGCAAACAGAATTCCTCTTCTTGTGCTTCCCGGTGACACATTTGCCTGCCGTCAGCCAGACCCCGTACTCCAGCAGATTGAACAGTTTGACAGTTGTGCAATTACTGCAAACGATTCATTCAAAGCAGTTTGTAAATACTGGGACAGAATCAACCGTCCCGAACAACTTATGACCGCTTGCATCAATGCAATGCGTGTTCTCACAGACCCTGCTGACACAGGTGCTGTTTGTATCGCAATGCCTCAGGATGTTGAAGCAGAAGCCTTTGATTATCCCGATTATTTCCTTCAGAAGCGTGTGTGGTATATGGACAGACGCGTTCCTTCCGAAAGAGAAATTGATGCAGCCTGCGAAATGATTAAGCAGAGCAAAAAGCCTATGATTGTTGTAGGCGGCGGTGTAACATATTCCGAAAGTTACGAATCAGTTCTTAAAATGGCTGAAAAATATAATATTCCCATTGGTGAAACTCAGGCAGGTAAGGGACAGATCCCCTCTGACCATCCTCTTAATATGGGCGGCTGCGGTGTTACCGGCGGTGCTGCTGCAAATGCAATTGCAAAGCAGACAGACCTTGTTATTGCCGTTGGTACAAGACTTACAGACTTCACAACCTGCTCAAAATGGGGCTTTAAAAATCCCGATGTAAAGATGCTTTCAATCAATGTCTGCTCTTTTGACGCTTTCAAAATGGATTCTACTGCAGTTGTGGCTGATGCTAAAGAGGCTTGCGATGCAATCGCCGCAAAACTTGATTATAAATCCGAGTGGAAAGATGAATATTCAGTTGCAAAGGCAGACTTTGAAAAAGAAATTGACCGTTGCTATAACGAAAAACTTGACGGGGTTCTTTCACAGAAAAGAGCACTCGGTATCATCAATGAAACAATTGCTGACGATTCTGTTGTTATCGGCTCATCAGGCTCACTTCCCGGTTGCCTTCAGAGAATCTGGCGCTCAAAGGCTCCTTATACCTACCATGTAGAGTACGGTTTCTCCTGTATGGGATATGAAATCTGCGGTGCACTCGGCGCAAAGCTTGCAGTGGGTGACAGAGAAGTTTATTCAATGGTTGGTGACGGTAGTTTCCTTATGCTTCACAGTGAACTTTACACTGCAGTTCAGGAAAACAAGAAAATTAACATTATGCTTTTCGACAACAGCGGATGGGGATGCATTGAAAATCTTCAGAATAATCAGGGTACTGATACCTTCGGCACACGTTTCACAAGAAGAAACGGTGAAAGCGGACTTCTTGACGGTGAAGTTATTATGACTGACTATGCAAAAATTGCTGAAGGATACGGCTGTAAGGCGTACCGGATTACAACAGAAGAAGAACTTTACGCCGCTATTGAAGACAGTAAAAAGCAGACTGTTCCCACTCTTTTTGATATGAAAGTAGGTCATAAATCAATGACTGACGGCTATGATTCATGGTGGAGAGTCGGCGTTGCTGAAGTATCA
>JAZOAX010000119.1:0-4047 GCA_045595685.1 Acutalibacteraceae bacterium
AGATATTTCTACCAGAGTAATCTGGTAAAAGTAGTCAGTAGCCGGTAGTCAGTAGTCAGGGAAATTGCTTCGCAATTTTCAAGGCAATTTAATAAAGCTTAACCTCTTGAAAGGTGTGAAAATATGAAAAAGATTAATGAAGCCTTAGCCCTTGAGCGTTTTCAGGCTATGATAAGAAAAAAGACCGTTTCGGCAAAGGACGGAAACTTTGACAAAGAGGAGTTTGCTTCCTTTTTGCCGATGCTCAAGGAAAAATATCCAAAGGTTTTTTCTGTTGTTGAGTCTCAGCTTATAAATGAATACGGTATTCTTCTTCACTGGAAAGGCAAAAATCCGGACCTTGACCCCGTTATACTTATGGCACACTATGATGTTGTGTCCGATGAAGGTCAGGATTGGGAGCACCCCGCCTTCACGGCTGAAGTTCACGACGGATATATCTGGGGCAGAGGTGCCATTGACACAAAATGTCTTGTGGCAGGTGTTCTTGAAGCAATGGAAAGACACATCGAAGACGGTTTCACCCCAGAAAGAGATATTTATTTCGCTTCAAGCAACTGTGAAGAAATCGGCGGCGACACAATGCCGAAGATTGTTGAATGGTTCAAAGAAAAGGGCATAAAGCCTCACTTTATTCTTGATGAAGGCGGCGCAATTATGACCAATTTGCCCATGGGTATAAAAACTCCCTTTGCAATGGTTGCCGTTTCAGAAAAAGGCTGGGGCAGTGTGAGACTCACCGCAAAAAGCAAAACTGCCGCCCACGGTGCAAAGGCAATGCCCGGTGACAAGGTACCTGCACCTTTGAAACTTGTCAGAGCACTCGGTAAACTTGACAAAACTCCCGTAAAGTCTGTTATGACCCCTGCAGTTTCAGGTATGCTCAAAAGTTTTGCTCCCCACATCGACGGACCCGTTAAGGCAGTGCTTCAGAATATTTCAGTTTTCGGACCCGTTGTTAAAAAGGTTCTCGCATCAAATGCAGACACTGCCGCAATGATAAGTTCTGCAATCAATCTCACTAAACTTGAAGCAGGTAACGAAAAAGGTACAATGCCCGATAAGGCAGTGGCTCAGTTAAGCCTTAAAATTGCACCTCACGATACCTTCGACGGTGTTGTTGAGCATATTAAAAAGGTTGTGGGAGAAGATATAGAGGTGGAAGTTCTTACCCGTTCAGACCCGCCCGCAATTTCCGACCACAACACAGAATCCTTTAAACTTATAAGTGATACGGTGAAAAAGGTGTTCCCCGATGTAGGAGTGTCACCATTCATTCTCAATGCAGGTACCGATGCAAGGCACTTCACAAAAATCTGCAAAAACATTTACCGTTTCGGTGCTTTCCGCCTTGACGATGACCTTTTCGGAACAGTTCATTCGGCAAACGAAAGAATCCCCGTTAAAGATTACATAAAGTGTATTGAGTTTTACACTGAACTTATTAAGAACATCAAATAAGAAAAAGCCATCCGTTAAGAACTTTTAACGGATGGCATAATTTATTTTTTGATAAACTTTTTCAAAAGAACAACGCCCGCAACAATAATCGCAATTCCGATTCCAACGGAAATAACTGAACTGAGAAGGGCAGGGATAACAACTCCGCCCATTCCCGCACTGCTGAAATGGCTTGCGGTGCTGAAAGCCGAAACAGCTCCGATGAGTCTCATAACCGTTGTGTATATGCCGAAAACAATAAGAATAACGCAGAAAACTTTGCTGTGCTTTTTCACAAAGGCGAAAATTTTGTCGGGCAGTTCTTCCATTGAGTCAAGGCATCTGTCAAGGAAGTTGCCCTTATGTAAAGGCTCAGCCACAGGTGGAGAATATTCGTCTTCGTCTTCATTTAAAAGAAAATCCACCGTAACTCCGAAAATTTCCGAAAGGGCTTTGAGTTTGGTAACTTCAGGCAGAGCATCTCCCGTTTCCCATTTGCTAACTGCCTGACGGGATACGCCGATTTTTTCTGCAAGTACTTCCTGAGAAATACCGCACTTTTTTCTGTAATAATATATCTTTTCGTGTAATTTCATAAGAAGTCTCCTTTCTTTCTGCCTGAATTATACCGTTTTTTTCGTTGCATTTCTATAAAGAAAGGCTTGAATTATCGCAACCAACGGTTGCAAAGTCCCTTTTTCTTAATTTTATATCAGATTATCTGTCAGGTCAATACTCAGATAACGCCAAAGAAAAGAAAATTACCCGAAATCACTTGACAAAAATATATTTTTGTTTTATCATATTTTTATATTTTAACAAGTTAAACCGATGAACAAGAGTAGTAGCATATTTTGAAACTCAAAGAGAGCCGCAGAGGGTGAAAAGCGGTAGCGGAAATTTATGTGAATGGACTTGCGAGGGCGGCCCGAAAGAAAAAGTAGGCGCCGACGGAAACTCTGACCGTTATCATAGAGAGCGTATGTCAGTACGTAATACCGGATAGGTGGCTTGCAGTTCTTCTGTTCCTATAAGGAACGGGAGTTTTTATTTTATACTAAAGAAAGAAGTGTGTTTTATGTATTATTCAGGATTCCGATGGCGTGGCTGAGGTCATATAATTCAAAGAAAAAAATACATAAATCACAAAAGGAGATATAACAATGAATAACTACAGAGATTTTGAAAACTACCTTAAACAGTTCCCCACAAAAGACGGATACTTCGGTGAATTCGGCGGCTCTTTTCTTCCTCCCGAACTTGAACCTGCTTTCAAAGAGGCAGATGATGCTTATGAAGCAATATGCCATTCAGCACAGTTTATAAACGAACTTCGCAGAATCAGAAAAGAGTTCCAGGGCAGACCCACTCCCGTATATCACTGCGAAAGACTTTCAAAACTTTTCGGCAACTGTCAGATTTATCTTAAAAGAGAAGACCTTAACCACACAGGTGCCCACAAACTGAATCATTGTATGGGTGAAGGACTTCTTGCAAAATATATGGGCAAAAAGAAACTCATTGCTGAAACAGGTGCAGGTCAGCACGGTGTTGCAATTGCAACTGCAGCAGCATATTTCGGCCTTGAATGTGATGTTTATATGGGTGAAGTTGACATTGCAAAACAGCATCCAAATGTTATCAGAATGAAGATGCTCGGCGCAAATGTTGTACCCGTAACTCACGGACTTAAAACACTCAAAGAGGCTGTTGACGCAGCCTTTGAAGCATATCTCAAGGAATATGACCACGCAATTTATTGCATCGGCTCAGCCCTCGGTCCCCATCCCTTCCCCAAAATGGTAAGAGATTTCCAGTCGGTTATCGGTATTGAAGCAAGAGAGCAGTTCCTTGAAATGACAGGCATTATGCCTGATGCAGTTTGCGCCTGCGTAGGCGGCGGCTCAAACTCCCTTGGTATGTTCACACCTTTCCTTGCAGACCCCGTTGATATTTACGGCATTGAGCCTCTCGGCAGAGGTGAAAAAATCGGCGACCACGCAGCAACAATGAAATTCGGCACAAAGGGCAGACTTCACGGCTTTGAAAGTTATCTTCTTCAGGACGAAAAAGGTGAGCCCCTTCCCGTTTATTCTATTGCTTCAGGTCTTGACTATCCCGGTGTAGGTCCCGAACACGCATATCTCAGAGACACAGGCAGAGTAAACTACGAAACCGTATCTGACGAAGAAGCAATGGAAGCATTCTTCCTTCTTTGCAGATATGAAGGTATCATTCCCGCAATTGAAAGTGCACACGCAGTGGCTTATGCAATAAGATATGCAAAAGAGCATCAGAGCGGCTCAATCCTCGCTTGTCTTTCAGGCAGAGGCGATAAGGATATCGACTATGTTTATGAAAACTATGGCTGCGGCGAAAAGTTCAAACTTGATTATGATGTTGAATAAGTAGACAGTAGTCAGTAGACAGTAGTCAGTGAAATCGCTCCGCGATTTAAGGTGTTATAAACAATACAAAAAATCAAAAGTCACAGAGCAAAGCTCCGTGACTTTTCTAATGTTGTCGCTCTTTAAGAAAATCGGTCGCAATGCGACCTATTTTTCTGACTACTAACTACTGACTACTGTCTACTTATTCCATGTCATA
>JAZOAX010000120.1:0-3622 GCA_045595685.1 Acutalibacteraceae bacterium
TCAATCAGATATGCTACAACTGCCGGTGAAGCACTTAATCCTGAAGTGTTCTATCAGTTCCAGAAAGCAACGGGACTTGTTATTATGGAAGGTTTCGGACAGACTGAAACAACCCTTACAATCGGTAATCTTGTTGGTACAACACCCAAGCCCGGCGCTATGGGCAAACCCATTCCCGGTTATGATATCGACATTGTTGACCTTGACGGAAATCCTTGTCCTGACGGTGAAACAGGTGAGATCGTTGTAAGAACCGATAAAAAAGTTCCTTGCGGTCTGTTTAAAGGTTATTTCCGTGATGAAGAAAAGACAAATGAGGTCTGGTATGACGGAATGTATCACACCGGTGACACTGCATGGAGAGACGAAGACGGTTATTTCTGGTATGTAAGCCGAATTGATGATGTTATCAAATCATCAGGCTACCGTATCGGTCCCTTCGAAATTGAAAATGTTATTATGGAACTTCCTTATGTTCTTGAATGCGGCGTATCTGCAGCACCCGATGAAATGAGAGGTCAGGTTGTTAAAGCAAGCATTGTTCTTACAAAGGGCACTGAGCCTACAGAAGAACTCAAAAAGGAAATCCAGAACTATGTAAAGAAAAATACCGCTCCTTATAAGTACCCGAGAATCGTTGTGTTCAGAGACGAATTACCCAAAACAATCAGCGGTAAGATTCAGAGAAACAAACTTTAAAAATTATATGGGCATTTTGAACAAACCGAAATGCCCGTATAACAACATTTTCTGCAGTTTGTAATGCGAATATTGTTGAAAAAATTACTCAAAAGTTTTATAATATCAAGTAAGGCTTTATGAAGGAGGATTTATATTGCAAAAGCGTGTTAATCTCTTTGCAGGTCACTACGGCAGCGGAAAAACCAACATCGCCGTTAACTATGCAAAGTATCTTAAAAAGCAGAATCTTCCCGTGGTTATTGCCGACCTTGATATTGTTAATCCCTATTTCCGCACTAAAGACAGCGAAGAAGAATTGAAGCAGCAGGGGATTGAACTTATTTGTTCAGACTTTGCAAACACCAACCTCGATATTCCTTCTCTGCCACAGAGTATGTACCGTGTTATCCACGATAAAAGTGTATATGCTGTTATGGATATCGGCGGAGACGATGCAGGTGCTGTTGCTCTCGGCAGGTTTTCTGAGGCGATTAAAAGTGAAGATAACTATAATATGTTTTTCGTTGTGAACTTTTACCGTCCTTTGACTAAAAACGCTGATGAAGCCTTTGTTGTGCTGCAAGAAATTGAATCTGCGTGCGGATTGAAATTTACAGGTATAATCAACAATTCTAACCTGGGCCCGCAGACAACGGCAGATACCGTTTTGTCAACGCAGTCTGAAGTTAAAAAACTTTGCGATATAACGGGTTTGCCGCTCTGTTTCACATCGGCAGAAAGAGTTGTAAGCGAAGAACTGGAGAAAAGCACAGTTAATGTTTTTTCTCTTGATTTACAAAGCAAATTATTTTAATTGGAGGTAATTTTATGCCAAAGGTTACATTTAATACAGATAAGTGCAAAGGTTGCGGACTTTGCGTAACTGCCTGTCCTAAAAATATCCTTATTATTGCTAAGGACAAAATCAATGCAAAAGGTCATTCACCCGCAGAAATGACAGACGAAAGCAAGTGCATAGGTTGCGCTTTCTGTGCAACAATGTGTCCCGACTGCATTATCAAGGTAGAAAAGTGAGGTAAGGAAAATGGCTGAAAAAGTACTTATGAAAGGTAATGAAGCAATTGCAGAAGCAGCAATTCTTGCAGGTTGCCGCCATTACTTCGGTTATCCCATCACTCCTCAGACTGAAATTGCCGCTTATATGGCGAAGAAGATGCCTAAAATCGGCGGTTGTTTTCTTCAGGCTGAAAGTGAAGTTGCAGCAATCAATATGGTTTACGGTGTTGCTTCAACAGGCAAAAGAGTTATGACATCGTCATCAAGCCCCGGAATTTCACTTAAAGCAGAAGGTTTTTCCTATCTTGCAGGTAGTGATTTGCCCGCTCTTGTTGTAAATGTTCAGAGAGGCGGCCCCGGTCTCGGCGGTATCCAGCCTTCACAGTCTGACTATTTCCAGGCTACCAAAGGTTGCGGTCACGGTGACTACAGAATGATCGTTCTTGCTCCTTCCTCAGTTCAGGAAATGGCAAGTCTCACTGTTAAGGGCTTTGACCTTGCAGAAAAATACAGAATGACTTCAATGATTCTTGCAGACGGCACTATGGGTCAGATGATGGAGCCTGTTTCACTTGAAGAAGCAGCAGTTACCGATTATGACAAATCTTGGGCTGTTACAGGTACCAAGTGCGAAAGAAAGAAGAATATCATCAATTCACTTTCACTTGTTCCCGAAGAACTTGAACAACTCAACTTTGCTAGATACGAAAGATACGCTCAGATTGAAGAAAACGAAGTTATGTATGAAGAATATATGATGGACGATGCTGAAATCTGTGTTGCCGCTTTCGGTATTGCCGCAAGAGTTGCAAAAAATGCAATAGTTAAAGCAAGAGAAGAAGGAATCAAGGTTGGTATGATTCGCCCTATCACCCTCTGGCCTTTCCCGAAAAAAGCATTTGAAGAAGCAGCAGATAAAGTGAAGAGTTTCATTTCTGTTGAACTTTCAATGGGTCAGATGATTGAAGATATCAGACTTTATACACATTCAAAGAAGCCCGTTACTCTTTGTAACAGAGTTGGCGGTATGATTCCTTCACCCGAACAGGTGCTCGAATCAATCAGAAAAGCAAACGAAGGAGGTAACGAATAATGGTAGTATTTGACAGACCCAAGTCACTTTGTGATGTTCCTTTCCATTATTGTCCCGGTTGCACTCACGGTATTATCCACCGTCTTGTTGCTGAAGTCATCGACGAACTCGGAATTGAAGGCAAAACAATCGGTGTTGCTCCTGTTGGCTGCTCAGTTCTTGCTTATAACTATTTTGCTTGTGATATGGTAGAAGCAGCACACGGCCGTGCTCCCGCAGGTGCAACAGGCCTTAAGCGTTCCGACCCCGATAACCATATTGTATTTACATATCAGGGTGACGGTGACCTTGCTTCAATCGGTACTGCTGAAACAGTTCATGCTGCTGCAAGAAACGAAAACATCACAATTATCTTTGTTAACAATGCAATTTACGGTATGACAGGCGGTCAGATGGCTCCCACATCACTTCCGGGCCAGGTTACTCAGACGTCACCCTACGGCAGAGATACAAGCCACTGCGGTTTCCCTGTAAAAGTTTCTGAAATGCTTTCACAGCTTGACGGTGCATCCTATATTGAAAGAGTTGCAGTTAATAACGTTAAGAATGTAAGAAATGCAAAAAAGGCAATTAAAAAGGCATTCCAGAATCAGATTGATAAAAGAGGCTTCTCACTTGTTGAAGTTATCTCAACCTGTACCACAAACTGGGCTATGACGCCTGAAAAGGCTCTCCAGTGGGTTGAAGAGAAGATGATTCCTTATTATCCTCTTGGTGTTTATGAAGACAGAGATGCTGAAAAGAAGGAGGAAGAATAATGAGCACTACACAGATTCTTATTGCAGGCTTCGGCGGACAGGGTGTTCTTTTTGCAGGTAAACTTCTTGCTTA
>JAZOAX010000121.1:0-4638 GCA_045595685.1 Acutalibacteraceae bacterium
TATCCTGTTCAAAAACAGGTATCACTGCAGAAAGCGAAACAAAGTGCGTCAAAAAATACGCTTACAGTTGTGTAATCGGATATGACGATGTTTATTCCATTAACTACTTCGGTGAAAAACTTAAAGGTCTGTGGACAGAAAAATTTGCTTCAATCGGTCACGCAATGAAATTCTGCCTTGAAAACAAAGACGAACTTAAAGACAGAGTGAAAATTCAGGAAAAAATGATTCTTGACGATGCAAAGGATTTCGGCAAGGATTATCAGAACATTCTTTCTGCCGCCGCAAGACAGGTTATGGCTGCTCACAAACTTGTGAGAAATGCAAAGGGTCAGCTTCTTTATATGTCAAAGGAATGCCACTCCAACGGCTGCATAAACACTGTTGACGTTTCTTATCCCGCCGCACCAATGTATCTGCTTTACACACCCGAACTTATCAAGGCAATGCTTGTGGGTATTTTTGAATTTGCCAATATGCCCTTGTGGAAAGAAGAATTTGCACCCCACGACATCGGCCGTTATCCCCTTGCCTGCGGACAGGTTTACGCCCTGAAGCCTCACCTTCACATTATCCCCCACTCCGTATCATACAAAAAGATTTACAAGGCAAAGGGTACCAACATTTATATGCCTCAGTTCCAGATGCCCGTTGAAGAATGCGGCAATATGCTTCTTCTCACCTATTCATACTATATGGTATCCGGCGACACTGATTTTCTTAAAGACAACTACCCCACCCTCAGTGTGTGGGCAAACTACCTTAAAAACAAAGGCGTAATTCTTGACACCCAGCTTTGCACCGACGACTTTGCAGGTCACAGCAAAAAGAATGTTAACCTTGCTATCAAAGCCGTTATGGGTATGGCTGCTTTCGGCAGAATCACCGAGGCACTGGGACTCGAAAGTGACTGGAACGAAGTTGCAAAGAAATATGCAGACGAACTTGTTTCTGCCTGCGCAACAGACAAAAACTATCTTCCTTTCAGCATTGACAAGAAAGACAGTTGGAGCCTTAAATATAATCTCGTATGGGATATTCTTTATGATTTCGGTCTGTTTGACAAAAACCTTTATAAAGGCGAAACAGAAAAATACCGTGAAGAACTCAACGCTTACGGTGTACCCCTTGACCACCGCCGCACCTTCACAAAAACCGACTGGGAACTCTGGGCAGCCTGCCTTGATGAAACAAAGGAAAATGTCGAGGCATTTTCAAAGTGCATCTGTGCTTACCTTGCCGCCACAAAAGACAGAAACTGTTTCACAGACTGGCCTGACACAAAAGAGCCCAAGCAATGCGGATTTGACCACAGAACTGTTCAGGCAGGTTTATGGATGCCCGTTCTGTTTAAAAAGTTCGGCAAATAATTATACTTAGTAAGGTTGTGCTTTACTGAAAGGCACTACCCGCCTTCGTCTGCAGTTTTCGCAGCGGGGCAAGTGGTGCATTTTTGTTTCTTTTGAAAATTGATGAAACGGTGGAAATGCCCTGCAATACTCGCGTATTGCAGGGCATTTGTCCTTTTATTTTTCACTATATTTTAATATGCATCCAGGGATAACCTGCGGCGATGGCGCCTTTATAGTTAGGATTTTTGATTTTATCGTAATCGAGGCCGAAATAGGTGTAGTTTGAATGGTGGCGGCTCCATTCGGGGTCATAGATAAGGCCGTCGATTTCTGCCCAGCCGTGACCGCCGCTGTTACAGCAGTAAACCTCTTCATAGCCGATTGCCTTTGCCATAAATGCAAATGCGGCAGCATAACTGAAGCAGTTGCCTCCGCCACCCACAAACATATCGTTGGCATAAACAATAGGCCAGTCCATACCTGTGTAGTGAGGTATTCTTGGGTTGAACTCGCGATAAGTCTTTTTGGCATAGTCAAAGCAGGCTCTGAGTTTCTGTGATTTTGTCATTGTTGTGTTTGTGGCTTTATAAACTTCCTTTGCGGCCCTGAAAAGAGTGATTTCCGCTTTGGTTTTTGCCTTTTTTGCTTTGCCGTTTGACACTATCCAGTTACTGCCGTTATAAACAATGCCGTTAACATAGTTAAAATCTATAACGCCGTTTTTGTTTGCATAGTACCATCCGTCAGTATCTGAACCTACAATGCCGTTTTTCTTAAGGTTGCCCTTTGCATCGTAGTAATACTTTTTGCCGCCCACGGTCTGAAGTCCTGAGCGCACACCGTTTTTCAGGCGGTACACATCTTCTCCCACGGTGAATTTGCCATCAGCAAGTTTGCCGTTACGGTAGTAAAGGGCATTGTCGCGGTAATAACTGATAAGTCCGCCCTTTTCGTCAAGGCATCTTACGGTATAACTGTATACTGTTTTTGCCGAAGCGGTGGTATCGGTGAAAGATGTATCTTTAACATCTGAAAGTTTTTCCCAACTGCCGCCAAGAGTTTTTCTGTATACCCTATAGGAGTCTGCCCACTTCACTGCGTTCCATTCAACAACGGTTTTTTTGTTTACAAGTGAAACAGAGGCAATTTTTACGGGTGCGATAAAACGGTTTATTCTGCCGCTGTTTATACCGCTTATTACCTTGCCGTCTTTTGAAAGGCATCTTACTGTATAGGTGTAATTCTTACCGCCCTTAAGACCGCCATGGATATAAGAGGTTGATGCGGTATCTGCAAGTTTTATCCATTTGTTTTCACTGTCAAGGTAAAACACTCTGTATTTTGATGCGCCGTCGCACTTTGCCCAGGTGATTTTTGTGCCTGAGGCAGTGTTTGAGAATTTTGTTATCACAGGTGTTTTAACATACACTTTACTCTTGCCGTCGTTATAAACACTGGCATTTTTGCCCTTTTCGTCAAGGCATCTTACGGTATAGAAATACTTTTCACCGGAAACAACCCTTTCGTCAACAAGGCTTGTACCCTTTGTTCTGCCGATTTCAGTCCACTGTGTTTTTGCGGTTTTTCTGTATACACAGTATGATGCGGCGCCGCTGAGTTTGCCCCATTTCACCCTGATTCCGCCGTCAACATTGGTAAGTGACGAAATAACGGGCGCTTTAAGGAAAACATTGCTGAAGCCCTTACTGTTGTATCCGCTGATGAGTTTGCCGTCACTGCCGACACATCTTACGGTATAGGTGTATTTTGTGCCGCTTTTAAGGTTATTGTGGGTATAGGTGTTTGTTTTTAATTCGGCAAGTTTTACCCACTTACCCTTGGCATCAAGATAAGAAATTCTGTATTTTGAAGCACCGTCGCACTTTGTCCAGGTGATTTTTGTGCCTGAGGCAGTGTTTGAGAATTTTGTTATCACAGGAGATTTAACATATACAATGCTTTTTGATGATTTATACACGCTCACCAAGTTGCCGTCTTTATCGAGACATCTTACGGTATAGTAATATTTTTTGCCCGAAACAGCAGTTTCATCAACAAAAGAGGCTTTATCTGTTCTGCCGACTTCTTTCCAGTCACCGCTGCCGAGTTTTCTTGCAATTCTGTATGATGCCGCTCCGCTTTGTTTTGCCCAGGAGATTTTAACTCCGCCGTAAACATTGCTCAGAGCAGTGATATCCGGTGACACAAGGAAGATGTTGCTTTTGCCTTCTTCATAAAAACAGCCTATAATCTTTCCCTTTTCGTCAAGGCACTTCACTGTGTAGGTATACTTTGTGCCTGCCCTGAGTTTATCGTGGGTGAAACTGCCCGATGCGGTATCGGTAAGTTTTGTCCATACACCCTTGGAGTTAAGGTATAAAAGCCTGTACTTTGCGGCACCCTCACTTGTTGTCCAGGTAATTTTTGTACCTGTCTTTGTATTGGCAAATTTGGTAATCACGGGAGCCTTTATGAAAGTGACGGTTTCTTCCCTGCCGCAGTCACTTACGGGGTTTAATCCGCTGTCAAGAGCCATCAGGGCATAGGTATATTCCACCCCCGACTGAACAGCGGTATCTTTATAGAAATTTGCGTCTGTATCCCCGATTTCAGTGAAAGGTGTGTCTGCAGTTTTTCTTAAAACACGGTAAAACGCCGCACCGCTCACTTCATTCCATTCTATTTCAACGGAATCTACAGAAACTTTCAGTGATGTGATTTCCGGTGCCTGAACAGTGAGCTGCTGAGTTGTGGTTTCCTCTCCACCCTCAGAAGTGTCAACTGCCGCTGCACCGACGGAAAATACCGCCACAAAAGCGAAGATAAGAGCAAATAAGTTAATTAACCTGAATTTCATATTTCAGCCTCCAATAATATACTTTCGTAAAGTATTACTTTAATTCTGATTTGATTATATCAAATATGGTTTTTACTGTCAACGAGCGGCGGTAAAAAGCCGCCGGGATGCTTCTTAATAATTTCTGTTTCAATAAAACATTCTGTCGTGAACGCTGCGCTTGGCGTTACTTTTGCTGACAGATATATTTTAGCCTCGCTTTTATAGGCTTGGTATTTTTATCTCACACTTAATATCTTCAGTTAACTTCTCCCGCTCGAGCCGCGAGGGCTCTTGCTTTTACCTCTATGTTTCATCAACCTTTCAGTCGGTCACGCTGCGCTTGGCCTTACTTTTGCCGATTGTGGCAAAAGTAAGCAAAAGCACGCTTTCACTAAAACTTCCGAAAGAGGCTAATTTGCCGTCAAAGGTTTTATAATGTTTCAAGAT
>JAZOAX010000122.1:0-11440 GCA_045595685.1 Acutalibacteraceae bacterium
TGAAGCTGCTGCTGCAGAAGAAAAGACTGAATTTGACCTTGAACTCACAGAAGTTGGCGGCAACAAGATTGCTGTTATCAAGGTTGTTCGTGAGCTTACAGGCCTTGGCCTCAAGGAAGCTAAGGAAGCTGTTGACGGCGCTCCCAAAGTTATCAAGGAAGCAATGTCAAAGGACGACGCTGAAGCTGCTGCTAAGAAACTCGAAGAAGCAGGCGCAAAAGCAACTCTTAAATAATTTCGATTATTTAACCTTTTGTAATGTAAAAGACCTACCGGTTTCGGTAGGTCTTTTTATATATTTAAAATGATTAGTCTCCACGAACAATTTTATATGTTTTTCTGAAATCTTCTTTACCCCAACCTTTGTCAAAGCCTTTATCAAGAGCAGCTTTTGCAGCGCGCATACCCGGCATATCAAAGTTCTCTTTTTCACTTATAGCGGCGCAGATAGTAATATCTTTTCTCATATTTTCCATGGAAAAGGCTGTTGTCCAGTCCTCGTTTTTAAGTTTTTCTCTCTGAGCGTTCATATAGAAATTCTGAGCACCGCCTGCAGCAACTGCATCAGCAAAATTATCTATTGAAATACCAAGTTTCTGTGCAAGAATCAGAGTTTCATTCACACCGTTCTGAATTTCGGCAACAAGGGTGTTGTGGCAGATTTTTGCACTTATACCTTTACCGTTTTCTCCCATATAAATCACTTTGCTGCCCATATATGAAAGTATCGGCTCAATTACGGGGAAGAGAGACTCATCGCAACCAACAAGCACACCAAGTGTACCAGCAATTGCATCGGCTTTTGAACGAACAACAGGACAGTCGGCGAACTGTGCACCTGAAGTTTTAACGAGGTTTGCAACCTCAACAGAAACATGGGGTTCAATAGTACTCATATCAATGCAGATTTTACCCTCTTTAAGATAGGGGAGCATTTCCTCATATGCAGCTCTCACATGTGCCGATGTGGGAATCATTGTTATAATGATATCTGATTTTTCAGCGATTTCTGCATTTGTCCGGCATCCTACAGCACCAAACGACTCTAACTTAGCAATCTGATTGTCTTTATGGTCGTTGCAGTAAACGGTGTCATTGTGTTTTTTAACAATGTTTTCGCACATAGATTCACCCATAATACCAAGACCTATAAAACCAATTTTCATGGTAGTACCTCCAAAAAATATTTGTAATAATTATATTAACCAAAAATCTTCTTGTCAAGAAATACTTTACAGTTCAGATTTTAAGTGATAAAATATAATGAAAATTAAACGGAAGAAGGCGCTTTTTCCTTGGGTATAAATAACAAAAGTAAATTTTCAATGGATATGTGCAGTGGTTCTATTGCAAAAAAATGTTTCAGTTTGCAATTCCTCTGATGTTTTCGGGTATTCTTCAGCTGCTTTTTAACGCTGCGGATATCATTGTTGTCGGCAATTTTGCGGGTGATGAATCTCTTGCTGCAGTCGGTGCTACAACATCAATCATCAACCTTCTTACAACACTGTTTATTGGTATGTCGGTGGGTGCTAATGTGCTTGTAGCAAATTATATCGGTGCTAAAAAGACGGTAGATTTGCACAAAACTGTTCACACTGCAATGACACTCAGTGTTATCTGTGGTTTAATTCTTACTGTTATTGGTCTTATTGGTGCACCGTTTGTTCTTAAACTTATGAAAACACCTGATGATGTTATTGAACTTGCAGTAATTTATCTTCGAACATACTTTATGGGTATGACGGCGGTTATGGTATATAATTTTGGCAGTGCTATTCTCAGGGCAGTCGGTGACACGAAACGTCCCTTGGTATTTTTAATGGCTGCCGGAATAATTAATGTTGTTCTTAACCTGATATTTGTAATTATCTTTAATTGGGGTGTTTTCGGCGTAGGTCTTGCAACTGTTATTTCCCAGGTTGTGTCTGCAATTCTTACTACGAGATGTCTTATAAAAGAAAAAAGTGAAATAAAACTAGATGTAAAAAATCTTACTCTTGATAAGAACAAACTTTTCAGAATACTTCAGATCGGACTGCCTGCCGGTCTTCAGGGGATGCTTTTTTCACTTGCTAATGTATTTATACAATCATCGGTTAACTCTTTCGGCACAACGGTAATAGCAGGAAATTCCGCCTCTGCCAATGTGGAAGGCTTTGCATTCACTTCAATGAACGCTTTTCATCAGGCTGCAATATCTTTCACAAGCCAGAATGTCGGTGCAAGAAAAGGGGAGAGAATCAACAAAATTCTTTATACAGCCCTTACCTATGCGTTTGTAGTTGGCGCACTGTTTTGTGTGATATATATTTCTTTCGGTGATAAACTTATCGGTTTATATACAAACAGTGATTCTGTAATTGAAGCAGGTGTAACAAGACTTACCATTATCGCTTTATCTTATGTTCTTGCAGGTATGATGGATGTTGTTGTGGGTTCGCTCAGAGGTCTCGGTTATTCTTTTGTTCCCATGACGGTATCTGTTATTGGTATTTGTGCACTGCGTCTTGTCTGGCTTGCCACTGTTTTCCAGATTGAACAGTACCATACAATTGAAACAATTTATTATACATATCCGCTCAGTTGGATTGTTACTCTGACTGCTCATCTTGCTTCCTTCGTTATTATAAGAAAAATTGTGAGAAAGAAGTGGGAAAATGAGTGACAACACATTATTATTTGTGTGATAAATGTGCATAAACAGTAAAAAATATTATAACTTACAAAAAGCAGTTGCACTTAAAAGTTAAATGTGATATAATAACTCAAATATAAGCAAATATAAAAGGCTTTATAAGCCTTTTTTTAGAGTTTAACGGCTTTAACTTATTAAACTGATAGTGTGATAACACATTAAAATGATTAGCAAGGTGATATTATGATTAACAAATCCTTAGACGATAAAATTAAAATCTGGATTGAAAATAATAAAGAAGATATTTTAAAGAAATGGATCGGACTTGCATCTATTCCGTCAATCACAAGTGAGCCGAAGCCCGGTGCACCTTTTGGTGTGGCTTGTGCTGAAGCGCTCAGTTATTCTGCCAATCTTTTCTTAGACGACGGCTTTGAATGTGATGTTGATAATGACGGCGGATACGCTGTTGCTAAATTTGGTAAAAACGGCAAAGCAATCGGTTTGTTCTGTCACAGCGATGTTGTGCCTGTAGGTGATGATTGGCTTTATACAAAACCTTTTGAGCCGATTATAAAAGACGGAGCGCTTATCGGCAGGGGAGTGGAAGATAATAAGTCAGGTATCATTGCTTCTTTTTGTGTTTATAAATTTCTGAAAGACAACGGTATCAGTCTGAATAATCATATCGAAACCTTTATCGGCTCTGATGAAGAATGCGGAATGAAGGATATGGACAATTACCTTAAAAAGCATGAAATTCCGGAGTTTTCCATTGTTCCTGATGCAGATTTTCCCTGCAGTGTCGGTGAAAAGGGTATCTATCATTTTATGGCAGAATCTGATAATAAATTCTGTGAAGTGATTGACTTTTACGGCGGGGAAGCCTTTAATATTGTGCTTGATAATATAACGGTTAAGATAAGATATAAGGCTGAACTTGAAAAAGAATTAACTGAAAAAACTGCAAACGACAATAGATTTACTCTGACAAAAGATTCAGATACACTTGTTCTCAAGGCAAAAGGAATTGCAAAGCATGCAAGTATTCCCGAAGGCTCAGTAAATGCCGCTAAACTCGCAGCAGACCTTTTGAGCAGTTGTGAGTGCCTTTGCAGTAATGACAAAGCAATATTTTTCGGAATCAGTGATATTCTTTCCTCATCCTACGGTGACGGAATCGGAGTTGTTCATACCGATGAAAACTTTGGCAGAATGACAAGTGTAAACGGACTTTGCAAAACTATAGAAGGCAGACCTTGCGTAAGTTTTGATGTAAGATACGGAAGTACACTTGATTCCGGTTACCTTGAGAAAACTTCAGAGGATATTCTCAACAAAAAAGGCTTTACGGTAACTCATAAGAATAACAGTCCTGGATTTGCAATTGAAAAAGACAGCAAATTCCCTGAGGTTTTTGAAAACATTTATGAAGATGTAACGGGCGAAAGAAAAGAAAGGGTTCTGATGTCCGGCGGCACTTATGCAAGACGGCTGAAAAATGCTTTTTCAATAGGAACTTTCGCAATTACACCCGAAAGAAAAGACGAAGTGTTTAAGATGCCTGACGGCCACGGCGGTGCCCATCAGTGCGACGAAATGATTGATATTGAAGGATTTTTTACAGCATTAAGAATACTTATTCATTCAATCATTCTTTGTGACGAAATACTGTAATTTATCAAAAATATCATAGATTTTGTGTAAAATATGCCTACACAACACTATAAATAAGGTAAATATTGCAAAAAATGCAATTTCCTCTTGTGTTTTTTTCGAAAATTTAGTATAATAAGCAAATAGTTATGCGTATATTTCTTAATCTGCATATTGTTAATATAAAACTTTGCTGTTAAGTCAAAAAAATTTAAGGTGGTATAAATCGTGAATTCAAAAACATTTTTATACATTCTCAAAAGAATAGGACTTGCTATTCTTACTGTCTGGGTTGTTATTACAGTAACATTCTTTGTTATGAGAATGGTACCCGGCGGTCCTTTTGTTGGTGAAAAAGCAACTACCCCCGCTGCTCAGGCTGCTCTTGAAGCAAAATACGGCCTGGACAAACCTTTGTCCGAACAGTATTTCACATATCTTAAAGATATTGTTACAAAGTTTGACTTTGGTCCCTCACTTAAACAAAGAGGCCGTGAAGTAATTGATATTATCTCTGACGGTCTTGGTACAAGTGCAAAACTCGGTGTTACCGCTGCCTTCATCGCTCTTGTTGTGGGTGTTGTTCTCGGCTCTGTAGCAGCACTGAGAAGAAACAAGATAATAGATAAAATAATAATGGTTGTGACGACCGCATTCGTTTCAATGCCATCGTTTATTATGGGTACACTGTTATTGTTGGTATTTGCTTTGAAACTAGGTCTTGTACCCGCCAACGGCACAACAACAGAAGGTCTTATTCTGCCTGTTATTACTCTTTCACTGTATCCTATGGCTTATATAACAAGACTTACCCGTTCTTCAATGCTTGATGTTCTCGGTCAGGACTATATCAGAACAGCAAAAGCAAAGGGTGTTTCGGGAACAAATATTATTTTCAAACACGCACTTAAAAACTCACTCATTCCCGTTATTACCTATTTCGGACCAATGCTTGCTTACATTGTAACAGGCTCACTTGTTGTTGAACAGATTTTTGCCGTTTCAGGTATCGGCAGAGCATTTGTTAACAGCATCACAAACCGTGACTACACACTTATTATGGGTACAACTATTGTTCTTGCTGCATTGATTGTAGTGATGAACCTTGTAAGTGACATTCTTTATAAAGTTGTTGACCCGAGAATTAATCTGGAATAAAACAGGAGGTAAAAAATATAATGAAAAAGACACCTTTCAGCCTCCATGTAAATCTTGAAAGTTTTATCCCTGCAACAGAGCAGGAAAAAGAATACATGGTGCAGATGCGCCCTTCATCAACCTTCTTTAAAGACGGTGTTAAGAGACTTCTTAAAAACAAAGTAGCAACTGTTTCTCTTATTATTGTTGTAATTATCACTCTTTCATCAATTTTTATCCCTATGTTCTGGCCTTATTCTTATGAAGAACAGTTGGGTGTTCAGCCTGGTAAACCCGTTGATTCAAGTTTTGCAAACCTTTCTCCTTTTGAATTCGGCACAACAGAGCAGGCTAAAATAGATGCCGGTGAAAAAGTTTTCCCCCATGTTTTCGGTACTGATGCAATGGGACGAGACTATTTTATAAGAGTTGTATACGGAACAAGAATTTCACTTGCCGTTGGTTTCTTTGCAAGTATTATTGTTCTTATTGTCGGTATGACAATCGGATCTGTTGCAGGTTACTTTGGCGGTAAAGTTGACCTTGTTATAATGAGAATCGTTGATATCATCTATTCTCTTCCCGATATGCTTATGGTTATTCTTCTCGCATCCGTTCTCAACACCGCTTTGGGTCTGGTGATTGAAGGTACGGCACTTGCGAAAATAGGTACCAACATTATAAGTTTGTTCGTTGTTTTTGCACTGTTATACTGGGTTTCTATGTCCAGACTTATCAGAGGTCAGATTCTTTCACTCAGAGAGCAGGAGTATGTTCTTGCCGCAAGAGCAACAGGCGCAAAAGGTAGTTGGATAATCAGAAAGCATCTTCTTCCCAACTCAATCAGTGTTGTTATTATTTCAACCGCTCTTCAGATTCCTAACGCAATTTTCACCGAAAGTTACCTTTCTTTCCTTGGTCTCGGTGTTAATGCTCCTATGCCCTCGCTCGGCTCATTGGCATCTGAAGCACTTAACGGTATCAACTCTTATGCATACCGTCTTGTAATTCCCGCAATCGTTATTTCACTTATCGTTCTGTCACTCAACCTTCTCGGTGACGGACTTCGTGACGCATTTGACCCCAAACTTAACGGTTAAGAAAGGAGAGTAACAGATAATGTCATTATTAGAAGTTAAAGATCTTCGTACCTCCTTTTTTACTGACGCAGGTGAAGTAAAAGCGGTTAACGGAGTATCTTTCAACCTTGAACGCGGAAAAGTTCTCGGCATCGTTGGTGAGTCCGGTTCAGGTAAATCAGTTACTGCTTATTCAATTATGCAGATTCTTGCCGGTACCGGTAAAATCGTCGGTGGCTCAATTACACTTGACGGTCAGGAACTCGTTAATTCCGGCGAAAAAGTTATGAAAACCGTGAGAGGTAATAAAGTGTCCATTATTTTCCAGGACCCTATGACTTCTCTTAACCCCACTTATACAATCGGTAAGCAACTTGTTGAAGCAATTCTTCTTCACACAGACCGTGATAAAAAACAGGCAAAAGAACGCGCTGTTGAAATGCTTAAACTTGTTAATGTTAATGAACCGGAAAAAAGAATGAAGCAATATCCTTTCGAACTTTCGGGCGGTATGCGTCAGAGAGTTATGATTGCTATGGCACTTGCATGTGAGCCTGATATTCTTATTGCTGATGAGCCTACAACTGCTCTTGACGTTACAATTCAGGCTCAGATTCTTGAACTTATGCAGTCACTTCAGAAAGAACTCGGAATGGCTATCATTATGATTACCCATGACCTTGGTGTTGTTGCACAGATGTGCGACGAAGTTATTGTAATGTATGCAGGTTCAATCTGCGAGCAGGGAACTGCCGACGAAATCTTTTATAATCCTCAGCACGAGTATACAAAAGGTCTTCTTCGTTCAATTCCTTCCGCAACATCAGCCGGCACAAAACTTCAGCCTATCACAGGTACACCTATTGACCTTCTCAATATGCCTAAAGGTTGTCCTTTTGCACCAAGATGTGATGCTGCGATGAAGATTTGCATCAATGAGCGTGCTCCCAGAATCACCGTTAACGATGACCATGCAGCTTCTTGCTGGATGTGTATCAAAAACGGCATTGATAACGGCACAATTGAAGTAGACGGCGCAAAAGATAGTAAAGGCGGTGACGCCCAATGAGCGAAATTATAAAGAATGACAATTTAATAGAAGTTAAAGGTCTTAAGAAATATTTCGATATCAATGTAGGTCTTTTTAAGTCAAAACCCCTTAAAGCAGTTGATGATGTTTCCTTCTCTATTAAAAGAGGTGAAACTCTCGGCCTTGTTGGTGAGTCAGGTTGCGGAAAAACCACAGTCGGACGAACAATTCTTAACCTTTATAAACCCACAGCAGGTGAAATCCGTTATGACGGTAAACTCATTAAAACTGCTGCTGATATCAAGGAATTCCGTAAAAAAGCAACAATGGTTTTCCAGGATCCCTATTCATCACTCAATCCCAGAATGACTGTTTCCGATATTATCGGCGAACCTCTTGATGTTCATAAAATGTATAAGGATAAAGCTGAAAGAGAAGCAAAAATCCTTGAACTTATGAGCCATGTAGGTCTTAACAGTGAACACGCTTCAAGATATGCTCATGAATTCTCAGGCGGTCAGCGTCAGAGAATCGGTATTGCAAGAAGCCTTGCCGTTAATCCGGACTTTATTGTTTGTGATGAGCCTGTTTCTGCTCTTGACGTTTCAATTCAGGCGCAGGTTATCAATATGTTCGGTGAACTTCAGGAACAGTTGGGACTTACCTATCTGTTCATTGCACACGACCTTCTTGTCGTGCGTCATATAAGTGACAGAATTGCTGTTATGTACCTTGGCAGAATGGTTGAACTTGCTGATGCAGGTGAGATTTATGACCATCCCTTGCATCCTTATTCGCAGTCACTTCTTTCTGCAGTGCCTGTTCCCGACCCGAAGATTGCAAGAGCTAACCAGAGAATCGCCCTCAGCGGTGATATTCCCAGCCCCTTGAATGCTCCTTCAGGCTGTCCTTTCCGCACCCGTTGCAAATACGCAAAGGATATCTGCGCACAGTCAATGCCTGAATTCAAAGAGGTTTCTACGGGACATTTTGTTGCTTGTCACAGAGTTGACGAAATTAACTGAGGTTTCAAAAGTGTATAGCACTTTGAAATAAATATTAATTCGAAAGGAAAGAAAAACAATGAAAAAAGTTCTCGCACTTGTTCTTGCTGCAATTATGCTCTTCACACTTGCTGCTTGCGGCGGAAACAAAACAACAGACGGCAACGCTACAAATTCTCTTGCTGTTTGTCTTGCATCAGAGCCCGACACAATCGACCCGGCTCTTAATTCATCAGTAGACGGCGCTACACTTGTTGCACACCTTTTCTCCGGTCTTGCAAAGTGGGCTGAAGACGAAAACGGTTCACTCGTTATCGTTGCTGACGCTGTTGAAGAACTCACAGAAGGTGTTGAAAATGAAGACGGCACCGTAACTTACACCTACACACTTAAGGACGGTCTCACATGGTCAGACGGTAAAGCTCTTACCGCTGCTGACTTCGTATTTGCTTGGAACCGTGCTGCATCACCTGAACTTGCAGGTGACTACAACTACATGTTCGACGTAGTTAAGGGTTATGCAGAAATGTGGGAAATGAAGGAAACAGGTGAAACTGATGAAGAAGGCAACCCCATCGAAGAACCTGTTAACCCCGATGCAAAGCTTGCAGTTGAAGCTAAGGATGAAAAGACTCTCGTAGTTACACTTAACAACAAAGTTAACTACTGGAACGAACTCCTTGCATTCCCCACATACTATCCCGTTCGTGAAGATGTTGTAGCAAACGACAAGTGGGCAACAGATCCCTCAACTTATGTTTGCAACGGCGCTTACACAATGACAGGTTGGGAACACAACAGTGTTATCACATTCACAAAGAACGAAAATTATCACGATGCAGCAGCTGTTACAATGCCTGAAATCAAGTTCTATCTTTCAGACGATGCTAACAACATGCTCACAAACTACAAGAACGGCGAATGGCTTCTTATCGATGACGTTCCCACAAACGAAATTGCAAACCTCAAGGCAGATTATGAAAACGAATTCGTTGTTACCGGTCAGCTTGGTACATACTATGCTTGCTGGAATGTAAACGAATCACTTCTTCCCGCAAACACAACACTTGAAGGTGTTGCTGCTGAAGAAGCACAGGAAGAAATCAGATATGCTTTAGGTCTTCTTCTTGACCGTGAACACATCGTTAACAACATTTCACAGGGCGGTGAAGTTCCCGCAGCCTCATTCGTAGGTATGGGTCTCACAGAAGCTGACGGTAAGACTCAGTTCTATCAGGTAGCAGGTAGTGCTGATGACGATTTCGACGGTTACTTTGATGCTTCAGCAGACGCTGTTTCAGCAAACTATGACAAAGCAATCGAAATCCTTAAGAAGTACTACACATATGATGAAGCAACAAGCAAGTTCACAGATGTTCCCACTCTTGACTACATCTACAACACAAATGATGCTCATCAGGCAATCGGTGAATACATCCAGAATGCATTTGCCGGTGTTGGTATCACAATGAACCTTCAGAATCAGGAATGGAACACATTCCTCAACACACGTAAGAACGGTGACTACTCAGTTGCACGTAACGGCTGGCTTGCTGACTACAACGATCCCATCTCATTCCTTGATATGTGGACAACTGTATCAGGTAACAACGACATCCAGTTCGGTAAGGGTGCTCACAAGGATCTTGCTATGTATGACCTTGACCTTACAGCATACGGTATCGACGTTAAGGTTGAAGACGGCACATGGGCTGACACATATGATGTGCTCATCGCTGAAATCAAGTCTTGCACAGATACTGCAAAGCGTTATGAACTTATGCACGTTGCAGAAGACTTCCTTATGGCTACAGGTTGCATCACTCCCATCTACTACTATTCTGACATCTACATGATCAACGAAAAAGTAGAAGGCTTCTTTGCTAACCCCCTTGGCTATAAGTACTTCATGTACACAACAATCGCTGAATAATTCAGTTAAAAAGACCGATGCTCAGGCATCGGTCTTTTTTTGTTGCAATAAGCCTTTTATGTATTGACTTTTATACTCTCGTGTGATATTATAAGTGAGTAAATTTAAGGCATTTATGCTTAATAATCTTTTACGGAGGATAAAATAATGAACAGAATCAAGACAGTTGAAACAAGAGATATCAAGAAGACAGTTGCACATGGCGGTTGCGGTGAATGCCAGACTTCATGTCAGTCAGCATGTAAAACATCTTGCGGTGTTGCAAATCAGCAGTGTGAAAATAACAACAAATAATTTATGAAATCATAAACGCTGCCTTATGGCAGCGTTTTATTTAAGTTAAAACCAAGGAGTAAAGAATGGTACATCAGTATAAATTAAACGGATATAACATAGTTCTTGATACTTGCAGCGGGTCTGTTCATACAGTTGATGATGTTGCTTATGATATAATCAGTATGTATAAAAGTGAGTCTGCGGAAAAGATTGTGTCTGTAATTCTCGAAAAATACGGCCATATGCCCGATGTTACTAAAGAAGAAATAGAACTTTGCCTTGATGATATAAAAAGTCTTGAAGAGGCGGGAAAACTCTTTTCTGAAGATGTTTATGAAAACCTTGCGGTTGATTATAAAAATAACAGCAAAGTTATAAAGGCAATGTGTCTGCATATTGCTCACACCTGCAACCTTAACTGTTCTTACTGCTTTGCAAGTCAGGGTAAATATCAGGGTGACAGAGCACTTATGAGTTTTGAAACCGGTAAGCAGGCATTTGACTTTCTTATTGCAAATTCGGGCACAAGACGCAACCTTGAAGTTGACTTCTTTGGGGGAGAGCCTTTGATGAACTTTGAAGTTGTAAAGCAACTTGTTGAGTATGCAAGAAGTGTTGAGAAAAAGCATAACAAGAATTTCAGGTTCACTCTTACAACTAACGGTGTTCTGCTTGATGACGATGTTA
>JAZOAX010000123.1:0-2766 GCA_045595685.1 Acutalibacteraceae bacterium
AACCATATATTAACAGAAATTTAAAAAATATAAAAATTTATATTTGTCTGATAAAACGGACTGTAACACAGTGATGTTACAGTCCGTAATCTTTACTTCTTTTGTCCGTAATATGCATTAGGGCCGTGCTTTCTCATATAATGCTTATCAAGCAGATACTGCTCAATAGGGATATTCTGCGGATTAATCTGCTCTGCGTGGTAAGCCATATTTGCAACAGTTTCCATAACCACTGCATTGTGAACAGCCTCTTTGGGATTTTTGCCCCAGGCAAAAGGTCCGTGCTTGTAAACCACAACACCGGGAACTGCCATAGGGTCTTTGCCCTTGAAGGCCTCGATTATAACGGTGCCCGTTTCTTTTTCGTAGGCGGTTTCAACCTCCTTGGGAGTAAGCTGCCTTGTGCAAGGGATTTCACCGTAAAAATAGTCTGCGTGGGTGGTACCGTAAGCGGGAATGCTTCTTCCTGCCTGAGCCCATGATGTTGCCCAAGGGGAATGGGTGTGAATAATTCCGCCGATTTCAGGAAAAGCCTTATAAAGTTCAATGTGTGTGGGCGTATCCGATGAAGGATTCAGGTCACCTTCCACCACATTACCGTCAAGGTCCAGAACGACCATATCTTCGGCTTTCATAACCTCATATTCAACACCGCTGGGTTTTATAACGATTAAACCTTTTTCTCTGTCAATTCCGCTAACATTTCCCCATGTGAAAGTGACAAGGTTATATCTTGGAAGGCTGAGATTTGCTTCAAGCACCTTCTGTTTGAGTTCTTCAAGCATAATTATCTTCCTTTCAATTCAATTTGTTCCTCAACAACATTTCTGAGGCCTTCTTCCAATGCGGTTTTCGGTTCCCAACCGAGATTTTCAAGTTTTTCGGAATCGAGAACTGCATTTTCAATAAGCGAAAAGCCTTTTGCTTCCTGCTCTGAGGGAAGGTCAAAAATTACCTTCAACTCTTTTTCGGGATAAAGGCCCACAAGAGTGTGCGCAATACCTGCAATGGTTGTTATGCAGAGTTTTGAAGCAATGTTATATCCTTCACCTGTTTCACCGTCAAGCAAAACAGTGAGAAGTGCTGTGATAGCATCGGAAACATAAGTGTATGAGCGAAGCTGCTCGCCTTTGCTTTTCATAACGATGTTTTCACCGTCTGCAATGCACTTGGGGAACACTGCAACAATTTTGGAATCGCCCTGCTTCATACCGGGGCCGAAAATATAACTGAGTCTGCCGATTTTAACGGGAAGTCCGTATTCGTCAGCGTAACTTACAACAAGTGTTTCGCAGCTTTTCTTGCTGAGAGGATAGCAGGAACGCACTTTCATAGCATCAATTGTGCCGTAATCGTCTTCCTTAATTTTAGAAAGACCTTTTGTTGTTCCGTAGACCTCAATTGTTGAAACATAAAGAAAACTTTCTGCATCAACTGCCTTTGCGTAATCAAGAAGATTAAGAGTACCCACAAAGTTGGTTTTCATTGTTTCAACGGGGTAGAGTGAGTATTCCTTGGGTGCAGCATTTGATGCACAGTGAATGATAAAATCTGCCCTCTTTTCTGTAGGAAGAGCCTGACATACATCCTGAACAAGATAGTAGAGGTTTTCATTTTCACCGAAAAGTTTTTTTGCATTTTCAACATTTCTTACAAGGGCGAGAACTTTCACTCCGATGTCGCTTTCTTCATTTTTCTGAAGCAGTGCACGGATAATGTAAGAACCGATAAAGCCTGTTGCACCCGTTACGAGTACAGTTTTACTCTTAAGTTTTTCCCAGGAAAGACCGGAAGAAACTATTTTGTCAATTTCTTTTTTTACAACTTTTGTCATAATCAAACCGCACCGACCTTGATGTATGCTTCCATAAGAGCGAGATGTTCTGCAGTTGTTACCTTGAAGTTTGTTTCTTCTCCCCATACGATGTGCACTTTTTCACCAAGTTCAACAAGAAGCGTACAAGTAGCAACGGTATCTGTGATGCCTCTCTTAACTGCTTCTTCATGAGCCCAGATAAACTTTGAAAGATAAAGTGACTGAGGAGTCTGAGTTCTTGCAATAAGGTTTCTGTCAACAATTTTCTTGCTGCTTATCATATCTTCACTGTAAAGAAGTGCTTCAGTTGTAGGTACGCAGGTGATTGCAGTACCGAATTCCTTAACACCTTCAATGTTTGTGTCAATAATAGCATCTGAAATAAGAGGACGGACAGCATCGTGAATTACAACAATGGAATCTTCAGGATAATTTTCTCTGAGTGCATTCATACCGTTGCGAAGGCTTTCCATACCTGTGTTGCCGCCGGGAACGATGATATCAAGTTTCTGGATACCGTACTGTTCTGCCCATGAACGAAGTTTATCTTCCCAGTCTTTAAGGCACACAACAACAACCTTATCAATGTTCTTGTTTTTGTCAAAGGCTTCAAGGGTGTAAATGATGATGGGTTTACCCAGAACTTTGATGAACTGCTTGGGCACATTCATTTTCATTCTCTGACCTGTTCCGCCTGCAATGATTAAACCGATATTCATATTATTACCTCCGAAAAAAATAATAAAACTAATTCCTTTATTTCATATGAAACAAATTTATACAAAGTATATTATAGTGATTTTACTTCCGTTTGTCAATGAAAGCCAAAGCAATCAGACATTTTAAGGCTTACTGAGGCTTTTTACCCTTATCTGATGAATGTCAACAATAGTAACCCCCCGCCTAAGCCGGGGGGTGTTTATAAAGTCGGGGGGGCAGCGGGGTTTAGG
>JAZOAX010000124.1:0-17098 GCA_045595685.1 Acutalibacteraceae bacterium
CCCTTTTTTGGGGTGCTACGGATATACCACGAGCATACACCTGCCTTTGTGTCCGCATACAACCCTTACGGGTTGTTCGTACGGGTAAGAGATTCGCTTACTACAAATACCCGAAGACTACATCTTTTTGTTTTATAATGCTTTCCCCCTACTGAACAGTAACGGCAGCAGTAAGGATGCCGCTGACTCCTTATGACGTTGTGCGGACATAAATCAAAAGCACGGGAAAGCCCGACTGAAAACCGGGATTAAATATTTCTTTTTGCGGTGATGCTCGTGGCATTCGGTAGAATACCGAATAAACAAGCATCATCCGAGTACTGAACGGTTTTGGTTACTTTTGCCAAGACAAAAGTAACGCCAAGCGCAGCGTACCCGACTGATTGTTTGATAACATATTGAGGTGAAAGTACGAGCCCCGCGGCTCGAGAGGGAGAAGTTAGATAAAAAATTAAAGTTAGAGATAAAAATACCGAGCCCATAAAAGCGGTGCTTAAAACAACGCGCTTATAAAAAGAAAAAAGACGGTTGCCCGTCTTTTTTCTTTTTATTTTATGCTTTCAGCATCAATAATATTCCCTTCAGCCTTTTCGTATGTTATCGAAATCTTGTCACCGATATTCATAATAACAACGTTTTCGCTGTCTGCAGCCTTGATTGAATAGTAAACTCCGTTGTCGTCAACCTCAATGAAGTATACACTGTCACCGTCAATAACTGCAGTTCTGATGTCTGTTATAACACCCTTTACTGTGAGAAGATCGTTTTTCGGTGTGTCAGTTTCATTGTCTGTGTTTGCTGTTGCATCTTCAATCTTGTCGATGTCAACATCAATGTTGATGTTGTTCTGCTTAAGAGAATTCACATAAGCCTCAGTACATTCAGAAATCTTTTCACCGGTAACAACAACCTGGTAGTTCTGAACATTAACCATTGCATAACGCTTTACAAGGTCACCTGAGTCTTTCAATGTCATAAAGTAGGTAGGCTGACCGCTGATGTTAAGAAGAATGGGGAATGTTGCCTTATATGCATAGTCCTGAACGGCACCCTGAGCAGAAATCTGTGCAGAAGCTTCCGTTGCACCTGAAACATCATAGAAAGATGCATCTTTTGTTCTCATATTGATAAGAACAAAGCCGATGATAGCCTGGTCATTACCTGCTGAAGTAACACCTGTATTCATATAAACGTCGTCGCCCTGAGCAAGGAAATTTTCACCCAGAGTTGCCATTCTTACGCCGTCCTGACCGAGAAGCGAGTTAATGAAACCTTTCTGATACTTGCCGTAGTAATTGAACTGTTCAACAAGAAGGCTTTCGGAGTAAATACCGTCAATCCACTGAAGTTCTTCACTGTTTTTAACCTGCTCAACACTGTATTCGGTCATTTCACCGGTGATGGCATCAACAATAACAACAGCCATAACATCGGTACCGCCGAAAAGACCGATTGTTTTGTCAAGAACGGGACAAAGCCAGAATGGTCTGCCTTCTTCGTCAATTTCAAAACGGGGAGTGTCAAAAATATAAGTAGGATATGCAAAACGCACATGTCTCATAAGGTATTTTCCGAAGTGCTCGTTAGTAGAGTATCTGATATATTCGCCCTCGGGAAGAGTTACAAGTTCGGCCTTCTGTGTTACCATATTGACAACAACATAACCGGGAAGCCCTGAGCCTGTGTTTTTAAGCCACTTGAAAACATCACCGTATGCAAGAGTTGTGAGTTTAACGGGATTGTTCTTGTAGTTTATCTGTGTGAATGTGTTTGACACTTCAAACTGTGATACCTTGCCGATTGCTGCAAGGTCACCGAGGGTACGGTTGGCAAGAACGCTTGCTGCAGCATTATCAAGAACGGGTACTGACGAGAAATCCGCGTCCTGAATATCACTTGCAAAAGATTTGCTTTCGTCAACAGAGATAATTTTGCTGTAAGTTTTTGCTCTGAAGAAAGTTGAAGATACAATCATACCGACAGCCACAACAGCGGCAAGAATTATTGCAATAACAATGGGCACAACTGACTTTTTCTTCACATACTCAACATATTCGGGCTTTGCCACTGCTCCGCTGGTGATTGCAAGAAGGCAAAGAAAAATTGCAAGTACGACAGCAAAAAACATAAATGTATCTGTGCTTTTAATGTTGAGGGGGGGAAGCATAAAATAATATGCAATAACTGCACCGATTACGGTTCCCACAATGCTGATGATGATTTTAAGTGCGGCTTTGTCCGGTGCAAGATAAGCAGATTTGCCCTGACCTTTGCTTTTTCCTCCGCCGTTTCCGCCGAAGTCCACTTTAATAGGTTCCATACAGTTCATCTCCTTTTTTAATATTGTTATGGAATTGTCTTCCATTATACATTTATTTCCAACAAAAAGCAATAGCGAAATAATTAAGGTGACTCTTAGTTTTAAAATATATAATGATTCAAACAGTTGAAAACTCAGTTCATTTGTGTTACAATTAAATGGTTGTACACTAAAAAGTAAATCTCAAAACTAAAATATGAGGTGATATAAATGGGTTTACTCAAAAAACTTTTCGGTGACTATTCCACCAAGGAAATTAAAAGAATAAGACCTACCGTTGACAAGGTGCTTTCTCTTGAAGAACAGTACTCAAAATTAACGGATGCTGAACTTAAGGCAAAAACTCCCGAATTCAAAGAAAGACTCGCTCAGGGCGAAAGCCTTGATTCAATTCTTCCCGAAGCATTTGCCGCTTGCCGTGAGGCATCATGGCGTGTTCTCGGAATGAAGCATTTCCCCGTTCAGATTATGGGCGGTATCGTGCTTCATCAGGGCAGAATTGCAGAAATGAAAACAGGTGAAGGTAAAACTCTTGTCGCTACGCTTCCCGCTTACCTTAATGCTCTCACAGGCGACGGTGTTCACATTGTTACCGTTAACGACTACCTCGCACGCCGAGACAGTGAGTGGATGGGCAAGGTTTACCGTTTTCTCGGCCTTTCCGTCGGTCTTATAGTAAACGGACTCGAAACCGAAGAACGCCGCACTGCATATAAAGCAGACATTACCTACGGCACAAACAACGAAATGGGATTTGATTATCTTCGTGACAATATGGTGCAGTATATTGACCAGAAGGTTCAGAGGGGTCACAACTTTGCAGTTGTTGACGAAGTTGACTCAATCCTTATCGACGAGGCAAGAACTCCCCTTATCATTTCAGGTATGGGCGGACAGTCTTCGGAACTTTATGCTATAGCAAATGCATTTGTCAAGTCTCTCAGATGCCATAAAATCGCCGAAACAGATTCAAAAATCAACCTTGAAGATGTTGCTCAGGAAACAGGCGCAGACTACATTGTTGACGAAAAAGCAAGAAGTGCAAACCTCACAAAAAGCGGTATTCAGAAAGCAGAGCGTTTCTTTAACATTGATAACCTTTCCGACCCCGAACATCTTACTCTTTCCCACCACATCAACATTGCCATAAGAGCCCACGGCATTATGACAAGAGATATCGACTATGTTGTTAAAGACGGCCAGGTGCTTATTGTTGACGAATTCACAGGCCGTATTATGATTGGCAGACGCTATAACGACGGTCTTCATCAGGCCATTGAAGCCAAAGAAAATGTTAAAATTGCAAGAGAAAACAAAACCCTTGCAACCATCACTTTCCAGAACTATTTCCGTCTTTACAAAAAACTTTCAGGTATGACCGGTACCGCTATGACGGAAGTTAATGAATTCAGAGAAATCTACTCTCTTGACGCTGTTGAAATTCCCACAAACAAACCTCTTGCAAGAATAGACAACAACGATGTTATCTATCAGACAGAGCAGTTCAAATTCAACGCAATTATTGAGCAGATTCTCAAGTGCCACGAAAAAGGACAGCCCGTCCTCGTTGGTACAATCTCAATCGAAAAGAGTGAAAAACTTTCTTCCGCCCTCAAAAAGAGAGGCATCAAGCACAACGTGCTCAACGCAAAGCACCACGAAAAAGAAGCAGAAATCGTGGCTCAGGCAGGTAAACTCGGCGCAGTTACCATTGCAACCAATATGGCAGGCCGCGGTACCGACATTATGCTTGGCGGTAACGCTGAATTCCTTGCAAAAAGCGAAATGAGAAAACTCGAATATCCCGAAGAACTTATTGCAGAAGCAACTGCTTTCGGCGACACAGACAACGAGGATATTATTGAAGCAAGAGAAAAATTCAAGGAACTTGAAGCAAAATACAAGTCAGAAATTTCTGCAGAGGCTCAGCAGGTAAGAGAAGCAGGCGGTCTTTACATCATCGGTACAGAGCGCCACGATTCAAGACGAATCGACAACCAGCTCAGAGGCCGTTCAGGCCGTCAGGGTGACCCCGGTGAAAGCCGTTTCTACCTTTCAATGCAGGATGACCTTCTCCGTCTTTTCGGCGGTGACAAAATGTATAACATTATGAACACCCTGCCCGTAGACAACGATATGCCCATTGAAGTCGGTATGATAACCAAGCAGGTTGAATCCGCACAGAAGAAGGTTGAAGGCAACAACTTTGCAGTGAGAAGAAATGTTCTTGCCTTTGACGATGTTATGAACCGTCAGAGAGAAATCATTTACGGCCAGAGAGATCAGGTTCTCAAGGGCGAAGATATGAAACCTGTTATTTCAAAGATGATTGATGATTCAATCGGTGATACCGTTGAATTCTTCTGTCCTTCAAACATTCCTTATGAGGAATGGCACCTCAGCGCACTTCGCGAAAAATATCTCGGTTGGCTCACCACCGAAGACGATTTTATGTCCGACGAAAAGATGAAGGCAGACGAAATCTTCGCAATGCTCACTGACAGAGCCCACGCCCTTCACGATGAAAGAGAAGAAAAGTACGGCGAAGAGGCTATGCGTGAAATTGAAAGAGCAATGCTTCTTCGTAATGTTGACCTTAAATGGATGGACTATATCGACGCTATGGATGAACTCAAGCGCAGTGTAGGTCTTCTTGCATACGGACAGAAAGACCCCGTTATTGCTTTCAGAGAACTCAGTTTCGATATGTTCGACGAAATGACATCTTCAATCCGTGACGATACAGTTAAGGTTGTGCTTTCCGCACAGTTCAAAACCGATGAAGAAGTGAAGCGTGAACAGGTTGCAAAGGTAACTTCTGCAACAGGCTCAGGCGACGGCAGTGAAAAAGGCAGAACAGTCCGCAACGACAAAAAGAAGGTTGGAGTAAACGACCCCTGCCCCTGCGGAAGCGGAAAGAAATATAAAAAATGCTGCGGCAGACCCGGAGCAAATCAGTGATAAAAAAACGCATTTACCGAAAACGGTAAATGCGTTTTTTAGCAGTCAGAAGATATTAGTCAGAAAAAGCATTCCTGTGCACAAAAATCAATTAACAGAAGTTGCCGGTTGACATATACCCCTATAGGGTATATGATATCTGTGAGGTGATAATAATGGTTTGTGAAAACTGTCATAAAACAAAAGAACGCTCAGAAGATGAATATAAGGCTCTTATTAACCGCCTTAACAGAATAGAAGGTCAGATAAGAGGCATTAAAGGAATGGTTGAAAACAATGCCTACTGCACAGATATCATAACTCAGGTGGCTGCGGCAAATGCCGCCCTTAACAGTTTCAACAAGGAACTTCTTGCAAATCATATCCGCACCTGTGTTTCCGATGATATTATAAAGGGTAAAACAGAAACTGTTGATGAACTTGTTTCTGTTATTCAGAAACTTATGAAGTGAGGTGTTACTGATGAAACAGTATAATGTTACGGGAATGTCCTGTGCCGCCTGCAGTGCGAGAGTTGAAAAAGCCGTAAATGCCGTTGAAGGCGTTTCTTCCTGCAGTGTTTCACTGCTCACAAATTCCATGGCTGTTGAAGGCACCGCAGATGAAAGTGCAATTATAGATGCCGTTATCAAAGCAGGTTACGGTGCCACTGTGAAGGGACAGGAAAAATCTTCTTCTCAGGAAGATACTTTCAAAGATACTGAGACTCCGAAACTCAGGAAAAGATTGATTTATTCTCTGGGATTTCTGGCTGTTCTTATGTATATTTCCATGGGCCATATGATGTTCGGTCTTCCTCTGCCTTCTTTTGCGGAAAACAACCTTATTGCTCTGGGAATAACGCAACTTCTTCTCGCAGTTGCCGTTATGGTTATCAACAGAAAGTTTTTCACCAACGGATTCAAGGGACTTGTGCACAAATCACCCAATATGGATACCCTTGTTGCACTTGGCTCGGGTGCCTCTTTTGTGTGGAGTGTTTTTTCACTTTATGCAATGACTCACCAACAACTTCTCGGTAACACTCAGGCAGTGGCGGAATATTATCACGATTTCTATTTTGAATCTGCCGCTATGATACTCACCCTCATTACTGTTGGCAAAATGCTTGAAGCAAAAAGCAAGGGAAAAACCACAAACGCCCTCAGATCACTTATGAATCTTAAACCGAAAACGGCTCATATAATAAAAAACGGTGAAGAAATTACCGTTGATGCCTCAACAGTTAAAAAAGGGGATATTTTTGTTGTGCGCCCCGGTGAAAGCATACCCACCGACGCCATTGTAACCGAGGGTAGCAGTGCCGTAAACGAATCGGCACTCACAGGTGAAAGTATACCCGTTGACAAAGAACCCGGCGACAAAGTAAGTGCCGCAACGGTTAATCAGTCAGGTTTCATCAAATGCGAAGCCACTGCCGTCGGTGAAGATACCACCCTTTCGCAAATTATCAGAATGGTAAGTGATGCCGCCGCAACAAAGGCTCCCATTGCAAAAATTGCAGACAAGGTTTCGGGAATATTCGTACCCGTTGTTATAACTATTGCCGTCATTTCAACTGCCCTTTGGCTTTTGTCCGGTGCCGACATTGCTTTTGCCCTTGCAAGAGGTATTTCCGTTCTTGTTATCAGTTGCCCTTGCGCCCTGGGACTTGCAACACCCGTTGCGATTATGGTGGGCAACGGTATGGGTGCCAGAAACGGCATACTTTTTAAAAATGCAGAATCCTTGGAAAAAGCAGGCAAGATACAAACCGTTGTTCTTGACAAAACAGGTACCGTTACAAAAGGCGAGCCCGAAATAACCGATATTCTGCCGTCAGAAACTGCAAGTGAAGAAGAACTTCTTGTGGGCGCTTATTCTCTCGAGTGCAAAAGTGAGCATCCCCTTGCAAAAGCCGTTGTTTCATACTGTGAAAAGGAAGAAACAGCAAAGTATGACAGCACCGATTTTGCCGCAATCAGCGGTAAAGGTCTCACCGCCACGGTGAATGGTGCCGTTCTCAGAGGCGGTAACCTTAATTATATAAGTGAAGTTGCTGCAGTGCCCGACGAAGCGATAAAACGAGCTGAAGAATTATCACTTCAAGGAAAAACGCCTTTATTCTTTGCATCGGACAACAGATTTCTCGGTATACTTGCCGCCGCTGATGTTATAAAACAGGACAGTCCCGAGGCAATCCAAGAACTTCGTGATATGGGCATAAGAGTTGTTATGCTTACAGGCGACAACAAAAATACCGCCCGGGAAATCGGAAGGCAGGCAGGTGTTGACGAAGTTATTGCGGAAGTTCTCCCCGATGAAAAAGAAAAGGTAATCAGAGAACTGCAGAAAAAAAGCACCACCGCAATGGTAGGTGACGGAATTAATGATGCGCCTGCTCTTACAAGGGCAGACACAGGAATTGCCATTGGCGCAGGCACCGACATTGCCATTGATGCCGCAGATATTGTTCTTATGAAGTCGAGACTCAGCGATGTACCTGCCCTTATAATGCTTTCGAGAAAAACTCTCAATGTAATCCATCAGAATCTTTTCTGGGCATTTTTCTATAATGCATTGGGAATTCCTCTTGCCGCAGGTGCGTTTATTCATCTTCTCGGATGGGAACTCAACCCTATGTTCGGTGCCGCCGCAATGAGTCTTTCGAGTTTCTGCGTTGTAACCAACGCCCTGAGACTGAATTTTGCCGATATCCGTCCGGCAATGCACAAGAAAAAGAAAAGAGTAAAACCGACTGCAAAAAAAGAAACCCCTGAGCCTTTACCGCAACTTAAAGAGGGGGAAATTCTTATTAAAGTTGAAGGTATGATGTGCCCTCACTGCGAAAAAACAGTGAAAGAAATCCTGGAAAAATTTGATGAAGTTGAATATGCTCTTCCGAGTTTTGAAAAAGCACAGGTAATTGTGAAAATCAAAGGTGACACAGATATAAATCTTCTTACATCGGAAATTGAAAAAGCGGAATATAAAGTTCTGTAACAAAAAAGCGTTGTGTTTGTACGCCGACACCAACACAACGCTTTTAATTTTTGCTTCACTTTATTGAATCAAGATGATTTTTGATTGCATCTATGCTTTCTTCCGAAAGGATGTGCTCAATTCTGCAGGCATCCTCTGCCGCAACAGATGAACTCACACCTATTTTGCTGAGAAATTCCGTAAGCATAGTGTGTCTTTCATAAAGTTTTTCGGCAATCACTTTGCCGGGCTCTAAAAGAACTATGCTTCCGTCACCCATAACATCAATATAGCCGTTTTCTCTTAAATTTTTCATTGCAATGCTTACACTGGGCTTTGAATAGCCGAGTTCATTTGCAATATCAATTGAACGGCAGGAGCCGTTACGGTTTGTTATAATCAATATAGTTTCAAGATAATTTTCAGCCGATTCCTGAATTTTCATCATTCTTTACCTCTGTTCGTTTTCTTCTTTAATATAATACCACAATCCTGAGTTTCTTGCAAGGCTTTTATTTTGACCTTTTTCGCATACTGCAGCATATATAATCAGAATATATTTTATGCAAAAAGGAATGATATTATGCAAAACACCCTTTACGATACAGAAATTCAGGAAGAAGAGTATTTTCTGCAGGATGTTTCCGAAGAAAAAAATCCCTATAAAATTATAAAAATGCTTTTGTCGGGTTTTGTCGGATTTTGCTTTTCCCAACTCAACGCACTGGGGGATATGTCCCCTTTTGCAGTAAGTTTTTTGAGTGTACTGCCTTTTGAGTTCTGTTTTCCCTGCTTTATCGGAAGTGCACTGGGATATTTTATTGCCCTGCCCTGGCAGTTTGCACTGAAATATACTGCCGCACTTTCCGTAACAGTTCTTTTCAGACTTTTTGTGCACCGATGTTTTCCGAAAATTGACGGCTCGACAGCAAATTACATTATGGCTTTTTTCTCTTTGTTCAGTGCAGGTATGGTGACCCTGCTTTTTTCCGAATATACTTTTATGAACACCGCCCTTGTTATTCTTGAAAGTGTGCTTGGTGTGTGCAGTTGCACATTTTTTTTAAGAGCATTTAAGACCCCTGTTTTTAACACAGGGATAAGCCATCTTCAGGCAAAAGACAGTATAAGCCTTGTTCTGAGCCTTTGTATTTTTCTTTTGTGTATGTCAGGTTTTACCTTGGAAGGTGTTTCACCTGCAAGAATTCTTTCCTGCCTTACAGTGATGTTTGCCGCCTTGTACAAAGGCTCTTCGGCAGGTGCGGTAACCGGTGTCTGCACAGGTGCGGCACTTTGCATAAATCCCGAATTCCGTCATCTTTTCCCCGCTTATGCCCTTGGCGGACTTGTATCGGGTGTATTTTCTCCTTTCGGCCAAATCGGCACGGCATCGGCCTTTGCACTGTGTTATGCTGCCGTTTGTGTAATCAGCGGAATGGATGAAGGTTTCATAATAAGCCTTATTGAAATGGGCATAGCCTTTGCCGCTTTTCTGATTGTGCCCGTAAAATATATTTCTTCACTGCAGGATTTTTTACAGAAAAGCGGTATGACAGGTGATAACCCCGTTAACAAACAAGTGTCTGCGCATCTGAAAAAAGCGGCTAACAATATTTATGATGTGTCAAAAATCGTCTCAACGGTAAGCGACAAACTTGATAATGTGATAAACCCGGAACTCAATCTGCTTTTTGCAAACATACAGCAAAAAGTATGTGACGGGTGCGAAAACAAGTCTGATTGCTGGAGCCGTAATTTCAATTCGACTGCAACGGATATTCTTCGGCTGACAGGCATTGAAAAACGAAACAAAGGTAAACGCCCTTTGGAAAAAATATGTAAAAGAAGTCAGCAGCTTCTTTCTTTCACTGCCGTAAGCAAAAAAGACTACACAGACTCCATAGCAACAAAAATGAAAATTAAAGAAATGCGCCGCGTGCTGACTGATCAGTTTTCGGGTATCGGTGATTTCCTTTTTGAAATATCCGAGCAGGTCAGTGAAAGCCGTATAATAGACACTGCCAGGTCGACGGCAATACGCACTGCCATTCAGGATTCGGGAACTTATATTGACGCACTGAGTTATTACACAAACTCTGTTGGCAGTGTTACCGTTGAAATCACCATACTGGACAAGATATATGATTTTGACAGAAAAAAAGTTAAAACCATAATTGAACTTATGACCAAGCGTTTTTTTGACTCACCGAAAATCAAGACGACTGAATCAAGAACTACCATTATTTACACAGAAAAACTGCCCTTTACGGCTCAGGCGGGATTTTATCAGAAACCGCTTAAAGAAAACACAGTATGCGGTGATACCGTTGCAATAACCGAGGGCTGTTGCAACAACTTCTGTGCACTGATAAGTGACGGAATGGGCACAGGGAAAAGAGCTGCTGTGGACAGTGTTCTCACTGCATCTTTAATGAAGAAACTTCTTTCGGCAGGCTTTTCTTTCAACAGTGCCCTGAAAATTGTGAATTCCTCACTTATTGCAAAATCCACCGATGAATCCATCTCCACCATAGACGGTGCCGAAATCAATCTTTACACAGGCAAGGCCGATTTTTACAAAGCAGGTGCCGCCATCAGCTTTGTGAGAAAATCCAACAATGTTGTCACCGTTGAAAAAAGTTCTTTACCCTTGGGTGTTATCCGTGATATTTCTTTTGCAAGGCACACTGCAACACTTGAAGCGGGAGATATTATTCTGCTTCTTTCAGACGGTGTTACTGCAGGTGACTGCGGATGGATAAGTGATGAACTTCTTTCCTGGAGCACCAACAGTATGGAAGACCTTGCCCGTCATATTGTGAACCTTGCCGATTTAAGAAAAGAAAAAGGAACAGCCGATGATATGACTGCTCTTGCAATCAAACTTATGCATAACAAAGCAAAACTGAAAGGATAAAAATAAGATGTAAAAAAAGAACTGTAAAAAACTTTCGTTTTTTACAGTTCTTTTAGTTTTTATGCTTCGTTGGTTGTTTCGTCTGTGCCTTCTTCTTTCTTCTGGAAAAGAGGGCCGAGATATTCCATAAGCATTTCGAAAATGCCTTTAAGCAATTCGATAACCTGACCGAGACTCATCATAGCGGTTTTCTCCTTTCTTGAATTTTCATCATATCATCAGATTAATAAACCGTTAACCTGTATATTAAACAGCACCTGCTTCACTAAGTGCTCTTTTTTCTTTAAGTTGTCTTTCAACTTCTGCAGTGTGTTCCTTGTCGTCCTTAAGGAAGAGGATAACAAGAAGGTAAAGTGCCGAACCGATTGCAGGACCGAGAATAAACAGGTGCCAACGGTATTTAAGGAAGCGTGGAGCAACCTGAGCGTTGATAACTGTCTGGTTTGCAGCATGCTTGATATTCTGGTCAAATCCGAGAAACTTAAGCACATAGCCCTGAATGAACTTGGGGATAGCGCCCGTAAGTTTTGAAACAAAGTTCTGCATTGAGAAAACAATACCTTCTGTACGCTTGCCGGTTTTAAGTTCAACCTCGTCAATGGAGTTAGTGAGAAGTGAACGATGTGCGATATCCTTCATATTTGTGAATACCTGAGCAGTACCGAGAAGGAGCATTACAACACCGAGTGCACCGATGTTGAGGAAACGGTCATTTGCGCCCACAAAGAATGCAAGAACACGTGCAACAACTGTAATCACTTCCGAGAAAACAAGAAGATTCTTGTTGCCGCCGAGACGGTTAATCATCCTGATTGCAAAGAACATGGTAATTGCGCCGGGGATACCCATTATAAATCCGTATACAACCTGAGCCGTACCGCCTGAAATTTCAGCGCCGAACACGTTATATGCAAGGCCTTTTGTTTCGAAGAAATATTCCCAGGGAAGAGCAATTGAGATGCTCTGCACTGTTCTTGCAAGGCAGACAATAATAAGTGTCTTGTTGTGTCTTAAATCTGCAATATCTCTGAAGATACTTGTTTTGTTTTCTTCTTCGTTAGGTTCAACCTTTTCTTTCATTCGGTAAGCGAGCATTGCTAACAGCATACCACCGATACCGAAGATTGCCGCACCCCATACATAAGAGGTTTTTTCGGTCATTACCTCGTTTTTAACAACCATATCCTTGAAAGTGGGGAAAAGTCCGCCAAGGGTGCCGCCAAAACCTGCAGCAATGGAAATCCACTGAATAACACGCCCGCGTTCTTTTGAGTCAGGGCTTGACATTGCAGCTATACCCCAGATGGAAATATCCTGAAGGGAATAGAAAATATCAAAGAGAATATAAAGAATAAGAACAAAGGCGATTGTCTGACTTTCCTTGAAGCCGAAATCAACGAACATCAGGAAAACAAGAATACCGATAATCATCGGTGTCCACAAAAGGAAGGGGCGTAATTTCTGACCGGGTTTATGAGGTCTGCGGTCAATAAGTCCGCCGATGAGAGGGTCGTTTATTGCGTCCCATAAGGTGCTGACACCGGTGATAATACCCGTTTTTTCCGATGGTATTTTCAGAATGGTGTTCAGATAAACAAATAGTCTGTTAGAAACAAAGTTATAGGTCATATTCTGACCTGTAAGACCTGCCGCATAAGAAAGCAAACGGGTATTGGCAACCTTTGTTTCAGACTCCTCTTTGGAAAAGAGGAAGAATGGCTTCATATTTTTCATCCTTTCAATATGTACTTGAGTTAATTATACAACATTGTGCAGATAATTGCAACAAATATTTCTTTTTTGATAACATCTTTTTGTTAAAGATAAACAACTCACTTTCGTCATACAAAAAAACCGCAAATCTACAAAAGATTCGCGGTTTCTGTTTTATATATGAATTTTATTCAGCGAAAAAGTCGTCCTGAACCTCTCTTTCGAATGTGCCCATTTCAGTGTAGTTCTGAGGTGCACCGAAAGTTGTGTTTTCTTCCTGAGCCTGAGGTGCAACGGGTGCTTGCTGAACGGGAGCCTGAGGTGCAACGGGAGCCTGAGGTGCATAGTAAGGCTGAGCCATAGGCTGACGGTATGCTGCTGCCTGATAAATGGGAGGCTGGGCAGTCATATACTGATAAGGCACCTGCTGATGATTTACGGGCTGTGTATTAATGGGTGTTACATTAATCTGCTGATTTCTTGAGTGAACGGGATCAGGCTTCTGCATAGGCTTCATATCAATAATCTGCTGAAGAAGACGGATTGCTTCACTGATACCGTGGAAAAGAACAGCCACAACAATACCGAGAAGCACCGCAACAGAACAGCGTACAAATCCAACGTTTCCGCCCGTGTACCAGAGAACGACGCCTGCAACAAGTGACACAATTATACTTGCAACGGAAAAAGCCTTAAGGGTGTTTGCAACAGGGTTTCTGCCTGTTTTTCTAACTGCGCTTGCTGCTTTCACAAGTGCTTCGTATTCGTCGTCAGTTACAATAATGGGTGTTGTTTTTTTGCCGTTTTTCTTTGAGGTAAGTCCCCATGCATCAAGATCTGCATCTTTTCTTTTATAATATTCGTCCGCCTGAAGTTTCTTTAACTCCTTAATTTTAAGTTCAACTTGTTCCAACATAATTATTTCTTCCTTTCGGTAAAACTTTCAAAAATAAGTGTTCTAAATAAGATTAACACAAAAAAGCAAAATGTTCAATAGTAAACGGCAAAAAACTCGTATACAAATGCCTAATAATCACCACGGTGCGCTCTGTGGGAACATTTACCTGTTAAATATTGAGTTTTTTATGATAAAATAGGTCGAGCGCTCAAATTCATATCCACGGAGGACAAAATGAAAAAAGTAATAAGTATAGTTCTTTCACTAGTGCTTGTGTTCACACTGTTTTTCAGTTTATCGGTGAACACATCGGCAGCAGGTGAAATCTACGCAGGTAAAGTTGTAACCTCGTCGGGCAACCTTAATGTGCGGTCTTCGGCATCGAAATCCGCCGCGGTTATAACTTCAGTTAAAAATTCAAGTTGGTTAACACTCGTAAAGAAAAACGGCAACTGGTGGTATGTTGAATATGCCAACGGAAAATACGGCTGGTGCCACAGTGACTATATCAAAAAATACACCGGCAGTTATGCTGTTACGGTCAATATAAGTTCAGGCTCCCTTAATGTAAGAAAAGGCGCCGGTACTCAGTACGAGGTGAAAACAACCCTTAAAAAAGGCGAAGATGCCGTTGTGATAAAACACGGAGATTCCTGGAGCCGTATTCTTTACAGAGGCAACAAAACAGGCTATGTTTCAACAACCTATATTAAAAAGGTTTCATCTTCGGCTTCATTTCCTGCCGTTTCCCTTTCAGTACCGTCTTTCAAGCAGACAGACTCCCGCTGGGCATCTTATCCTCTCGGCACAACAGGTGGCACAATAGGAACAATTGGCTGCACAACAACCGCCCTTGCAATGACCGAGTCCTTCCATACGGGTACAACCGTTACCCCTAAAGCGATGGCACAGAAACTTTCATATTCCGCCTCAGGCTCTCTTTACTGGCCTTCTTCTTATGTTGTGGAGATTGCTTCATCGGATTATCTTTCGGTAATATACAACTTACTGAAAAGCGGTAAGCCCGTGGTTTTCGGTGCAAAGAAGTCAGGCGGAACTCAGCACTGGGTAACTGTTACGGGATATAACGGAAATGCATCTACTCTTTCAAAATCGGGATTCACAGTCAATGACCCCGGCTCAAACACAAGAACAACTCTTTCTCACTTTCTTTCGGCATATCCCAATGTGTATAAAATAGTATACAGAAAATAACTTGATTAATTTTTTTCTGTGATGTATACTGAAAGCAGTAAAACGCATCGGAGGAAAAAATATGATTAAAAAACACAAAAAACTGTTCATCGCTCTGTTATCTGTTATTATTTTCGTGCTTTGTACACTTTCTGTTGCCTTTTCTCACGACCTTTTCACCACACTGCCCTCTTCTCTTGCAATAACAACTCACACAAAGAACGCACCCTTGCTTGTGGCACACAGAGGCCTTTCTTCTTTGTACCCCGAAAACTCAGTTCCTGCCATTGAAGGTGCCGTCGCCCACGGCTTTGCTGCTTGTGAGTTTGATATTCACACAACCAAAGACGGCAGATGGGTTGTTATTCACGACGATACCGTTGATGCTATGACAGATGCCACAGGTGATGTTGATTCCTTCACTTTCAAAGAAATCAGAAAACTTACTCTGGACAGCGGCAGCCGCATTGAATTGTACGATAATCTGAAAATACCCACCCTGGAAGAAGTTCTTGATGTGTGCAAAAAAATAGATATAACCCCTTTTATCGAAATCAAAAAATGTGATGTTAAATATCTGCCCTCACTTGTGGAAATGATTGAATCTTACGGCCTTTCAGAAAAATGTATTCTGATTTCCTTTGAAAGAGAATATCTGGAAAAATACCGTGAACTTGACTCTGAAACTGAAATAATGCTTCTTAAAGGCACACCTTCAAAAGAAGATGTTGACTGGTGCCTTGAATACAGTGCAGGTCTTGACCTCGGATATTACAACATTTATAAAATCTCAGACACACTTAAATATGCCAAGGATAACGGTGTTAAATTAGGTGCGTGGACTGTTGACAACACCGCTTATGCGGATGTTCTGGTACTTCTCGGCATAGAAGTTATCACAACCAATAAGATACTTCCCTGAGTGTTTTCTGCAGACTTCCAACGAACACACACTGAAAGAGTAAAAAGGGGCTGTAAAAAAACGTAAGTTTTCTTACAGCTCCTTTTTTGGGGATGAAATTACAGGAAATATATATTCATTCTTTAACAAACATCTTTAAAGGTTTCACCTCGCAGAGCATAAGATATATTTCCTCTGCCGCCTCAAAGTCGCATCTGAAATAAAACAGCATTTTATCAAGCAGGAACATTAAATGTATATCAATTTTTCTTTTTCCCAATGCCGAACTGCAGATTATACTGTTGAGCCCGTCTATCATATAACCTGAAAACACCATTTTAAGAGCCAATGAAACTGCTTTCAACCTTTTTTGCATAATAACTTGCCTCGCTTTGCCATTTTTCTACAAAATCAACTATTTGTTGTGTCCTTTGCAAGTGTATAATACAATATTTAGTCGAGAAAAAGTGTTGTATTTTGTCGAAGGACAACATTTTTTTATAAATCGGGATATATTTGTCGATTGAAGTATAAAAAGGCAAAAAAAGAACTACCGTAAGAATTCTTACGGTAGTTTTTATAACTTAGTTCAATTATGCAAGTTCTGCGAAGTACTTGATTGTACGAACCATCTGGCTTGTGTATGAGTTTTCGTTGTCATACCATGAAACAACCTGAACTTCGTAAAGATCGTCAGCAATCTTAGCAACCATTGTCTGAGTTGCATCGAAGAGTGAACCGTACTTCATGCCGATAACGTCTGAAGAAACGATGGGATCTTCGTTGTAACCGAATGATTCTGAAGAAGCAGCCTTCATAGCAGCGTTGATAGCGTCAACTGTTACGTTTTCGCCCTTAACAACAGCAGTAAGGATTGTTGTTGAGCCTGTGGGAACGGGAACTCTCTGTGCAGCACCGATAAGTTTGCCGTTGAGTTCGGGAATAACAAGACCGATAGCCTTAGCAGCACCTGTTGAGTTGGGAACGATGTTAGCAGCGCCTGCACGTGCTCTTCTCATGTCGCCCTTTCTGTGAGGACCGTCAAGGATCATCTGATCGCCTGTGTAAGCGTGAATTGTGCTCATGATACCGCTTTGAACTTCAGCATACTTGTTAAGAGCATCAGCCATAGGAGCCAAGCAGTTTGTTGTGCAAGAAGCAGCTGAAATGATAGCATCATCCTTAGTAAGAGTTTTTTCGTTTACGCCGAAAACGATTGTGGGAAGGTCCTTA
>JAZOAX010000125.1:0-2099 GCA_045595685.1 Acutalibacteraceae bacterium
ACTTTGCTTCGCTCAGCCACCTCTCCCAAATACCCTGACTACTTGCTACTGACTACTAACCCCTAGCCCCTAGATCCTAGATCCTAAACAAAAAAACGGCTACTGTGTAGCCGGGTTTTTGTTTATATACGGTCTTTATATCTTTCTGCGGTGATAATGCCGTCTTCAACATTGAGTTTGCAGATTCTTGCATTTCTCGCGTCAAAGGCGTTGAGTTCGTCGCCGTAATCTCTTGCGTGGTAAATGGCGTACCACTGACCCTCATGCTTTATCATAGAGTGGTGTCCCGTGCCCTCCTCAAATTCGTTTGCACTGAGAACGGGGTGGTATGTGTTTTCATCGGGATATTTCTCAAATCTGATTTTTGTAAGGTCTGTTTCATCGGTTTTTGCTCTGGCATAGCCGATATAATATGTGGGCTGTTCAAAGCAGTTGCCCGAATACATCAGGTACTGCCAGTCCCCTTCCTTAAAATAGAAAGCGCCCTCAATGGTGTGCCAGTGCTGACCTTTTTTATATCGGTCACGGCGGTAAATATCCTCGTCAAGAGTAGGCTCAAGAACAAGCACGGGTTTGCCTTCGGGGGTGTAAGGGTCAAGCATTCTGTCAACATAAATGCAGGTGCCGATTCTTTCACCCTCAAACTTGTTTGCAGAATAGAAAAGGTAAAGTCCCGACTCGTTTTTCACAATGTGTGAATCAATTGAAAAAGGCGGAAGAATTCTTTTTATGCATTCAAAAGGTCCCAGGGGATTATCCGAAACAGAAACGTGCATAGCACCTCTGTGTCCGCCCTTATCGGGCTCAGCATCATAAACCTCCATTGAGTTATACATATAGAACTTTCCGTCAAGTTCAATAACACTGGGTGCCCAGAAAGAGTCTCTTTCAGGAACGGTCATAACCACACCGTAGTATTCCCAGCCGTCAAAAAGGCTGTCGGACTGATAGGCATAAACGGCATCGTGGCCTGTGACATAGATATAGTATCTGCCGCCGCTTTCAAAAATGAAAGGGTCAGCCTGTCCCTGATATTTTTCTTTGTCTACTTTTAATAAATGCATTTATTTCACCTTTGCGGCAAGTCTTTCGACTTCAAGACCTGCCTTGTAAAGTTCAAGATATTCGTTAAAGCCTTTCACATCTTCTGCATCGGGCTGCAAAGTTACACACTCTGCGTTTTTGAAAGCAACTTCCGAAAGGAAATCTTCAAGGGCAGTGCCTTTTCCCATAACTGAATACAGTGCGAGAATTGCCATACCGTAAGGACCACCCTCACCTGCTGTTTTCATAACGGAAACTGCAGTGCCTGCTGCTGCGGCAGTGATGGACTGACCTACACCGGGATAGATGTAGAATCCGCCGTGTCCGTAAAGTTCGTCAAGTTCCACTTTTTCGTTGTTGAAAAGCAGATCCATACCGATTTTGAGAGAAGCCATTGCAGAATAAAGATGTGTTCGCATAAAGTTGGGCAGAGTCATACGGCTGTCAGGGGTGCGAAGGAACATGGGTCTGCCTTCATCGCAGGCGGCAACGGGCTCACCTGAATAGAAGTTATATGAAATCATAGAGCCGCAGTCCTTTTCGCCCTTGCCTGCAAGTTCATACATAAGGTCGAAAACCTTGCCCTTTGAAATATCTGAGCCGAGTGCCCTTGCAAATTCTGTGAAAAGGTTGCCCCAGGCATTGATATCACTTGTACAGTTGTTGCAGTGTACCATTGCAACAGGTTTGCCTGTGGGGGTTGTTACCATATCAATTTCGGGATAAACCTTTGAAAGTTTGTTTTCGAGAACAAGCATTGCAAAAACAGATGTGCCTGCAGAAACATTGCCTGTTCTTTCTCTTACACTGTTTGTTGCGGTCATACCCGTACCTGCATCGCCTTCACAGGGAGCAAAGGGTACGCCTGCGGCAAATTCTCCGCTTTCATCAAGCATAAGTGCGCCTTTTTCCGTAAGGTAACCTGCATTTGCGCCTGCAGGGAGCACCTTGGGATAAATCTCGCGGAGTTTTTTGGAAAATCAAGTCGGATCGTAGCCATGTCGTTCTGTGGGCCAAGGAGTTGGCACAATAATTTGTCTTCCTAAGACCGCTTG
>JAZOAX010000126.1:0-2965 GCA_045595685.1 Acutalibacteraceae bacterium
GGGCTATGGCTTTGCCCTCTTCGTTGAATTCCTTTCATCAGTTCTTCAGGACGGCGCATACGGCAAGGATCTTGACGGTAAGGATGAAAACGGCAATATCCGCCCCTATCACCTCGGTCACTTCTTCATTGCAATTGATACAAATCACTTTATGGGTGAAGAAATTGCAAGAAAGAAGGCGGGCGATATCCTTCGTTCAATGAGAGCATCAAAGAAGGCTCCCGGTGAAGAAAGAATCTACACTGCAGGTGAAAAGGAATACGAAATCTGGCTTCAGAGAAAAGACAGCGGTGTGCCCATCAACGAATCAGTTCAGGCAGAAATGAACAAAGTTCGTGAAGACCTCGGTCTTACACAGTATACATTCCCCTGGGATAAATAATCATATAATAACAGTTCAGCAAACGGCTTAATGCAAGTCGTTTGCTGGTGTGCTTTATAACTATAAGGAGAAAAGGTGACAGAAATGGATTACGCAAAAGAATCATTAAGACTTCACGGTGAATGGAAAGGTAAGATTGAAGTTATTGCACGTGCAAAGGTTAAAGACAAGGAAGCACTCTCTCTTGCATATACACCCGGTGTTGCACAGCCCTGCCTTGAAATTCAGAAAGATATAAACAAATCATACGAACTCACACGCCGCTGGAACACTATTGCCGTTGTAACCGACGGTACCGCAGTTCTCGGCCTTGGTGATATCGGCCCCGAAGCAGGTATGCCCGTTATGGAAGGCAAATGTGTGCTTTTCAAGGAATTCGGCGACGTTGACGCAATTCCTCTTTGCATAAAGAGCAAAGATGTTGACACAATCGTTGACACAATCGCTCTCATTTCAGGCTCTTTCGGCGGTGTTAACCTTGAAGATATCGGTGCACCACGTTGCTTCGAAATTGAAAGAAAACTCAAAGAAAAAACAGATATCCCCATTTTCCACGATGATCAGCACGGCACAGCAGTTGTCTGCTCAGCAGCTCTTATCAATGCACTTAAACTTTCAGGCAAGAAAATTGAAGACTGTGTTGCAGTGTTCAACGGTGCAGGTGCAGCAGGTGTTGCAATTGCAAAACTCTTTCTTGCAATGGGCATCAAAGATGTTATTATGTGCGACAGAAAAGGTGTTGTTCACAAAAACAGAGAAGGCATTGAAAACGATCCCGCAAAGAAAGAACTTGCATCTTTCTCAAACAAATCAGGCAAAACAGGCACACTTGCAGATGCCCTTAAAGGTGCAGACATCTTCATCGGTGTTTCTGCTCCCGGCTGCGTAAGTCAGGATATGGTGCGTTCAATGGCAAAAGATCCTATCGTATTCCCCATGGCAAACCCCACACCTGAAATTATGCCTGATGAAGCACTTGCAGCAGGTGCCCTTGTTGTCGGTACCGGCAGAAGTGACTTCCCCAACCAGATTAATAATGTTCTTGCATTCCCCGGCATTTTCCGCGGTACTCTTGATGTAAGAGCAAGTGATATCAACGAAGAAATGAAGATGGCAGCCGCCCAGGCTATTGCATCTTTGGTTTCAGACGAAGAACTCAGATCCGACTATATTCTTCCCGCAGCATTTGACGAAAGAGTCGGCCCCACAGTTGCCGCAGCAGTAGCAAAGGCAGCAAGAGACAGCGGCGTTGCAAGAATATAAAACAAGACTTTTCAAACCTAAGGAGCACCTTGAATGAAAAAGGTTGATTTTAAAAGTTGCGCAAAAATTGCAATAACGGTTATTGCTGTTTATCTGTTCATACATTACTGGTCACAGACGGCAGGCTTAATCAAAACCGTTATCGGTGCAGTGATGCCCCTTGTAATAGGTGCAGTTGTGGCATATCCTCTTAACATTATCACAAGTTTTTATGAAAAGCATTATTTCCCGAAATCACAAAAAGCCATTGTGCTCAAAAGCAAAAGGGGAATGAGCATAGTTCTTGCAATTTTCACATTGGTTGCAGTAGTGGGACTTGTGGTTGCACTTGTTGTGCCTCAGCTTGTGTCCTGTATCAAACTTCTTGTTGCAGAAGTACCTGCATTTATAAGCGCAGTTGTTGAAAAACTCGGTGAGTATGATTTTGTGCCCGAGGATATCATTGAAACCCTTTCGGAAATTGACTGGAAAACCAAAATTACCGAAAACATCAAAACCATCACCTCAGGTGTCGGCAGTGTGATGACGGTGGTTGCAGGAGCAGTTTCTTCAGTGGTATCGGGTGTTACAACGGCAGTTCTTGCAGTTATTGTTGCCGTTTATATACTTTCGGGCAAGGAAAAACTCGGCTCACAACTGAAAAGAGTTCTCAGACACTATGTGCCCACAAGATTTATGGAAAAAATCACATATGTTGCATCAGTTGCCGATAATTCTTTCCACAAATTTATTGTTGCACAGTGCACCGAAGCCGTAATTCTCGGACTTTTATGCACCGTAGGTATGCTTATTCTGCGTCTTCCCTATGCAGCAATGATTGGTGCAGTAACAGCCGTAAGTGCTTTTATCCCCGTTGTCGGTGCCTTTATCGGCGGCGGTATCGGTGCATTCCTTATTCTTATGGAGTCACCCACAAAAGCGCTTATATTCCTCATTTTCATCGTACTTCTTCAGCAGATTGAAGGCGACCTGATTTATCCCAGAGTTGTAGGCTCATCAATGGGACTTCCGAGTATCTGGGTGCTTGCCGCAGTTACAGTTGGCGGCGGAGTGTTCGGCGTTATGGGTATGTTTCTCGGCGTACCTCTGGCGTCAACGGTATACAGAATCATCAAAGATGATATCAACGAATCGGGCAGTGTTGATCTGATTCCCAATATCAATGATGATGCAAAACCCGTACCTGATACACAGGGTGCTTCACAACCCGAAGAATAAATTAAAAACCGATAAACTCCCGTGGTTTATCGGTTTTTCTTTATTCACCTTCGTTCATAAAATGTGTACAATTATTTTGTGAAAAAAGTTGTTACTTTTTTT